>NZ_LLWJ01000061.1:0-152175 GCF_001529285.1 Pseudomonas sp. TAA207 | reverse complement strand
CTGCACGACCTTGCCAAGGTCGGGGTCGCGAGTTCGAGTCTCGTTTCCCGCTCCATTTTTAAGCAGCTTCGCTTTCGGGCGGGGTTGAGTGAAAGCCAGATCATTAACTCCGGTTATGTGATTGGCACTGAAATGTACGTGTACATTTCGGGCAACGTCCCCTTCGTCTAGTGGCCTAGGACACCGCCCTTTCACGGCGGTAACAGGGGTTCGAGTCCCCTAGGGGACGCCATTATTGCGGGAATAGCTCAGTTGGTAGAGCACGACCTTGCCAAGGTCGGGGTCGCGAGTTCGAGTCTCGTTTCCCGCTCCAAATTTTGTTTTCTGACGCTTAACAGTGTTCAGGAAGCATAAAAAGATCAGCCAAGGCTGATTTTTTTTGTGTCACAAGCAGCTTTGCTTTCGAGCGAAGTTGGTGAAAAGCCAGAGCGATAACTTCGGTTACTGTGCCTGGCACTGAAATGTACATGTACATGTACATTTCGGGCAACGTCCCCTTCGTCTAGTGGCCTAGGACACCGCCCTTTCACGGCGGTAACAGGGGTTCGAGTCCCCTAGGGGACGCCATTATTGCGGGAATAGCTCAGTTGGTAGAGCACGACCTTGCCAAGGTCGGGGTCGCGAGTTCGAGTCTCGTTTCCCGCTCCAAATTTTGTTTTTTGGGGCTACGCAGTTTCAAAAAACACCAGAAAAGCAGCCTTGGGGCTGCTTTTTTTGTGTCTGCGATTTTGCAAGCCCAGCCCTGTTCAATCCGCTCTAAGCAAATAACCAATCGATCTGCAAGAAACTCACCGCTCGCGCCACAGAAGGTTCTTCTACTTCTTTATTGAGCTTCAGGATGGCGCACTACTTTGATCTTGCCCAGCAACAACACATTCGCACCTTGGCCCGCAGCTTTACCGGTCGTACTCAATGGCCCACCTGGCTATTGCTGATCGCTGTTCCCGGTGCGTGGTTTGGCCTGCTGTTCATCAGCCCGTTGATAGGGGCTTTTTGGACAATCCTTTTGTTGATACCGGTGGTCGTGTTGTGGATGTCGGTGCAGCACGAGCTGTTGCACGGCCATCCCACGCGGGCGCTGTGGTTCAACAAACTGCTGGGGTATGCGCCTTTTGCCGTGTGGTACCCGTACACCTTGTACCGGGACAGCCACTTGCTGCACCACCGAGACCATGACCTGACCCTGCCCGGTATCGACCCGGAAAGCCGTTATCTGCTCAACCGCCAATGGCCTGAGTCGCCCAAACTGCTGCGTGGGTTGCTCTGGCTGAACAAGACTGTGACGGGGCGGGTATTGATCGGGCCGCCACTGGCCTTATGCGGGCTGGCCACGCAAGAGTTTGCACGCTTGCGCCAAGGTCAGCGACAGGCGTGGTGCATGTGGCTGACGCACGGTTTTTGCACCGGGTTGATGTTTGCCTTTATTGCTCACTCCAGCGTGCTGTCGATCTGGCAGTACGTGTTCCTGGTATCGGTGCCTGCGCTGTCCGTGGGCGCGTTGCGTTCTTACTATGAGCATCGGCCTGCCGAACGGCCCGAACAGCGAACGGTGCTCAATGAGGCCGGTTGGCCCTGGGCGTGGCTTTTTTTGCACTTGAATTTGCATTTGGTGCATCACGACCTGCCGGGCTTACCGTGGTTTTACTTGCCGACGGTGTACCGGGCTCGGCGCGCGCAATGGATTGAGCGCAGTGGTGGCTTTTTGGTTGAAGGCTATGGCACGTTCCTGCGCAACAATAGCGTGCGCGCCATCGACAGCCCTCAGCATCCCTTTCATTAATTGCACCAGGAGTGTTCTATGTCGGGTCGTTACGCAGCCCTCGCGATGTATGTAGCGCCGCAGCCGGTGCAGGCCGCCAATGAGCAATGGCTGACACGCATCATGCAATTGCTGGGAGACACACGCGCTGATGCGCAGGGGCTTGAGCTGAGCGCGTTGTTTCGTGCGCCTGAGCTGCTGCTGACACAAACCTGCGGCTACCCGTTGATGACGCAACTGCGCGATCAGGTGCAATTGATCGGTCGTCCGCACTACGAATGGCCGCACAGCACGGGCGGCAGCCATTGCAGTGTGATTGTCTGCCGCGAACAGGATCCGCGTCGCACATTGGCTCAATTTCGCGGCTGCCGCGCGGTGATCAATGACGAGCATTCCAATAGCGGCATGAACCTGTTTCGTCATCAACTGGCGCCCTTACAGCAGGGTGGGCGCTTTTTTTCGTCGGTGACAATCAGCGGGGCGCATCAACACAGCCTGCGTTGGGTCCAGGCTCAGCGCGCAGATCTGGCCGCTATCGACAGCGTGACCTTTGCCTACCTTGCGCACTACGCGCCTCAAGAAGTGGCGGGCATTCGAATCGTTGCCCGCACGGCCCCCAGCCCAACCTTGCCGTTTATCACGTCTATCGGCACGAGCGCGCAGGAGGTACAGCGCATTCGCACGGCCATGAACACGGCACTTGAACAGTTACCGCAGGTGGGCGAGTGCCTGGGGCTGCGTGAGGTGCTACCCGCCAGCCTGGCAGACTATGAATGCCTGCTCGATTACCAACGCGAGGCGACGCTTCAAGGCTTTGAGGTGCTGCAATAGCACGCCACTGTGCGCGTTTATATATCGAAAATGAATGTTTAAATCATTTTTTAATATTTAAAAGAAATAAAGGATTTTGCTAGGATCGCCGCACCGGATCACCGGACACCTTGCTTTCATCTTTTTTTTTGGAGCCTGTATGTCCGGGGCCGACCTTTCTCATCGTGATTACGTGAGTCAGCTTTTCAGCGCTCACTATGTTTGGCTGCACACTCGTTTGCGGCGCAATCTGCATTCAGACAGCTACGCTGAAGACATTGCAGCCGACACCTTTGTCCAGTTGCTCAACGTGCCAACCCCAGGGGGTATTCGTGAGCCGCGGGCATTATTGACGACCATCGCACAGCGGCTGGTGTATCAACTATGGCGCCGTCGTTCGGTAGAGCGGGCCTATTTAATGACTTTACCCCTGCACGATACGCAGGACGTGCCTTGCCCCGAGTCTATGGCGCAGTTACATCAAACCTTGCGCACGGTGCAGCGTCAGCTCGAAGGGTTGCCCGACAAGGTCAAATCAACCTTTGTGCTCTCGCGGGTGAACGGCATGACCTACCCCGAAATAGCCGCGCAGTTGGGGATTTCCCAGCGCTCGGTCAGCGATTACATGAACCTTGCGCTGCGCCGGTGCTCCAAAACAGGCATTGCACCGTTTCAAGACCGCTCCTCCAAAACAAGAGAATCTGTATGAACAATCTGAAAAAGTGGCTCGGTGGCTCGCTTCTGGCGTTAGGACTCATCACGCAACCGGTCTTGGCGCAAAGCCAGAAGCCCCCTGTTTATTTCGGTGATATCACTTGGGAAAGCGGCAGTTTGATTACCGAAATGCTGCGCTTTATCACCGAGAAAGGCTACGGCGTCGCCACAGACACCTTGCCCGGCAGCACGGTCAGTCTTGAGGCCGCCCTGGCTAAAAACGACATTCAGGTGATTGGCGAAGAGTGGGCTGGCCGCAGCCCGGTGTGGCTCAAGGCGCAAGCTGAGGGCAAAGTGTTTGGCTTGGGCGATATTGTCAAAAACGCCAGTGAAGGCTGGTGGGTGCCGGAGTATGTGATCAAGGGCGATGCCGAAAAAGGCATCAAGGCGCTGGCGCCGGACTTGAAGTCGGTCAACGACCTGGCGCGCTACAAAGAGGTGTTCCGTGATCAGGAAGACCCGACCCGTGGCCGTTTCCTTAACAGCCCCACCGGCTGGACGTCTGAGATTGTGAACAGCCAAAAGCTCAAGGCGTATGGCCTGGACAAGGATTTCGTGAATTTCCGCACCGGCTCGGGCGCGGCGCTGGATGCCGAAGTCAGTTCCTCGATTCGTCGTGGCAAACCGGTGTTGTTCTACTACTGGTCACCGACCCCGCTGATTGGCCGCTACAAACTGATCAAGCTCGAAGAGCCGGCCTTTGATGCCGAGGCCTGGAAGACCCTGGCTGACGTCAACAACCCCAACCCCAAAGGCACGCGCTCGTTACCGGCGAAACTGGCGATTGGCGTTTCAGCACCTTTCAAAGCCGAGTACCCGCAGTTGGTCGCGTTCTATGAAAAGGTCGACTTGCCCCTTGATTTGCTCAACACAACGTTGGCCCACATGAGCGAAAAACGCACGGAGCCACGCAAGGCCGCTGAAACTTTTTTGCGCGAGCAACCGCAGATTTGGCATGCCTGGGTAACCCCTGACGCGGCACAAAAAGTCGATGCAGCGCTGAACTCCAAATAACTCACTGACACGAGCACTGCATGTTTCCAGACAACATGACGTTTTCCATCGCAGGCTGGGTCAACGACGGCGTGGACGCGCTGGTCAGCCATTACGGCGATGTGTTCAGGCACATCTCCGACACGCTGCTGTGGGCCATCATCAACCTTGAAAACCTGCTGCGCATCACCCCCTGGTGGCTGATGCTGGCCATCGTGGGGGCGATTGCCTGGCACGCCACCCGTAAAGTCCTCAGCACATTGGTGATTGTTGGCCTGCTGTTTCTGGTCGGTGCCGTCGGGCTGTGGGACAAGCTGATGCAAACCCTGGCGCTGATGATGGTGGCCACGGTCATTTCGGTGGTGTTGGGGGTTCCGCTGGGTATTCTTGCGGCGCGCAACAATCGTTTGCGGGCGGTGATGATGCCCTTGTTGGATATCATGCAAACCATGCCCAGCTTTGTGTATTTGATCCCGGTGTTGATGCTGTTCGGCCTGGGCAAGGTCCCGGCCATTTTTGCCACGGTGATCTATGCCGTACCGCCCTTGATTCGCCTCACCGACCTGGGGTTGCGTCAGGTCGACCGGGAAGTGATGGAGGCGATCAATGCGTTTGGCGCCACTCCTTGGCAGCAATTGTTCGGCGTGCAACTGCCGTTGGCGATGCCGAGCATCATGGCGGGCATCAACCAGACGACGATGATGGCGCTGTCGATGGTGGTCATTGCGTCGATGATTGGTGCGCGGGGCTTGGGCGAGGACGTGCTGGTCGGCATACAAACGCTCAACGTGGGCAAGGGCCTGGAGGCCGGGCTGGCGATTGTGATTTTGGCAGTGGTCATTGACCGTATCACTCAGGCTTATGGCCGACCTCGGCATGGGCCTCAGGAATGACAGACGTGACGATCAATAAAATCGAAGTGCGCAACGTGTTCAAGGTGTTCGGCAATCGCGAAAAAGACGTCCTGGCGCTGATCCGCGAAGGCAAGAGTAAGGAAGAAGTGTTGGCCAAAACGGGTTGCGTGATCGGGATCAACGATTTGTCGCTGTCGATCCGTGCCGGTGAAGTGTTCGTCATCATGGGCTTGTCCGGTTCCGGCAAGTCGACGCTGGTGCGTCACCTCAACCGTTTAATCGACCCCACCAGTGGCCAGATCCTGGTCGACGGCCAGAACATCCTTGATTACGACATGCCCGCATTACGCCAATTTAGGCGGCACAAAATCAGTATGGTGTTCCAGAATTTCGGCCTGTTGCCGCATCGCAACGTGGTCGAAAACGTCGCGTATGGATTGAAGGTCAGAGGCGAGAGTCAGCCGCAATGCGATGAGCGTGCACGGCACTGGATCTCAGTGGTGGGGCTGCAAGGTTATGAGCACGCCTTTGTGCATCAGCTGTCGGGGGGGATGCGGCAGCGAGTCGGTCTGGCTCGGGCGTTGGCCACCGACACCGACATCATCCTGATGGACGAAGCCTTCAGCGCCCTCGATCCGTTGATTCGCGCCGAGATGCAAGATCAACTGCTTGAGCTGCAACGCACACTGCAAAAGACCATCGTGTTTATCACCCATGATCTGGATGAGGCGCTGCGCATTGGCAATCGCATCGCCATTCTCAAAGATGGGCAACTGGTTCAGGTGGGCACCCCGCACGATATTTTGCAGGCCCCGGCCGATGACTATGTGGACCGTTTTGTGCAACGCCACCGGTCCAGCGTTTAGTCGCCGGGCATTTAGCAATACCCGCTTACCACCTCCCGTCACGTCTCATCACGTTGAATCACGCACTCGGGTTTGGCTGACGATTACCCCGTCAGCCAAACCGTTCTTTAGTGATTCAATGCGATGGATTGGCCATGAATAAACTCTCTTCCAGCCCCGATTTGATTGCCCGATACAGTCCGTTGGGCAGCTTTGTCCATCTGGACTTTGCACCTCGTCCTACCTTTCGCGGTGTCGCCATGCAGTGCTTCAACAGCCTGTTGCGCGACAAGTACCCGAACCTGAATGTGGGTGACGATACGCCGTTGTGGATCGCTGAGCCGTTCACCGTCACCCGGCAGGGGCAGCCCCCACGTTATCGGTTCATGGCGCTGGTTGAGGTACTGATCCAGGGTTACATCAATGCTGAGCCGGTGCACTTGATACAAGGCTTTCATTGCCTGACCACCGACTCAGATACATCGCTGCGCACTGCATTGCCGGTGGATATGGGCGAGGTCCAACAGCGGCTCAATGACTGCGCCGAGGTATTAATGCAAGCCTATCAGCAGGCGTTGGCGCAGTTCTGGAGCGAAGCCACTGAGCGCGGTCTCAGTCCGGTTCAATGGTTACAGCAGGTGCTGCAAGGCAGCCTGAGCGCGGTCATTGCGCAACCTGACTCATTGCTGGCTCTGCCTGATGATCAGGCCGCCGCCTTGGCGGTGGTGGCGAACTTCCCGAGCGCGGCGGCCCGCTCGAAAATGGCTGAAGAAACTCCCCTGCACGCGTATCTGATCAATATTCAATGCATTGAAGCTACGCAAACTCAGCGCTTTAAATTGCCGGGGGTAGCGCTGATCACACGTCAAATGCCTGACCGCCTGTTGGTGCTCAGCTACTCGCTGGCGCAGGGAGTCGAGGTGTTCGATTCTCTGCAACAGTTTGGTGTCGCTTTGATTGAGCGGGTGCAAGGCACATTGGCGGGGCCATCGTTTACCTGGTCGTTAGAGGAGCCAGAAGGCAATTTCTTTACCGGATTGGCGCTGACGTTGCTGGATCAACAGTTGCGTCAATTGACCCTTACGGGGCAACGCGCTCAAACAGAGCATTGGAGTATGGGGCTGTTGGCACAAACGCTTGAGACTCAGAGCGCAATGTTCACTTTTTTCACCCCGCCTGAGCGCGCCGAGCTTGATCGGGTGGTAGCAACACTTCCTGCATGGCTCAAACACGCCAGTGCACAGGATCTTATGGCGTACAGCACGCTGATGGCCGCTCAGGCGACCGGGCAGCAGCCGCATGGCGAGACCTTCATGGACGGCATCGTGTCGCTACCGGCATTCGCTGCCCAAGTACTCAATGCGCGCATCCGGCTGGACTACCCGCGCGCTGCGGTCGAGGCGTCCAGGATCGACATTCACGATGTGTCGATTGAAAGCCTTGAGCTGGGGTTGCTGACCGAAGAGGTCATTCCACTGCCCGAGTTCGCGTTGATGTACGTCGGTGGCAAACCGTCGGGCCTGATGAGCCTGAGCGCTCACGATCAGCAACCGCTGCCGGTTTGGTTGACCTCGGCCTACCTGAAAAATGTGTTGAATGAACTCGATATTGGCAGTCAATACATCGCTTTGATCAAGCGCTTAATGGTGGATGATCGGGTTGAATCGGCGCGTCGCCTGGCGCTCTACACGCAGCAATTGAGTGTGCAGTTACCCCTGCGCGCGCTGGAAAACAAAATCAGGTCTCACGCGGGTTTTACAGAGGCCGGTTGGCAAATGCTCAATCACCTGCTGAACGCTGACTCGGCGCATGATCCAGTGCATGATCGCTTGTGTGTCAGGCCGCTGGGTTTTTACGCCTATGAAGGGGCTGTGCCCAATTATGTGGCCAACATGTTTGTGCTGGGTCCCAGAGATATTCGTACGGGCCCGTTTGTGCTTTACCGTCCCTTTGCCGGTGACGCGCTGCTGGAGTTTGCAACGTGGCAAGCCTTACTGGCGGCGATCAATCAGGCGGGTGAACTGCAAGAGACTGTGCTGGCTTGGCTCGATGACGATGCGCGCGGTTTATACGCAGACGGCGGTTTTGAACGACCGCACCTTGAAGGTGTGCTTCTGGAGGGTTTTTTGGCGCTCTTGCCGCGCACGCCGGCCACCCTCAGCACGGACCGTATTATTGGGGGAATGTATACGGCGATGTTTTATGCCAATGCCCAGGCATTGATCACTCTGTCAGACCGGCAAACCGTATCGCGTTCGGAGCGCCGCTGGATACTGTTCAAGCGCTATGCATGGACGGTCTTTAACGGTTTGACGTTTTTTGTGAGCGGCCCGCTGCAAAAAGCCGCTTGGCTGTTTCAAATTCTGATCAGTCTTGAGAATGGCTTACAAGCCCGGATCGACGGTGACAAACAGGGCGCTGCGCAGAGCGTGATTGATCTGCTGTTCACAATCAGCCTGGCGCTCTTGCACCAAGGCATGCGGTTTAAAACCGGTGCCAGCGAGCCGCTGCGCTTTAAGCCGCCCATTGACGAACCGATGATGAACTTGCCCGAGGTTGAAAAACCGGTGCCTGTTGACGCGCCTGCAATTTCACCCCTGAGCCAAAAAATGGTGTCGAGTATCAATGGGGATTCTGCGAGCCGCTTCTCGACCCTGGATGGCTGGTTCAGTGCTTCGCGCCAGCTCACGGCAAGCCAGCGCGTGAGTCTTGAAGCGTTCGCGGTAGACGTTGACCTCTCCCTGAGTACCGTGATCGAGGTGGGCCCGTTAAAAGGCGTTATCAATTATCAAGGCAAGTCATTCGTGCGACTCGACGGCAAGGTTTACCGCATCACCCGTCAGGCCGATGGTCTGGCCGTGCAGGATGACAAGCAGCCTGAGCGGCTGGGGCCAAGGCTTAAAACAGATGGCTTGGGCCAATGGGATCTCGATTTGCGCCTGGGGTTGCGCGGGGGCGGGCCGAAGAAGCGTATTCAGGCGTTACGTGCGCAAAAGAACGCAAAACTGGGCGAACTCGCCCTGGAAGAAGAACGCCTCTTGGGCGAGCTTAAACGGCGTGATGCGGTGCTGAAAATCAGCGAGCAATTGCTGACAGCCAATCCTGAACGGGTAGCACAATTTGTTGACCGTTATGAGCGCGATGTCGGTCTTTGGCGAGCGACGACACTTGAGTTGGTCAAAGTCATGGGCAAGGCCAATAAGTTGATGCCGACCGAGCGCTTTGAGCAAAAGATGCAAGAGGTGTGGCCGCGTGTCGTATTGAAGCTGTTCAGATTACAGAACTACCTGGAAGAGGCACTTCGCGTGTTACCGGTTACCCGGTTGCATGCGGATTATCTGGATGGGCTAAAGGCGGCACTGAACGGTATCCAAGAAGGTACCAGCGCGCCGTACGAGCAATGGGTTGCGCATTTAAAGCAGGCAGAAAAGTTGGAGGAGCGGCTATTTGATAATTCGGTGCTTGAGTCAGAAGCCATTACACAAGCCACGTTAAGACCTGTGACCAAAGAAAGTGCATTGGTAGAACTCATGCAGCGGCCTGATCGACAATATTTTGATCGCCATTGGGCAGTGAGTTATCTGGAAACCCTGAGTGAGCTTCTGATTCGGCGTGATGCAACGGACCTTCTGCCTGAAGAACAATATGCGTTCGATCTGTTTGGGCAAGGCACCTTGATTGATACGGCCTGGTCACAACTGTACATGCCACGCGAAGGTGCATTATTTGATCCTCAACACATCGAATTGTTCGACAGTGCAATCGAGCAATACGCGTCCGCCGACGCCCTATGCGTGAGCCTTGAGCAACTAGGCTCCGAGCATTTTCGCAATGAGTACCTGCCTTCCATTCGCCGTGTGCTGGAGCATCTGAGCGGGTTTGCCGAGACACAGCTGGAAATGGTCATTCGCGAGTCAGAAAGTTCCTCATCTGAAATGGATGAACCAAGGCCGGGGCCCAGCAGCCAGATGCGGGTGACGGGTGCGAAAGCCACGCCCTTGAATCCGGCACAAAAGATCATTAAAACCACCAAAAGACAGACCTTGCTCGGCATCAAGCGTGAGTCCCCCACCGAGCCTGGCGATGAAATCGTGGATGTAACCGAGGGCATCGACCGCATGCAGGTGCGCTCCTTTCGCCAGCTCGAAAACGGGCAGTGGGAAGAGATCGGCAGTACCCGTCCTTCAACTGTTCAGGTTTCGCATGGCAAGAGTCTGGTGAGGCTGGAAGCTGACGCTCGCACCTTGCTGGGGCGTTTGGCCAAGGTGATTCAAGACAATCGGGCAAGTGCTGCGACGTCAAAAATCCCGATCGAAATTGAGGAAATACTGGCGTTCAAAGCCCGGTCGATGGAGGAGGTGGGCAAGCAGATCGAGCAGGTGGTCATGGCCACGCCTGCGGATAGCCCGACCTTGACGGAGGCGCGTAGAACCGTGGTGCTGGCATTGAGCCAAGACCTTGCGATGGGGGCAAGAGACTTGCGTGTAGAAGGCAAAAGCTTGCGCATTCAGATCATCAAGCGACTGCCCCCCACCGGCCCCAATGTCGACTATTTAAAGACTCAAGGTGAGATCACTATCGCGCCGGAGGGGGCGCGGCGGCATTTGTCCAGAGGGCAGCGCAAAGATTACCTTCAGGAGTATGCGATCAGAGACAAGGACGGCAAGGCGCTGTGGTTTGCGCATTTTCACTACCCCGCGCTTGACACCCCGGCGGCGGCTTTTGATGTGGCCCACTTGAAAACCGCAGAGCAGCGAACGTTGAGTGAACAGGCGCTTTACGCCCGTGCCAAGACGGCCCACGCCTATATCGAGGTATACCGCGCCAAAGTCGATAAGGCGTTGGCACAGCGCCTTTTTCTGTCAACGCCATAGGGCCGGATAACCGGCTACCGCCTCTCATGCATGTGCATTGGTTTTAATCAGCGCATCCGGTTTGGCCAGCGCCCTGGCGCGCAGGCTAAACCGCTCTGTGATGACTAACGCAATGGACAGCCCATGAAAACACTCTCATCGACCACCGACTTGATCTCGCGTTATTACGTGATGGGCAGTTTCGCTGCCCAGACCTTTGCCCCACACCCAACGTTTCAAGGTGTGATCGCCCAGTTTTTAAACGAGCAATGGTTGGCAAAATTCCCCACCAGGCGCGTCGATATAAACCGGGTCACATTGGCCGAACAGGTGCCATTCCCGGACCCTTTTTCCTCACAGGCCGACACCGCGCCGCTGCGTTACCGCGACATGCCCCTTATCGATGTGATGATCCAGAGTTATATCGACGGTACGCCTGTGCGGCTATTGCCCGGCGTGCATCGTCTGAGTTCTGACGCGCTTGTGGACGATCTGCACCTGTTGAGCGTTGGCATCGAGCAAGTGCAGAGCCTGATCAATGACTGCGCCCCGTTGTTGGTACAAGCCTACCAGTACGCGTTGACGCGCTACTGGAGTGAACCGGGGGAGCGCTCGCCCAGCCCTGTTCGATGGTTGAGCCAGGTATTGCAAGGGGGGTTGACCTCGGCCGTGCAACATTCAAATCCGCGCCGGGGGCTGAGCCCGGAGCAGGCTGTGGCACTGACGGTCGTGGCGAGCTTTCCTGATAAGGCTGAACGCTTGCTCGGCAGTGAAGAAACGCCCTTGCATGCGTATTTGGTCACCGTTGCGCGTAACCCCGCCGACCTGTCTGACGCTGTACACCTGCCGGGCCTGATGCTGGTGACGCGTCAAATGCCAGGCCGCCTGCTGGTGCTCAGTTACTCCCCGGAACAAGGGATTGAACGATTTGACTCGATTGAAGCGTTTGGTTTGTCGTTGAGTCGTTACCCTCAAAGCAGGGCGGCGGGTGATTCCTTCAACTGGGGCCTGCATGAACCCGATGGCCACTTTTTTACGGCCCTGGCGCTGACATTGCTGGACCAAAAAATCGAAGAAACCGGCGGCATCGGCATCAAGGCACAGCAAGAGCGCTGGAGCGTTGAGCAATTGGAGCTGTCGTTCGATGATGCCGGGGCAATGTTCCCCTTCTTCAGCCACCAGGAGCGGCCTTACTTCGAGCATGTGTTGTCTAAACTGCCGTCATGGCTGGCTCAGGCCAGTGCACTGGACCAACTGGCGTACAGCAAGCTGATGATTGCGCAGGTCATGTGGCAGTCGCAGAGTAAGGGGCAAACGTTTTTAGACGGTATTGACTCGCTGCCTGCATTCGCTGGCCAGATGTTGACGTCCAGTATCAAGTTGCAACACCCCCACAGCGCGGTAGAGGTGACGCGCATTGATATTCATCAAGTGGTGATCGAAAACCTCACGCTGGGATCAACGCGCGAGGAAATCACGCCGTTGACCGAATTTGCGCTCAGTTACACAGGCGCCAAGCCGTCGACGCTGATGGCGGTTGTGGGCCGTGAGGGGGAAGCGTTGCCTGACTGGCTCACCGTGGATTACGTGAAAAACCTGGTGGACGAGCTGGACATTGGTCCGCGCTACATCGCGCTGCTCAAGCAGACACTGGTAGACGATGAGGCTCAAACCGACCGCCGACTGGCGTTGTACAAAAGCCAACTGAGCCTTCAGTTGTCATTGCTGGCACTGGAAAAGAAAATCAAGGGCGAGTCCGGGTTTACGAGCAGTGGCTGGCGCCTGTTACATCGCTTGATGCGCCCTGATGCGCTGTTGTCGGCGCAAAATGGCCGCTTGTGCGTACGCCCGCTGGGCTTTCATGCCTATGCCGATGCGCCAATGAATCCAGTCGCCAACATGTTTGTATTCGGCCCGCAAGCAATCGAGTCAGGGCCTTTCATTCTGTACGCACCTTATGCGCGTGAATCATTGCGTGAGTTTGCGACGTGGGCAGCTTTGTTAGATGCCATCAAACAGCCTGGCGAACTCCAGAACGTGGTGCTGGCGTGGCTCGACGACCAGGCGCGTGGGCTCTACAGCGACGGTGGATTTGAACGCCCGCATCTGGAAAGCGTTTTGCTTGAGGGCGTGTTGAGCCTGTTGCCGCGTAGCCCTGCAACCCTCAGCACACAGTATTTGAGGGGGGATTATGTTGAAGCGATGTTTCAGGCGCATGTGGACACGCTCATCACACTGGCCGATCACACGATCGTGTCGACGTCCCAGCGGCGCTGGAATTTATTCAAGCTCTGTGCGTGGACCTTGTTCAATGGCTTGACGTTTTTTGCCTGGGGGCCATGGCAACAGGCAGCCTGGCTGTTTCAGACACTCATCAGCCTGAGAGGCGGTTTGCAAAGCCTTCAGGCCGGGGACAAACAAGCATTCACACAAGCGGTCATCGATGCGTTGTTTAACATCAGCTTGGCACTGCTGCATGAAAGCCTGAATTTCAACGGCCAGCTCAATGATCGGCTGCGCATAAAAACGCCGGTCGATGAACCGGTCTTTACGCTGTTTGACGATGAGGCCGGGGCGCCGGTTGAGAAACCCGCGCCGATTGCGCTAACGCCCAAAAAACTGCCAGACAGTCACCCGGCCACCGCTGTGCAGTCTTCAGCGCTGGATTTCTCATGGTTCAGCCCTAACCTGCAACTGACCCCGCGTCAGCGTCAGGATCTTGCGACGTTTGCGGTGAGTATCGACCTCAACCAGGGACTAAAAAATGAGGCAGGGCCGCTGCAAGGCATCATCAGTTATCAGGGTAAATCGTATGTGCAACTGGATGGCCAAGCCTACCGCGTGACCTCTCAAGTGGACGGTCTGGTGATACAGGACAGCAAGCAGCCTGAGCGTCTGGGGCCGCGGCTCAGGCGGATTCAGGCTGGCCAGTGGGGGTTGGACATGCGCTTGGGCTTGCGCGGCGGAAGCCCGAAAAAGCGGTTGGAACAGGCCCGCGATGAAAAAATCAAATTGTGCGATGAAATCGTCACCGAAATTGCACAGTTACAGCTTCAAGGTACTCAGCAAGAGCGTCCATTAAAGGTAACGGAGGGCTTGCTGGAGCTGAGTGGGGCGTTGCGGGCGGACTTTGTCACGCGCTATGAAGCGGACCTTAAGCCGTGGGCAGAGGGCCACAAGAAAAAGCTGGGTTTAATGGCCCGCGCAGAGACAATCATCTCGGTGCCGGGGGTCAATAAGGCGATACAAGAGGGCTGGGCAACCCTGGCGCTGCGTTATTTCAAACTCCATGGTTACCTTGAAAAACAACATAAAGCCTTGCCCATGGGCGCTTCCAGTGCCGCGTACTTCGATGCCCGCGAGTTGGCGCTGCAAGGCATCAAGGCGGGAAACCCCGCGCTTTACGAACGCTGGATTGAAGAGGTCAAACAGATTGAAATACTGGAAAGCCGGTTATTCAATCAAGTGGACAATCAACTGGAAGTGCTGGGCAAAATTCGCAAGGAGTCGTTGCCTAAAGGCAGTGACTTATTGACGTTGCTGGCGTACCCGTTACGTGATCTGTTTACGCGCAATTGGGTGGTTCGTTATTTGGAGACGCTCTGCGAGCTGGTGCTCAAAAAGGACGCCTCTGGTGTGACGGTTGAAGAGCAGCGAGCATTCAGCGTGATCAGCCAGAGTTCGCTGATTAACTTTGCCTGGTCGCACATTGGTTTGGCGCGTGAAAAGGAGGGTTACGCTGCTGAGCATTTTGCGTTGCTCGAAGGCTCGATCAAGGCTTACCAGGAAGTCGAAAGTATTTGCCTGAATTTGCAAACGCTGCATTCGGACTTCTTTAGAAACGAGTACCTCGCCTCATTGGAAGAAGTGGTTATTCATTTGCGTACATTTGCAGAAACGCAGTTGGCCATGGTGATTCGCGATTCGGAAAGCTCTTCTTCCGAGCTGGATGAGCCAAGGCCCGGGCCAAGCCGACTGATGAGGCCGGTGAGGACCAAATCGAAAACTGAAATGTTGCGCCAGCGCACCTTCAAAACGATGACTGAACAGACCTTTTCCGGCACGTTGCGCGAACCCGTTGCGGGCACCTCTGCCGACATCGTGGACGTTGGAGCGCAGTCAGGCGATGGCCTGCCACGATCGTTGGCGGCCTATCGTCGCCTTGAGGGCGATAAATGGGAGTCGATCAGCTCCAGTGGGCCACCGTCACCGATCCCCGAATTGAACTCGATGCGCAAAAACCTGGCGCGGCTGATGGGCGATGGGCGCTCGCTCCTGGCGCGCGTTGACAGCGCCATTCTTGAAAACAGAGCGCGGGCGGTGACGTCCAATATCCCGCTTGAACTTGAGGAAATCATGGAGTTCAAGGCGCGTTCGCTTGAGGCCATTGCTCAAAAAATAGATGAGGTGGTGGCCGAACAAAGTGCCGAATACACAGCGTTGGGGCAGGAAGATAAAGCCCTCACCCCGACCTTGAGCCGTGAGCTTAAAGCGGGTGCTCTCAAGCTGCGTGCCGAGGGCCGGGCGTTGAGGATTAGCCGGCTCAAGCAACTGCCGCCGACGGGTGCCGGGGTTGAATACCTGAAAATGCAGGGAGAAGTGGTCATTGCTGCTGTTGGGGGGCGCCGATACCTCTCCAAGGGACAGCGCAAAGACTACCTGCAAGAGTTCAGCATCAAGGACCGGCAAGGCCACGAGTTATGGTTCGCGCATGTCCATTACCCAACGCTGGGAGCGGCGGTGAACGACTTTGACGTCGCCCATCTCAAGCTCGCGGATCAGCGTTTTTTGAGTGAAAAAGCGCTCTATGCCAAAGCCCGGGACCCGCACGATTACATCGCCGTATACCGCGCAAAAATGGACCGCGAACAGGTGATCAGAGTCTTTTTGGCGCCGCGCAAGGATGCCTCCGGTGGCTGATCGAAGCGGGCACTCAGTCCAGTTCGTAGCGCACCGAGAGCACGCCTTTTTTTTCGGTAACCGCTAGCACTTTCACGGTTTGCAACTCGCCCAGCGAACGCACATGAGTGCCGCCGCACGGGTACCCCGGCAGGTCACCAAAACTGACCGCGCGCTGTGAGGCGTCGAGGTGCAAATGCCGGGGCAGGTCGGCGCTGATCCAGTGCGTGAGTTGTTGCTCAATGGCCCTTGCGTCCAGTGTTTGGGGCTGTTCGCCGGGTATAAAGCTGACCCGGCATTCACCCGGCCAATGGTGAGCTTTAGTGGGTATCCAGCCCGCCTGTTCGCCCACCACGCCGATCAAGTGCCCGGCCGAATGCAGTCGGGTATTCAACTGGCGACGCTGGGCATCGACGCGAACCTGTACCGGGCCAAGGGCAACGGGTTGCGTGAGGTAATGCACGATGCTGTCGTGTTCTTGTAGCGCTTTGAGTACTTCACTGTCGCCGATCCAGCCAATGTCTGACGGTTGCCCGCCACCTTGCGGGTGAAATGGCGTGGCCTGCAGGGTCACGGCAAAGCCTTCTTCGTGGGGAGTGCATTGCATCACCACGGCATCGGCAGTCAGTGCGTCGTCGGAAAAATAAAGGCGTTGAGTCATCACGGTGTCCTGATCGAATTCTTTTTCTAGTATAGAAAAGCGCACTCGGTGTGATAATCCCTGCAAATTTCAATGGACCTGTGCGTCATGAGCATAAATCTACCGTTGTCGTTGTTGGCTGAAATGGTCGTGTTTGTGCGGGTGGTTGAGGCCGGGAGCTTCTCTGAAGTGGCACGCCAGCTGGGTACCTCACCGTCGGCTGTCAGTCGCAGTATTTCGCGCCTTGAAAAAGCGCTGGCGCTGCGTTTGCTACAGCGCACCACGCGTAAATTGCGTTTAAGCGAGGGCGGTGAGGCCGTATTCAAGCGCTGTTGCGAGGTGGTGGGGGCGGCCCAATCGGTGATGGAGCTCAGTGGCCAGTTTACCCAGGAGCCTGAAGGCTTGATCCGGGTCAGCGTGCCCAAGGCCATCGGGCGCTATGTGATTCACCCGCACATGGCAGATTTTTTGCGCCGTTATCCAAAAGTCGATGTGCAGATGATGTTGGAAGATCGCTACGTCGACCTGATTGATGACAACGTTGACCTGAGTATCCGCATCACTGACCAACCCGCGCCGGGGTTGGTGGGCCGTGAGCTGTTTGCGCTGGAGCACGTACTGTGTGCCACGCCCGCTTACCTGGCTGAACACGGCATACCGGCCCGCCCCGAAGACTTGCGTACGCACAGTTGCATTTACCTGGGGGAAACCCCGGCGGATGCGCGCTGGAAGTTCAAGCAGGGCAGCAAGTCAGTGACCGTCGGGGTGCACGGGCGGTATGCGGCGAATCACACCGGGGTACGGCTGGAGGCGATCTTGCAGCACATCGGGATTGGCAGCGTGCCGTATTTCACGGCGCGCCACGCATTGGACCAAGGGCTGATCGTGCAAGTGCTGCCGGAGTGGAGTTTTATTGCGTCCTACCATGGTGGCGTGTGGCTATTGCATGCGCCATCGCGTTATCTGCCACCCAAGCTGCGGGTGTTTATTGATTTTCTAGTAGAGCGAATGGCGCAGGAGCCGACACTTGGCATGCCGCATAAGCAGGTCTAGCCACAGGTGCAGCATTGGGCGCTGTGTGCCAAAAAAAGGCCCGCCAGGTTAAACCGGGCGGGCCTTTGAATGTTCAGACACGCACTCAGTGCTGGGTGCTGTCTTCAGCCACGGGCATGACCATGAACTGCTTTTCCTGATTCCAGTCGAACGGTTCGCCGTTCAGTTCAGCGTCATGACGGCGCTCTTCCAGTGCCTGGTACATGTCCAGTTCTTCATCCGAGAGGAAGTTGAAGCACGCGCCGCCGAAGTACCACAGCAGGTCACGGGGAACCAGATGGGCGATCTGCGGGTAGCGTTCGATCACCTGGCACATGATGTCCTGGCCCAAGTACTGGCTGTTGATCGGGTCAACCGGCAGCGAACTGCGCATGTCGTCAAAGCGTTCCAGGAATAACGCGTGGCTTTCCTCAGGGATCTGCTCAGCGTCACCGACAGCAACCAGGATGCTGCGCAGAATATCGAGCAACACGAGGTTGTGGTTCAGATCGTTGGTGGCCATTGCGGTGTCCTCTAAAGCAAAACGGGCGCGGGAGTATAAAGCCCCGCGCGCCCGCTGTCGTGCTATCGAATCTTTCCTTCGCTGTGAGTCAGCTCCTCTTTGGAGAAATCATCCACGTCAATCACCTTGCGACGTGCGGCTTCGGCCTCGCGCAAGGTCTGTGCCTCATCGGGTTGCAGCACGCCAGCTTTCACGCCTGCCTCAATCGCCGGTTCGCCGGCGGCGGGGTTGACCTGACCGCTTTTAAGGCCCTCATGCAATTTTTTGAACAGTGGATGGGCGGCGCTGAGCAGTTCGCTGGCGTGTTGCAGGGCGCCGACAGGATCGTCAGCCGATTGTGGGCGATAGCAACCTGCCAACACCGCTTCAAGGGTCGGGTCGCCCTTGGCGCGGCCCAATACAGCGGCGACTTCCGCGTCCAGCGCATCGGACGGCCCGGTGTGGCGACGTCCAAACGGGAACACGATGGCGCGCAACAAGAAACCCATTGTGCGACTCGGGAAGTTTTGCAGCAGCTCATCCAGCGCGCGCTCGGCATGGCCCAGGCTTTCTTGCATGGCCCAGTTGAACAGCGGGTTGAGGTACTCGGGCGAGTCCATGTCGTGGTAGCGCTTGAGTGCGGCCGAAGCCAGATACAGGTTGCTGAGCACATCGCCCAGACGTGCGGACAAGCGCTCACGGCGTTTTAACTCACCGCCCAGCAGCATCATGCTCAAATCGGCCAGCATCGCAAAGGCTGCGGCCTGGCGATTAAGCGCGCGGAAGTAACCTTGGCTCAATGCATTGCCGGGGGCTTTTTCAAAGCGGCCAAAGCCCAGGTTCAACACGAAGGTGCTAGCGGCATTGCTCACCGCAAATCCGATGTGGTTGAGCAGCAGTCCATCAAATTCGTGCAACGCTTGCGCGTGATCTTCGCGCCCGGCCAGTGCCATTTCCTTCAGTACAAACGGATGGCAGCGGATTGCACCCTGGCCGAAGATCATCAGGTTGCGCGACAGAATGTTTGCGCCTTCGACAGTGATGAAGATCGGCGCTCCTTGCCAGCTGCGGCCCAAATAGTTATTGGGCCCCATGATGATGCCCTTGCCACCGTGAACGTCCATCGCATGGCTGATGCATTCGCGGCCGCGCTCGGTGAGGTGGTACTTGAGAATGGCCGACAGGACCGAGGGCTTTTCGCCCAGGTCCACTGCGTTGGCGGTCAGCATACGGGCGCTGTCCATCAGCCAGGCATTACCGCCAATCCGGGCCAGGGCTTCTTGAATGCCTTCGAAGGCGGCCAGGGGCACGTTGAATTGCTCACGCACTTGCGCATATTGCCCGGTCACCAGACTGGTGAACTTGGCGGCGCCAGTGCCGACCGCCGGGAGCGAAATCGAACGCCCGACCGACAGGCAGTTCATCAGCATCATCCAGCCCTTGCCAAGCATCTCCTGGCCGCCGATCAGGTAGTCCAGCGGGATGAACACGTCTTTGCCGCTGTTCGGGCCATTCATGAAGGCCGCGCCCAGTGGCAAGTGACGGCGGCCTATGTCGACGCCCGGTGTGTCGGTGGGGATCAACGCCAGGCTGATGCCCAGGTCTTGTTCCTCGCCCAGCAGGTGGTCCGGGTCGTGGGCCTTGAACGCCAGCCCCAGCAGCGTGGCGACCGGGCCGAGCGTGATGTAGCGTTTTTCCCAATTCAGACGCAGGCCGATCACTTCTTCGCCTTGCCACTGACCTTTGCAAATGATCCCGGTGTCGGGCATGGCGCCCGCGTCAGAACCCGCGAGTGGGCCGGTGAGCGCAAAACAAGGGATGTCATCCCCGCGGGCCAGACGTGGCAGGTAATGGTTGCGTTGCGCGTCGGTGCCGTAATGCAACAACAGTTCAGCCGGGCCGAGTGAGTTGGGCACCATCACCGTGGAGGCCAGATCGCCGCTGCGGGTGGCAAGTTTCATCGCCACTTGCGAGTGTGCATAGGCCGAGAAACCTTTGCCGCCGAATTCTTTGGGGATGATCAGCGCAAAAAAACCGTGCTCTTTGATGTGTGCCCACGCCTGGGGGGGTAAGTCCATGCGCTGGCCGATGTCCCAATCACTGACCATTGCACACAGTGCTTCGGTCGGGCCGTCGATGAAGGCTTGTTCTTCTTCTGTGAGTTGGGCCTTGGGGTAGGCCAGCAACTGGTTCCAGTCGGGGCGGCCACTGAACAATTCGCCGTCCCACCACACGGTGCCCGCGTCGATGGCGTCGCGTTCGGTTTGCGACATGGGCGGCAGTGTTTTTTGAAACCAGTTAAAAAGCGGTGCGGTGAATACTTTGCGCCGCATATCAGGCAGCAGCAACAGGGCGGCGGGGACCGCCAGCAGGATCCAGAAAATACCCAACAGCCAGCCCGGAGCATGACTGAACAGGCCCATGGCGAGTAGATAGACCGCGACCACGCCCATAGCGGGCAGCGGGGCAACGCGACGATGCGCCAGCCAGGCGACGCCAACGATTAAAACCACAATCCACAACAACAGCATATTCAATCCTCCGTGAAGCCAGGGGCGGGCACCTTTGTGAGCTTAGTCGCAAGTCGTGATCAAGGCGTTATGGATAGTGACCTCGCGTGGGAGGCGGAGTTCGTCTGGCAAGGTTAGACTGCCCCGGCGTCTATCAATCAGGAGTTGAGTCATGCTCAAAGTGTGGGGTCGCAAGAATTCGTCAAATGTCAGAAAAGTGCTGTGGTGTGCCGAGGAGTTGGCGCTGCCTTACAACCGGGAAGAGGCCGGAGGTGCTTTTGGTGTGGTCGATAGCCCTGAATATCGGGCGTTGAACCCGAATGGCCGGGTGCCAATGATCGAGGACGATGGCTTCGTGTTGTGGGAATCCAACACCATCGTGCGTTATTTGGCGGCCAGATATGGGTCAGACACCTCTTGGTATCAACGTGATGTTTGCGTGCGGGCGCAGGCCGACAAGTGGATGGACTGGACGACATCCTCATTCGCCGGGCCGTTTCGTGATCTGTTTTGGGGCATTTTACGGACCCCCGCCGAACAGCAGGATTGGGTGCTGATTAACGCCGCGAGTAAACACTGCGCCGAATTGTTATCGCTGGTCGACCAGGCGTTGTCACAAAAGCCTTACCTGTCCGGTGATGAAATCGGCATGGGGGATATACCGCTGGGATCGTTTATTTACGCCTGGTTTGAAATGCCCATCGAACGCCCGGGCATGCAGCACCTTGAGGCGTGGTACGAGCGTCTGAAGCTGCGCCCGGCCTATCGCAACGCGGTCATGACTGCGTTGACTTAATACCCACTATTAATACGGGCGACTGTACTTGTGCGTCGAGGCCAAGCACCATGCACCTTGCGTGTCGGACTTGTATGACAGACGGCTCGCCCTTATCTACACCTCCCATTCCCCCATCTTGGTGCGTAATCAGATATGAGTTCCGCTCTGTCCATACGGCAGCTAACCAAAACCTACGGCAACGGTTTCCAGGCCCTGAGTGGTATCGATCTGGATGTATCCGAAGGTGACTTTTTCGCGTTGCTCGGCCCGAACGGGGCAGGCAAATCCACCACCATTGGCATTCTCTCGACGCTGGTCAACAAGACGGGCGGCACGGTGAATGTGTTTGGTCATGATCTTGACCGTGAACCTGCTGCACTCAAGCGCTGTATTGGCGTGGTGCCGCAGGAGTTCAACTTTAACCAGTTTGAAAAAACCTTCGACATCGTCGTGACTCAGGCGGGGTATTACGGCATTCCGGCGAAAATCGCCAAGGAACGTGCCGAAAAGTACCTCACCCAGCTGGGGTTGTGGGACAAGCGCGACACACCTTCGCGTTCGTTGTCCGGCGGCATGAAGCGCCGTCTGATGATTGCCCGCGCTCTGGTGCATGAGCCGCGGCTGTTGATTCTCGATGAGCCGACCGCAGGCGTGGACATTGAACTGCGTCGCTCGATGTGGAGCTTTCTCACCGAGCTGAATGAGCAGGGCACCACCATCATCCTCACCACTCACTACCTGGAAGAGGCTGAGCAGTTGTGCCGCAACATCGGGATCATTGATCACGGCACCATCGTTGAAAACACCAGCATGCGCCAACTGCTTGGCCAGTTACATGTCGAAACCTTCCTGCTGGATTTGAAAACCCCGTTGCAGGCTGCACCGCAGTTGATCGGCTACCCAAGTGCGTTGCTCGACAGCGCCACGCTGGAAGTCCAGGTGGACAAGGCGGTCGGCATCACGGGTTTGTTCACGCAATTGGCGGCACAGCACATTGAAGTGGTGAGCCTGCGCAATAAAACCAATCGCCTTGAGGAGTTGTTCGTGTCGCTGGTCGAAAAAAATCTGGCAAAGGTGGCGATATGAGCTCGGAGCTGCGCCCCAATCTGATTGCGTTAAACACCATTGTTTACCGTGAAGTGCGACGTTTCATGCGCATCTGGCCGCAAACCCTGCTGCCGCCAGCGATCACCATGGTTTTGTACTTCGTGATCTTCGGTAACCTGATTGGCCGACAAATCGGTGATATGGGTGGTTTCACCTACATGGAGTACATCGTGCCGGGCCTGATCATGATGTCGGTGATCACCAACGCCTACGGCAACGTGGTATCGAGCTTCTTTGGCGCCAAGTTCCAGCGCTCGATTGAAGAACTGATGGTGTCGCCGGTGTCGCCGCACATCATCCTCATCGGTTTTACCGTGGGCGGGATTTTGCGCGGGCTGATGGTGGGTGTGATTGTGACCTTGCTGTCGCTGTTCTTTACCGACCTGCAAGTGCACCACTTGGGACTGACGGTGGCCGTGGTGGTGCTGACGGCGACTATCTTTTCGCTGCTGGGGTTCGTCAACGCGGTATTTGCCCGTAACTTCGATGATATTTCGATCATCCCGACCTTCGTGCTGACGCCCTTGACCTACCTGGGCGGGGTGTTCTACTCCATCAGCTTGTTGCCGCCGTTCTGGCAGACGGTCTCGATGGCCAACCCGGTGCTGCACATGGTCAACGCCTTCCGCTACGGCATCCTGGGTGTCTCGGACATTAAAATCAGCGTGGCACTGACTTTCATGGTCATTGCGACCGTGGTGCTTTACCTGCTGTGCGCACGGTTGCTGGTCAGCGGTCGCGGCATGCGTCAGTAGCAAACACGACGGTAGGTGTTTTTTGCGCGAAACGACGCCCCTTCAGGGGCGTTTTTTTTGTCGGCGTTTCCATTGGCGGTTCACCCACCAGCGCCAATACAGCTGGGTCAGGCAATAAGCCAGCGCACCCAACACCACGCCACACACCACCGAACCCAGTAGAAAAGGCTGCCACACCGTAGACAGTTGCCCGCTGATCCACTCCCACGTCAGGTTCTCGGGCAGGGTGCGTGCAGGCACATTCATCAACCACGCCCCCAGTTTGTAGGTGCAATAAAAAACCGGCGGCATGGTAATCGGATTGGTCAGCCATACCAGGCCAACCGAAATGGGCATGTTGCTGCGCACGGTAATGGCCAGGAAGGCGGCCAGTAGCATCTGGAAAGGCATGGGGATAAACGCCGCAAAAATGCCCACTGCCATGGCGCGGGACACCGAGTGCCGATTCAGGTGCCACAGATTGGGGTCATGTAGCAGGGTGCCCATAAAGCGTAAGGATTTGTGTTCCCTGATGCTGGCTGGGTCTGGCATGTAACGTTTAAACAAACGCCGTGGCATGGGCCTCTCCCGGGAATGAATGGGGCAGTATGCCCAAATTCACTCTTCTGCCTATTCAGACTTTGTGACAATTATTTAAGCGCGTATTACCCGCATCGACTAATCCGAGGTAAAGGATCTCGGTGGGCTGGCTATGTATACAGGGATGTTAGGGCTGGCGTCGGGCTTGATGGCTTTGCGTTATTTACCGGTGTTGCCGCCGGCGGGGTGTCTGTTTCTTCTTTCGGCAGTGGGACTGGCGCTGTTATTTTTTCGTACCTATCCATTTGGATTGTTTTTGTTCGGGCTGGTATGGGCGTGCGTACAGGGGCAATCGGCGCTGAACGACCGTTTGTCGCCATCGCTCGATGGTCGCACCCTATGGGTTGAGGGGCGGGTGATTGGCCTGCCGCAACGCACAGGTACAGCGCAGCGGTTTGAATTACGGGACGCGACCTCGCGTCATGCCGAGCTGCCGAGCACCCTGCGTTTAAGCTGGCATGGCGGCCCGCCGCTCAACAGTGGTGAGCGTTGGCGTCTGGCGGTCAAGCTCAAAAAGCCCCACGGGTTGCTCAATCCGCAGGGCTTTGATTACGAGGCCTGGTTGCTGGCACAGCGTATCGGGGGAACCGGTTCGGTCAAGGCGGGCCAGCGTTTGGCGCCCGCGGCCTATGCATGGAGAGACGGTTTGCGCCAACGCTTGTTGCAGGTTGATGCCCACGGCCGAGCACCGTGGCTGGCAGCCCTGGTGATGGGGGACGGGTCCGGGCTAAGCCGTGATGACTGGGCGCTGCTGCAAGCCACGGGGACCGTGCATTTATTGGTGATTTCGGGTCAGCACATCGGGCTGTTTGGCGGGTTGCTCTATGGGCTTGTCGCGCTGCTGGCACGTTATGGGCTATGGCCGCGTACCTGGCCGTGGCTGCCGTGGGCATGCGGTCTGGCCTTTGCGGGTGCGCTCGGTTATGGCTTGCTCGCAGGGTTTGAAGTGCCGGTGCAGCGGGCCTGCGTCATGCTCGGGCTGGTTCTGCTATGGCGTTTGCGGTTTCGTCATGTGGGCATGTGGTTGCCGTTTTTGCTGGCCCTCAATGCGGTGTTGATAGCACAGCCTCTGGCGAGCCTGATGCCGGGGTTTTGGTTGTCATTCATGGCAGTGGCCGTGCTGATATTCACGTTCAGCGGGCGCTTGGGTGCGTGGCGGTGGTGGGCGGCCTGGACCCGGCCCCAAGGTTTGATCGCGTTGGGGCTGTTTCCCGTGATCTGGGCACTGGGTTTGCCGGTCAGCGTGACCGGGCCAGTGGCGAACCTGGTGGCGGTGCCGTGGATCAGCTTGCTGGTGCTGCCCTCGGCGTTATTGGGCACGTTGCTGTTACCTGTGCCTTGGCTCGGGGAAGCACTTTTGTGGCTGTCGGGCGGCTTATTGGATGCCCTGATTCGCGGGTTAGCGTTGTTGGCCGGTACTTTTTTGCCGTGGATGCCCGCACAAGTCACAACCGGTGTGTGGTGCTTGAGTGCTGTCGGGGTGCTGATTTTATTGCTCCCCGCAGGGCTTTTACCCAGACCGTTGGGCTGGCCGCTGGTGCTGCTGGCGGTATTCGCGCCCCAAGAGCAGATTCCCCATGGTCAGGTCGAGGTCTGGCAACTGGACGTCGGGCAGGGGTTGGCGATGGTGCTGCGTACACGCCATCACACCTTGCTCTATGACGCAGGGCCCAAGGTCAGGGAGGTGGATCAGGGTGAGCGCGTGGTGGTGCCGGTGCTGCGCGCGTTGGGTGTCAGTGAATTGGACGTGATGCTCATCAGTCACGCCGATTCGGATCATGCCGGTGGCGCGTTGGCCGTGCAGCGCGCCATGGCCATCAAAAAAGTGATCAGTGGTGACGTGCCCGGGCTGGCACTACAGTTACAGGCGCAGCCGTGTGTCAGTGGCGAACGGTGGGAGTGGGACGGTGTGAGTTTTTCACTCTGGCAATGGGCGGATGCGCAGACGGGTAATCAAAAATCCTGTGTGCTGCTTGTACAGGCCAGCGATGAGCGTCTGTTGCTGACGGGTGATATTGACGCGTTGGCCGAACGCGCCTTTTTGAAATCCCCTCTGGCGATGCCGGTGCACTGGCTGCAATCGCCGCATCATGGCAGTCGTTCATCGTCATCCAAGGTGTTTCTGAATGCGTTAAAACCTGAACATGTGCTCATATCGCGAGGTCACGGCAACAGCTTTGGTCATCCGCACCCGCAGGTACTGGCACGTTACAACGCCTTGGGCATGAACGTGCTGGACAGCGCAGAACAAGGGGCGGTGCGGTTCAGGTTGGGGACGAGGGGGATGGCCCGCAGCCTGCGTCAACCCAGCAGGTTTTGGCGTCAGGGCGGGTAACCGGGGTTTTGCCTGCGTCTGAGCGGGCGCCCAATCCTATGGTAGAGTGGCGCACTTTTTCGAGGGGATTGTCACTGTGTGGGAACTGGTCAAATCCGGCGGCTGGATGATGCTGCCGATCATTCTGAGCTCTGTTGCCGCGCTGGGCATAATTGTCGAGCGTCTTTGGACTTTGCGCGCCAGCCGCGTAACCCCGCCCCACCTGCTGGGGCAGGTTTGGGTCTGGATCAAGGACAAGCAACTGGACAAAGAAAAACTCAAGCAATTGCGCGCCGATTCTCCGCTCGGTGAAATCCTTGCCGCAGGGCTTGCCAACTCAAAACATGGTCGCGAGATCATGAAAGAGTGCATCGAAGAGGCCGCGGCCCGCGTCATTCATGAGCTTGAACGCTACCTCAATGCACTGGGTACGATTGCCGCGATGGCCCCATTGCTCGGTTTGCTGGGCACGGTGCTGGGCATGATCGACATTTTCAGCTCGTTCATGGGGGCAGGCATGAGCACCAATGCAGCGATCCTCGCGGGCGGTATTTCCAAAGCGTTGATCACGACGGCCGCGGGCTTGATGGTGGGTATCCCGGCGGTGTTCTTCCATCGTTTTCTGCAACGACGCGTTGATGAGTTGGTGGTGGGCATGGAGCAAGAAGCCATCAAGCTGGTTGAAGTCGTTCAAGGCGACCGCGAAGTCGACATGGCCGGGAGCAAAGCGTGAAATTTCGCCGCAAGCCACGAGAAACAGTGGATATCAACCTCGCGTCATTGATTGATGTGGTGTTTATCCTGTTGCTGTTTTTTGTCGTGACCACCACTTTCACTCGCGAAACTCAACTGCGTGTTGATCTGCCGCAAGCGGTGAGCGGTGCCCCGAGTGACGATCAAAACGCCAAGCAGTTAGATGTCGCCATCAGCGCAGACGGTGTGTTTTCGGTGAACAACCAGATACTGCCGAAAAATGACCTGGCCACTCTGATGGAGGCCTTGCAGAAAGAGTCCGAGGGTGACACCACGCTGGCGCTGTCGATCAGTGCTGACGGCAAGGCCCGGCATCAAGATGTCATCACCGCGATGGATGCGGCGGGTAAATTGGGTTTCAGCCATTTACGCATGACCACCGTCGAGGCACAGGCAGCTCCCTGATGGCTATGTCCGATCGTTTGTTACGCGCCTGGTATGCCGGGCACCCGCTGCTGTCGCTGCTGCGGCCGCTTGAGTGTCTCTACCGTCGCGTGGTGGCGGGTAAGCGCGCGCGTTTTGTTGCAGGGCAGGGCGATATTTACCGAGCGCCGGTGCCGATTGTAGTGGTGGGCAATATCACGGTGGGCGGCACTGGCAAGACGCCGCTGATCCTGTGGCTGATTGAGCACTGTCAGCGCCACGGCCTGCGGGTTGGGGTGGTCAGTCGCGGCTATGGGGCCAGGCCTGCGCATTTTCCCTGGCGTGTGACGGCTGAACAAAGTGCCGCGCAGGCCGGTGATGAACCTTTGCTGATCGTGCAGCGCAGCGGTGTTCCCTTGATGATCGATCCTGATCGTAGCCGTGCAGTCAAAGCCTTGCTGGCCAGTGAGTCGCTGGACTTGATCCTGTCGGATGATGGCTTGCAGCATTACCGCCTGGCGCGTGATCTTGAGCTGGTATTGATCGACAACGCCCGCGGTTTGGGTAACGGCCGTTGTTTGCCCGCAGGCCCCCTGCGCGAGCCGGCCGAGCGGCTGAACAGTGTCGATGCGGTGCTGTACAACGGTGCAATGACGGACCCGGCATCGGGATTTGCCTTTGCTTTGCAGCCCACCGCGCTGATCAACCTGCGCAGTGGCGAACGTCAGTCACTGGACTATTTCGCGCCGCAGCAAGCGTTGCATGCGGTTGCCGGTATCGGTAACCCGCAGCGTTTCTTCACTACCCTCGAAACGTTACACTGGCGGCCAATTGCCCACGCGTTTGCCGACCATGCGCCGTATAGCGCCGAGGTGCTGAATTTTACGCCGTCGTTGCCGTTGGTCATGACGGAAAAGGATGCGGTGAAATGCCGCGACTTTGCCGCGTCTGACTGGTGGTATCTGGCGGTAGACGCTGTACCTTCTCAAGCCTTTGTGCGCTGGTTTGATCAGCAGCTACTGCGTCTTTTACCTGATCGTCTTTTGCCCTAACTCCTCTTATTCAGGGAAACCCTTATGGACACCAAACTGCTCGATATCCTTGCTTGCCCTGTTTGCAAAGGCCCGCTCAAGCTCAGTGCCGACAAGAGCGAATTGATCAGCAAGGGCGCTGGCCTGGCGTACCCGATTCGTGATGGCATCCCGGTCATGCTCGAAACAGAAGCCCGTACGCTGACTGACGAAGAGCGTCTGGATAAATGATCCCGGTGTTTACGGTCGTTATCCCCTCGCGGTTTGCTTCCACACGCTTGCCCGGCAAGCCCCTGCAAATGATTGCGGGCAAGCCGATGGTTCAGCACGTGTGGGAACAAGCGTGCAAAAGCAGTGCGCAGCGCGTCGTGGTGGCTACGGACGATGCGCGGATTGTCGAGGCCTGTCAGGCGTTTGGGGCCGAGGTGTTGTTGACCCGCGTCGATCACGAATCAGGCACCGACCGCCTGGCCGAAGTGGCGACGCTTCTGGGGTTGGCTGACGATGCCATTGTGGTCAATGTCCAGGGCGATGAGCCTTTGATTCCGCCTCGGGTAATTGATCAGGTGGCGGTTAACCTGGCTGCCCACAGCGAAGCGAGCATGGCGACGCTGGCCGAGCCCATCGAAGACGTGGCCGCGTTGTTCAATCCCAATGTGGTCAAAGTGGTCAGCGACCTCAATGGGCTGGCGCTGACGTTCAGTCGAGCCTGCCTGCCGTGGGCGCGTGATGATTTTGCGCATGCCAGCGACCGCCTGCCAGAGGGCGTGCCTTATCGTCGGCATATCGGCATCTACGCCTACCGTGCGGGTTTCCTGCATGACTTTGTGAGTTGGGGCCCTTGCTGGCTTGAAAATACCGAGCGTCTTGAGCAGTTGCGCGCGCTGTGGCATGGCGTGCGTATTCATGTCGCCGACGTGCTCGAAGCACCGCCTGGCGGGGTAGACACCCCTGAAGACCTTGAGCGCGTTCGGCGTTTGTTGGAGGTTTGATGCGCGTCCTGTTTGTGTGCCTGGGCAATATTTGCCGCTCGCCGACGGCTGAGGGTGTCCTGCGCCATAAATTGCAGTTAGCCGGCCTTGCATCGCAGGTTGATGTCGCTTCGGCAGGGACTGGCAACTGGCACGTAGGGCAGCCTCCTGACAAACGCACTCAGCGGGCGGCAAAGCTGCGCGGTTATGACTTGTCGGCGCAGCGCGCGCAGCACGTCAGCGCCGCTGACTTCAGCCGCTATGAGCTGATCTTTGCGATGGATAACAGCAACCTGCGTGATCTCCAGGCATTGCAGCCGGTCAGTGGCAAGGCTGAGCTGGATCTGTTCTTGCGACGTTATAAGGGTGTGAAACACGAAGTTCCCGACCCTTATTACGATGGCGAACAGGGCTTTGAAGAAGTGCTGGATCTGATTGAACGCGCGTGCGACTTGCTAGTGATCGAATTGAAAGGACGTTTATGAGTTTGCAGTTGCAGGTTGAAGCGTCACTCAAGCCGTTCAACAGCTTTGGTGTCGATGTGCGTGCCCGATTGTTTGCTCAGGCGCATAACGACGATGACGTGCGTGAAGCGTTGCGCTATTCGGCTGAGCACCAGTTGCCTTTACTGGTGATTGGTGGTGGCAGCAACCTGCTGTTGACCGGCGATGTGCAGGCGTTGGTATTGCGCATGGCCAGCCGTGGCCTTCGTGTGCTGGTAGATGACGGCGAGCGCGTGGTGGTTGAGGCCGAGGCGGGTGAGGTGTGGCATGACTTTGTGTTGTGGACGCTTGCGCAGGGCTTTGCCGGGCTTGAAAACCTGAGCCTGATCCCGGGCACCGTCGGCGCTGCGCCGATGCAGAACATTGGTGCCTACGGGGTTGAGATCAAAGATGTGTTTGCCGGGCTGACCGCGCTCGACCGTCAAAGCGGGGAGTTGCGTGATTTCACCCTGGCTGAGTGCGATTTTGGTTACCGCGACAGCCTGTTCAAACAACATCCGGGTCGATGGTTGATTCTGCGGGTCAGGTTTGCCCTGAGTCGTGCTGCCAGTCTGCACTTGGAGTACGGCCCGGTACGCCAGCGCCTGATCGAACAAGGCGTTGATCTGCCGAGCGCCAGTGATGTCAGTCGAGCCATCAGCAGCATTCGCAGTGAAAAACTGCCCGACCCTGCGGTCTTGGGCAATGCGGGCAGCTTCTTCAAGAATCCGGTGGTTTCATCGGTGTTGGCGGCTGAACTCAAGCTGGCGTACCCCAACCTGATCGGCTATCCGCAAGCGGACGGTCAGGTGAAACTGGCGGCGGGTTGGCTGATCGAGGCGGCTGGCTGGAAAGGCTTTCGTGACGCGGATGCGGGCGTACACCGTTTGCAGTCGCTGGTGCTGGTCAACTACGGCGCGGCGACCGGTCTGCAATTGTTGGCACTGGCGCAGCGTATCCAGGCCGATATTGCGCAGCGCTTTGCCGTGCAGTTGGAGATGGAACCCAACGTGTATTAATCGGGCACTCGCGTTGCTCCATCATCCGTGGCCGTAAGGAATACCAATGAAGCATAAGCCTGCTTGGGCCTTGGCGTTGACCTGGGTGGCGCTGACGGGTTGCACCACCGCGCCGCCCAGGGATCAAGGCAATCTGTGCAATATCTATCGTCAGTACCCGCGCTGGTATGAAGACTCGTTAAGCATGCAGAGCCAGTTCGGCACGCCGCCGCAGGTGGCGATGGCAATCATGAAGCAGGAAAGCAGCTTTGTGGCGGATGCATTGCCGCCGCGCGCCTATTTGTTGTGGGTCATTCCGTGGGGGCGGGTCAGTCAGTCTTATGGCTATGCCCAGGCTCAGCCGCCAGCGTGGAGTGACTTCACAAAAAGCACGGGCAAGGGGGGTTCGCGTGACAACTTTGCGGATGCCATTCGATTTATTGGTTGGTATGCGGCGGGTACTCAGCAGCAGCTAGGTATATCCAAGTGGGACGCCTATAACCAATATTTGGCCTATCACGAGGGGCGGGGCGGCTACAGCCGTGGTACCTATCGTGCCAAGCCTTGGCTGGTGCAGGTCGCACGCAAGGTTGAGCAGCAATCAAAGACGTACGGCGCGCAGCTTAATCAGTGCCGGGGTGAGTTGGAGAGCAATCGTCGTTCGTTCTGGTTCTTCTGATCGCAACGCCTTCAACGCATAAAAAAAGCCCCGCCAGTGCAAACTGACGGGGCTTTTTAGTGGCCTTTGGAATTAGGCGAGGGGTTTAGGCTCGTGCTCTTCTTCCAGGGCTTTAGGGTTTTGCTCGACCACTTCCTCAACAGAACGCAAGTTCTCGTCGATGGCAGGTGTCGTGTGCTCTGCGACGGCTTCGGTGGCTTGCGCTTGAGCGGCAGCGGCGGCAGCGGCGGCCTCTTCACGCTTGCGACGACGCACTTCACGCGGATCGTTCGGGGCGCGACCATTGCTGGACGGGCCGCTGGCGACAGGTGCTGCGACGATGGCCACTTCAACCACTTCGGCTTTTACCAGCACTTCAACAGGCTCTGGTTGTGCGATCACAACCGGTTCTGCTGGCGTGGCGGGAGCCGGTGCGGCTTCAGCGGCGGCAGGCTCTGCAACGGGCTCGCGTACAGTGCGGGCTTCCTTGACAGGCTCAGGGCGCTTTTCGAAGGCAGGCTTCTCAACAACCGGGGTTTCTACCACTGGCGCTTCAACTACAGGCTCAGGTGCAGCAACAATCGGTGTTTCGATGGCTGGAGCAGGTTCTGCGGCTGCCTTGGGTTCAGGCTGGGCTTCTTGAACCGGAGCCACTTCAACTTCAGGCGCTTTAACGGCTTCGATTGGCGTGATGGCTTCAACCACAGGGGCTTGAACCACTGGCGTTTCGATCACTGGCGTCTCAACGACCGGTGCTGGCGCTTGCGGTGCTTCAACGACAGTCACAGCCTTGGTTTGAGCTTCTACGCCAACCACGGTTTCGGCCGGGGCTGCTTGCTCGGTGGCGGCGCTGGCCCGTTCAGCTTGCTGATGGGCTTGAGCTTCGGCCGGAGCGCTGATCACGGTGCTGGCAACAGCTTCTGTGACGGCCAGTCCGGCAGCCAGCTGCTCGGTGTTGGCAGGCACGTTTTGCGTGTTGGTCTCTTCGCTGCCTTCTTCGGTGCCGTCTTCGCTGCCTTCAATCACGTTGCCATTGGCATCGCGTTGACGCTCGCGACGGTTGCTGCGACGACGCTGACCGCGGGAGCGGCGACGTGGACGATCGCCTTCGGCGTTGTCCTGAGTCTCGTCCTGCAATTGCTCTTCGTTGTTCAGAGCGGTTTCGTCTTCAGCGGCGACGGCGGCTTGCTCGGCGCGTGGTGCGCGTTCTTCGCGAGGTGCGCGTGGTTGGCGTTCTTCACGAGGTGCACGGGCCGGACGCTCTTGCTCAGTGGTTGCAGCGGGTGCGGCATCCAGCGGTTCACGCAGTTCGCGTACGCGTTCTTCACGCTCACCGCGAGGTTTGCGATCTTCGCGAGGTGCGCGTGGAGCACGCTCTTCGCGCGGTGGGCGCGGGGCACGTTCTTCGCGGGCAACGACTACCGGGGTTTCTTCGCGCGGTTCACGCACTTCGCGGGCTTCACGCGGGGCACGCTCTTCACGAGGTGCACGTTCTTCGCGCGGCTTGCGTTCTTCGTCACGACGACCGTTGCGGTTACGGCTTTGCTGGCGACCGTTGCGACGTTCTTCGTTACGTTGCGGACGCTCGGTGGTGGCCGGTTTCTCGGTCACGGTTGGCGCGGCAGCCGCAGGCTCATCCTTGGAGGCGAACAGGCTGACCAGTGATTTCACCAGACCTTTGAACAGGCTGGGTTCGGCAATGGTAGCGGCGGGTGCAGGGGCGGCAGTCGCGGTGGCTGCGGCTTCGGTCGGAACCGGTGCCGAGGTGCGCGCCGGGGCTGTTTTGACCGCCGCTTCCTGGCGAACCAGGGTGCGGGTGGCAGCGGCCGGTTGCACTTCTTCCACTTCAGCAGCAGCGGCAGCTATTTCATAGCTGGACTGATTGGTGTGGGCTTCCGGGCTGTCATCGCGCAAACGCTGAACTTCGAAGTGCGGCGTTTCGAGGTGGTCGTTCGGCAGGATGATGATGCGGGCGCGAGTGCGCAGTTCGATCTTGGTGATCGAGTTGCGTTTTTCGTTGAGCAAGAAGGCGGCGACCGGGATTGGCACCTGAGCGCGCACTTCGGCAGTGCGGTCTTTCAGGGCTTCTTCTTCGATCAGGCGCAGGATGGCCAGCGACAGCGATTCAACGTCACGGATGATGCCGGTGCCGTTGCAGCGTGGGCAGACGATACCGCTGCTTTCACCCAGCGATGGACGCAGGCGCTGACGGGACATTTCCAGCAGGCCAAAGCGCGAGATACGGCCCACTTGAACGCGGGCGCGGTCTGCTTCCAGGCATTCGCGGACTTTTTCTTCCACGGCGCGCTGGTTTTTGGCAGGGGTCATGTCGATGAAGTCGATGACGATCAGGCCGCCGATGTCGCGCAGGCGCAACTGGCGGGCGATTTCTTCAGCCGCTTCAAGGTTGGTTTGCAGGGCGGTTTCTTCGATATCGCTGCCTTTAGTGGCGCGCGCCGAGTTGATGTCGATGGACACCAGGGCTTCGGTCGGGTCGATAACGATAGAGCCACCGGAAGGCAGTTCAACGACGCGCTGGAAAGCGGTCTCGATCTGGCTTTCGATCTGGAAGCGGTTGAACAGCGGAACGCTGTCTTCGTAGAGTTTGATTTTGCTGGCGTACTGCGGCATCACCTGGCGGATGAAGGTCAGGGCTTCGTCCTGGGCTTCAACGCTGTCGATCAGCACTTCGCCGATGTCCTGGCGCAGGTAATCGCGAATGGCGCGGATGATCACGTTGCTTTCCTGATAGATCAGGAACGGCGCAGCGCGGTCCAGCGACGCTTCTTTAATAGCGGTCCACAGTTGCAGCAGGTAGTCGAGGTCCCACTGCATTTCTTCGCTGCTGCGGCCCAGGCCTGCAGTGCGCACGATCAGGCCCATGTCGGCAGGTGCGATCAAGCCATTGAGCGCTTCACGCAGTTCGTTGCGCTCTTCACCTTCGATGCGGCGCGAGATGCCACCGGCACGCGGGTTGTTAGGCATGAGCACCAGGTAACGGCCAGCGAGGCTGATGAAGGTGGTCAGGGCTGCGCCCTTGTTGCCACGTTCTTCTTTCTCGACTTGCACGATGACTTCCTGGCCTTCGCTCAGGACGTCCTTGATGTTGACGCGGCCTTCTGGGGCTTTTTTGAAGTATTCGCGGGAGATTTCTTTGAGGGGCAGAAAACCGTGGCGCTCAGAGCCGAAATCGACAAAGGCAGCCTCAAGGCTTGGTTCGATGCGAGTAATACGGCCTTTGTAGATGTTGGCTTTCTTCTGCTCGCGTGCACCTGACTCAATGTCCAGGTCGTAGAGGCGTTGGCCATCTACCAGTGCAACACGCAACTCTTCGGGTTGAGTCGCGTTAATCAGCATTCTTTTCATGTTGTACCGTCGGTTTCCGGGCTGCCGGAAACGGCGTTCGGCACACACGACTTCTCACGGTCGGTGTCAGGTGCGTCAGGAGTAGTTGGCCACTCCATTGTCCAGCGAGGTTCGGCCCTGGGGGCCGAGTCGCGACTAACGCTTCCTGCTTGCTGTGGTGCTAAAGCACCGCTTAAGCAAAAGTCTGGTCAGGAGGAGGAATCAACCGGCGGCTGTGGACGAGATGAAGCGTCTTGATAAAGCCTATTGCTACACAGTCCGGCGGTTGTGCATCTCCACCCCACACGTATCCCTGATAATTCGGGTGCTGCCGCGCGCAGAATCCGCAGCGGGTTGGCATTTACCGTGAACTCCAAAAGGGGAGGTCACGCATCATGGCTAATAAAGGCGAAGTTTCCGAAACATTCGCTCGAAATTCCCGAGGCTGACTGCACTTTGTGAACTGGCCGTGAATATCGGCGTAAAAGGCGAGTTTTCACTCTGCTTTCCAGGCTCGCTTCAGGCCTCATGTCACCTGCGCTTGTTACAACTCCAGGCGTTCCGTATGCAGCAAAAGTCCCGTAGGACGGCCTCGCGTCCTCGTGAAGAGCGTAGGGCAGGGCCGGTGACTCACCGTTAATCCGCTGTCCAGGCCGCTTTTGGCGGCGTTCGCGACTATAGCAGCAATGATTAAGTGCTTCAATTCCATAAAAAATTGTTATCATCCGCGGCATGACGACGACTACCCCCCCGACCCCCAGCGTCCAGCTGCTTGAGGTCTCGCCGGAATATGCCGGCCAACGCATTGACAACTTTCTTCTTGCCCGGCTCAAGGGCGTACCCAAGACCTTAATTTACCGCATTTTGCGTAAAGGCGAAGTGCGTGTGAACAAGGGGCGGATCAAGCCTGAGTACAAGCTGCAAGCGGGCGATATTGTGCGCGTGCCGCCTGTGCGCGTGCCTGAGCGCGACGAGCCGGTGCCCCTGGCTCAGGGTTTGTTGCAGCGCCTGGAAGCGGCAATTGTCTATGAAGACAAAGCCCTGATTGTGCTCAACAAGCCTGCGGGTATTGCGGTTCACGGTGGCAGTGGCCTCAATTACGGTGTGATCGAAGCCTTTCGTCAGTTGCGTCCCGATACCAAAGAGCTGGAGTTGGTGCATCGGCTTGACCGCGATACGTCCGGTCTTTTGATGATCGCCAAAAAGCGCAGCATGTTGCGCCACTTGCATGAAGCGTTGCGCGGTGACGGAATCGACAAGCGCTACATGGCGTTGGTGCGTGGCAATTGGGCCAGCTCGATCAAGCAGGTGCGTGCGCCATTGATGAAGAGCAATCTGCGCTCGGGTGAGCGCATGGTTGAGGTGAACGAAGAGGGTAAAGAATCGGTCACGGTGTTCAAGGTGCTGCGTCGTTTTGGCGATTTCGCCACCATGATTGAAGCCCGGCCGATTACCGGGCGGACCCATCAGATCCGCGTGCACACCCTGCATGCGGGCCACTGCATTGCGGGCGACACCAAATACGGCGAAGAAGGCTTTTCTAAAGAAATTCGCGAATTGGGCGGCAAGCGTCTGTTTTTGCATGCCTACATGCTGACCGTGCCCATGCCTGATGGCGGCGAAATGAAGTTTCAGGCGCCCGTCGATGAGATGTGGGCTAAAACCGTGGAGCGATTGAGTGCCGTCTGAGTACAAATTACTGATCTTTGATTGGGATGGCACGCTGGCGGACTCCATTGGCCGCATTGTCACTTCGATGCAGGGGGCTGCGCAGCGCGCAGGTCGCCCTGAGCGTGATGATGAGGCCGTCAAAGGCATTATTGGTCTGGGGCTGCCGGAAGCGATTTTGACGCTTTACCCTGATTTGACCGAGGCGCAAGTTATTGCCTTCCGTCAGCACTACGCGGATATCTATATCGCGTCGGATGCCGAGCCTTCACCACTATTTGCCGGTGTGGCCGAATCGCTTGAATCCTTCCGTGATCAGGGTTACCGCTTGGCCGTTGCGACGGGCAAGGCGCGTCGCGGTCTGGATCGGGTGCTCAAGGCGCAGGGTTGGGAAGGCTTCTTTGATATCACCCGTGCAGCCGACGAAACCGCCAGCAAGCCGGATCCGCTCATGCTCAATCAGATTCTGGCTCACTGCGATGTGCCCGCGCAGCAGGCATTGATGGTGGGTGATGCGTCGTTTGATTTGCTCATGGCGCGTAATGCAGGCATCGACTCGGTGGCGGTGAGTTACGGGGCTCAGTCAATTGAACGTCTGCGCACGTTTGGGCCTACGCTGGAAATCAATCATTTTTCTGAGTTGCGTGCCTGGCTGCATGGGCGCGCTCACTAATAACGTCTTAGCTGGGGTAGTGCATGGTCGATCAATGGAAAGCGCCCGCTGAATCTGAGCCTGCTGCGGGTGATGACAAAAGCTGGAGGTTGCTGGAAAGAACCTTGTTGGCAGGTATTCAGGAGCAGCGCCGTGCGCGTCGCTGGGGTATTTTTTTCAAGTTGCTGACCTTTCTGTTGCTGGTGGCAGTGCTGCTCACCTTCACGCCGTTGATGGATATGGAGCGCAACGCTACGACGGGTTCTGGTTACAGCGCGCTGATCGAAGTGCGCGGGGTGATTGCCGATAAAGAGCAGGCCAGTGCCGATAACCTGGTGACCAGCTTGCAAGCGGCGTTTGATGATCCCAAAGTCAAAGGCGTGGTGCTGCGTATCAACAGTCCGGGCGGCAGTCCTGTGCAATCGGGTTATGTCTACGACGAGATCCGTCGTTTGCGTGGCTTGCACCCTGAGACCAAGGTATACGCGGTGATTTCGGACCTCGGTGCCTCGGGTGCCTATTACATCGCCAGTGCGGCTGATGAGATTTATGCCGACAAAGCCAGTCTGGTGGGTTCGATTGGCGTGACAGCAGCAGGTTTCGGTTTTGTCGGGGCTATGGAAAAGCTGGGTGTTGAGCGTCGCGCCTACACCTCGGGCAAGCACAAAGCGTTCCTTGATCCCTTTGAGCCTCAAAAGCCGGACGAGACCAAGTTCTGGCAAGGCGTGCTAAATGTGACGCATGAGCAATTCATTGCCAGCGTTAAGCAGGGTCGTGGCGATCGCTTGAAGGATAAAGAGCATCCTGAGTTGTTCTCGGGGTTGGTGTGGACGGGTCAGCAAGCGCTGCCGCTGGGGCTGATTGACGGCTTGGGCAATGCCAGTTCGGTTGCCCGTGATGTGATTGGTGAAAAAGAATTGGTTGATTTCACCGTGCAAGAGTCGGCATTCGATCGCTTCTCGAAAAAACTCGGTGCCAGCGTTGCAGAGCACATTGCCTTGTGGATGGGTTTTCAGGGACCAACCTTGCGCTAACTTGCGACTGCACCAAAAAAACGGCCTGTGAAGGCCGTTGTTGTTTGGGTGGGGTCGGGTTTGCTGTGTTAAGGGATGCTGATGCCTTCATGGGTCAGCATGTCCACCAGTCGGATTAATGGCAGGCCAATCAAGCTGGTCGCGTCGTCCCCTTCGGTGCGCTGAAACAGGCTCACGCCCAAGCCTTCGGCTTTAAAGCTGCCTGCGCAATCGTAGGGCTGCTCGGCGTGCAGGTAGCGTTCAATCTGTTCAGCGCTGAGCGTGCGCATGTGCACCGTGAAGGGCACACAGTCAGTCTGGTGCTGCCCGGTGCGACTGTTGAGCAGGGTTAGGCCGGTGAGGAAGCTGACGCTGGCGCCACTGGCGTCCAGGAGTTGTTGGCGTGCCTTGTCGAAGGTGTGAGGTTTGCCGATGATTCGGCCATTAAGCACGGCCACCTGGTCTGAGCCGATGATCAGGTGGTCGGGATGGCTGTGCGCCAGTGCGCGGGCCTTCTCCAGTGACAGGCGCTTGACCAGGTCGGCTGCGCTTTCATCTGTTTGGTGGCTTTCGTCGATGTCAGGTGAGCTGCAACTGAAGGGTAGGCGCAGGCGAGCCAGTAATTCCCGGCGATAAACCGAGCTTGAGGCGAGTAATAAAGGCAGCATTCGCGGCTCCTGTAGATGAATGTCGATTCTAACGGGCGCACGGGATGTCGCACAGGCACAATTTCCTTTGACAGGTGAGGGGGTCGTCCCTAGAATGCTGCGCCTATGTTGAATGACCCGATTCCACCTCACGTTGACCCGCGCAAATTAGCTGATCGTGGCACTACCCTTCAAGGTGAAGTGCTGCTGGCTGATTTGGAGAGACTCTGCGACCCGCTTTCCGACAATGTCGGTACGGTCCAGGCTAAATTTGTTTTTGAGCGCGACGAGCGAAGATCTGTGGTAATACACAGCTCCATCGACGTCGAGGTCAAGATGGTTTGCCAGCGTTGTCTTGAGCTGGTCACCCTGCCGATCCATAGCGAATGCAGTTACGCTGTGGTGAAAGAGGGTGCGAATACCCAGTCGTTACCGAAAGGTTATGACGTGCTGGAACTGGGCGAAGATCCATTGGATCTGCATGCACTGATCGAGGAGGAGCTTTTGCTCGCCTTGCCCATTGTGCCTGCTCATCATCCGGAAGAATGCCAGCAGCCGGCGGGTCTCGATGAGCCCGATCCAGGCGAGGACGAGGTAACGCGGTCCAACCCGTTCAGTGTATTGGCGCAGTTAAAGCGTGACCCAAACGTTTAGGAGTTAATCAATTATGGCTGTTCAGCAGAACAAAAAATCCCGCTCTGCCCGTGACATGCGTCGTTCGCACGATGCTCTTTCGGCTAGCACGCTGTCTGTAGAAAAAACCACCGGTGAAATTCACCTGCGTCACCACGTATCGCCAGAAGGCGTATACCGTGGTCGTAAAGTGATCGACAAGGGCGCTGACGAGTAATCACTTGTCCGTTCAGGTCATCGCGATCGACGCAATGGGCGGGGACTTCGGTCCCCGCAGCATTGTTCAGGCTTGCATCGCTTGCCTGTCTGCTACACCCTCCCTGCATCTGACCCTCGTTGGTCAACCCTCCGTACTTGAAGACTTGATCGCCAGCCATTCGGTTGTGGATCGCTCGCGCCTGACCATTACTCCAGCCTCAGAAGTTATCGCCATGAGCGAGCGGCCTTCCCATGCGTTGCGTGGCAAGCCGGACTCCTCCATGCGGGTGGCGCTTGAGCTGCTGCGTGATGGCAAGGTGCAGGCTTGTGTCAGTTCGGGGAATACGGGGGCTTTGATGGCGCTGTCGCGGTTCGTCCTCAAAACGCTGCCCGGTATAGATCGTCCTGCGATGGTGGCGGCGGTTCCGACGCAGGCGGGCTATTGTCAGTTGCTGGATCTGGGCGCCAACGTCGATTGCACGGCTGAGCAGTTGTTTCAGTTCGCGGTGATGGGGTCGGTGGCCGCGCAGGCCCTCGGCACGCTTCGCCCGCGCGTAGCCCTGTTGAATATTGGTACCGAAGACATCAAGGGCAACCAGCAGGTCAAGGAGGCCGCCGCCTTGTTGCAAGCGGCGAGCGGTTTGCATTACATCGGCTTTGTCGAAGGTGATGGGTTGTACCGCGGCGAGGCCGATGTGGTGGTGTGTGACGGTTTTGTAGGTAATATCCTGCTCAAATCCAGTGAGGGCCTGGCGACCATGATCTCAGGCCGGATTGAGGCGTTGTTCAAGCGCACGCTCTTTGGGCGATGTGTCGGTGCGTTGGCGATGCCGTTACTGCGTCGCTTGCAGGCTGATTTGGCCCCCGCACGGCACAATGGCGCGAGTTTTCTGGGGTTGCAGGGGATTGTCATTAAAAGTCACGGTTCGGCAGGTGCTCAGGGCTTTCAAAGTGCGATAGAACGGGCGCTGATTGAAATCCATGAAGACCTGCCAAAGCGTTTGCATGGGCGCCTTGAAGGGTTGTTACCGTAGGCGCATTGCGGGTCGAGCGGGTAAATGTGACCGCACGGTCTAAATCGCCATCCAACTGTCAGTTTCTTGCGTCCGCCACGGCAGGACGTCAATTCACCGACGACAAGATCATTAGGGGCTTGTTACATGTCTACATCCCTCGCATTCGTCTTTCCAGGGCAGGGTTCGCAGTCCCTCGGCATGTTGGCCGAGCTGGGCGCGGAACACCCGCTGGTTCTGGAAACATTTAAAGAAGCTTCTGAGGCTCTGGGTTACGACCTGTGGGCGTTGACCCAGGACGGCCCTGCCGAGAAGCTGAATCAAACTGATATCACCCAGCCCGCCATTTTGACCGCTTCGATTGCCCTGTGGCGTCTGTGGCTGGCCGAAGGCGGCAAGCAGCCAGATTTCGTTGCTGGCCATAGCTTGGGCGAGTACAGCGCGCTGGTCGCTGCCGGTTGCCTGAGCCTGGCTGATGCCGTGAAGCTGGTTGAGCGTCGCGGTCGCTTGATGCAAGAAGCTGTTCCTGCCGGTCAAGGCGCCATGGCGGCGATCCTGGGGCTGGACGATGCCGTTGTATTGGCTGCGTGCGCTGAGGCGGCGCAAGGTGAAGTGGTTAGCGCGGTTAACTTCAACTCGCCGGGCCAGGTGGTTATTGCCGGAGCCAAGGCGGCTGTTGAGCGCGCCATGGAGCTGTGCAAGGCCAAGGGCGCCAAGCGTGCGCTGCCGCTGCCGGTGAGTGTGCCTTCGCACTGTGAGTTGATGCGACCCGCGGCGGAGCGTTTTGCCGAGTCGATCCAGGCCATTGACTGGAAAATGCCACAGATCCCGCTGGTGCAGAATGTCAGTGCAGCCGTGGCGAACGATTTGGATACCCTTAAGCGCGATTTGCTTGAGCAGCTGTACAAGCCTGTGCGCTGGGTTGAATCAGTTCAATGTCTGGCGGCCAATGGCCCGGTCGAGCTGGTTGAATGTGGCCCGGGCAAAGTTCTGGTGGGCATCAGCAAGCGTTGCGCTGAGGGCATCACCACTCACAACTTGAATACCCCAGACGCCTTCGCTGCCGCTCGTGCGGCACTGGCCTGAATTAGGAGAAGCCTGCATGAGCTTGCAAGGTAAAGTTGCACTGGTAACGGGCGCTAGCCGTGGCATTGGCCAGGCGATCGCATTGGAGTTGGGTCGTCAGGGCGCCATTGTCATTGGCACTGCCACCACTGCTTCGGGTGCTGAGCGCATTGCTGCCACGCTGAAAGAAAACGGCGTTCAAGGCACGGGCATGGAACTCAATGTCACGGATGCAGATTCCGTTGCCGCGGTGCTGAACAGCATTCAGGAGCAGTTCGGCGCGCCGGCGATCCTGGTCAATAATGCTGGCATCACCCGCGATAACCTGATGATGCGCATGAAAGACGACGAATGGCATGATGTCATCGATACCAACTTGAACAGTCTGTTTCGCCTGTCCAAGGGTGTTTTGCGCGGCATGACCAAGGCGCGCTGGGGACGAATTATCAACATTGGCTCTGTTGTGGGTGCCATGGGCAACGCAGGCCAAGTAAACTATGCCGCCGCCAAGGCCGGCCTCGAAGGTTTCAGCCGTGCTCTGGCGCGTGAAGTGGGTTCGCGCTCAATCACTGTCAACTCGGTGGCTCCTGGGTTTATCGATACCGACATGACCCGCGAATTGCCGCAAGCACAGCGTGAAGCCTTGCAGACGCAGATTCCGCTGGGTCGTTTGGGTCAGGCTCAAGAGATCGCGAACGTGGTCGCTTTCCTGGCTTCGGACGGTGCAGCTTACGTGACTGGGGCTACAATTCCGGTCAACGGCGGGATGTACATGAGTTAAATGTGACGGATTGCTTCAAAAAAATGTCATACGAGCTGTCTAAAATCCGTTATAAAGCTGCAATCTTTTTATAGGCAGCCGGTTGTAGCGGGGTAGGTGCAAAGCTTTCAGTTGAAAAACTGAAAAGTCTTTCGATACACTTGCCCACTGGCCAGCTGCCTGAATTTGTCCATTAGGAGTGAAAACAAGGTATGAGCACCATCGAAGAACGCGTCAAGAAAATCGTTGCCGAGCAACTGGGCGTTAAAGAAGAAGAAGTGACCAATGCTGCTTCCTTCGTTGAAGACCTGGGTGCCGACTCCCTTGACACTGTTGAGCTTGTGATGGCTCTGGAAGAGGAATTCGAGACCGAAATTCCTGACGAAGAAGCTGAAAAGATCACTACTGTACAAGCTGCTATCGATTACGTTACTGCCCACCAGGCGTAATAGTTTGTAATCGTTACATGCTGTCATGGAAAAACCGCACTGCCACTATGGCGTGCGGTTTTTTCTTTAGGCTTGATGCAAAGTGTCGTCAATAGAATAAAGGAGAGTGCTGTGTCGCGTAGACGCGTCGTAGTCACCGGTATGGGGATGTTGTCGCCACTGGGTGCGGATGTTCCGAGCACCTGGCAAGGCATTCTGGCAGGCCGAAGTGGCATTGGTCTGATCGAACACACGGATCTTTCTGCCTATTCCACCCGTTTTGGCGGCTCGGTACAGGGCTTTAACGTTGAGGATTACCTCTCCGTCAAAGAAGCCCGAAAACTTGACCTGTTTATTCAATACGGTTTGGCAGCTGGTTTTCAGGCAATACGAAATGCTGGCCTGGAAGTCACGGATGCCAATCGTGAGCGTATTGGTGTGGCCATGGGGTCGGGTATTGGGGGGTTGACCAATATCGAAGAAACCAGCCGTACCTTGCACGAACAAGGCCCGCGACGGATTTCTCCGTTTTTTGTGCCTGGCTCGATCATCAATATGATTTCCGGTTTTCTGTCTATCCACTTGGGTACACAGGGACCTAACTACGCCATTTCGACAGCGTGTACCACGGGTACGCATTGCATCGGTATGGCGGCGCGCAACATTGCCTACGGCGAAGCCGATGTGATGATTGCCGGCGGTGCTGAAATGGCCGCATGCGGTTTGGGCATGGGCGGCTTTGGTGCCTCGCGCGCGCTATCGACGCGCAACGATGATCCGACGCGTGCCAGCCGTCCCTGGGACAAAGGCCGTGATGGCTTCGTGCTGTCTGATGGCGCCGGTGCACTGGTGCTTGAAGAGCTTGAACACGCCAAGGCGCGTGGCGCGACGATCTATGCCGAGCTGATTGGCTTCGGGATGAGCGGCGACGCTTATCACATGACCTCGCCCCCGGCGGATGGCGCAGGCGCTGCACGCTGCATCACCAATGCCTTGCGTGATGCCAGGGTGAACATCGATCAAGTGCAGTACATCAATGCTCACGGTACGTCGACGCCTGCCGGTGACCTGGCGGAAGTCTCGGCGATCAAGTCGGTGTTCGGTGATCACGCCTACAACTTGGCGGTCAGTTCGACCAAATCGATGACCGGGCACTTGTTGGGTGCTGCGGGCGCGGTTGAGGCAATTTTCAGCGTGCTGGCGATTAACAGCCAGATTGCCCCGCCGACCATCAACCTGGACGAGCCTGATGAAGGCTGCGATCTGGACTTCGTGCCGCACACGCCGCGTGAAATGCCGATCGATGTCGTACTGTCCAACTCGTTCGGGTTTGGCGGCACCAACGGCTCACTGGTTTTCCGCCGGTTCGCCGAGTGATGCACAGCTGGGTCGACGGTCTGCCAGCGCACGGTTTAGCGTCGCTCAAGGACCGTGGGCTGGCCTACGGCGACGGTCTGTTTGAGACCGTCGCCGTCAAGGCCGGGCGGCCGGTGTTGCTGGAGCTGCACATGCAGCGTCTGGTGCTGGGCTGCTCACGACTGGCGATTACTGCGGATCAGTCACTGATTCGCAGTGAAGTGCTGGCGTATGCACAGGCGATGGGCGAGGGCGTTCTCAAGCTCATCCTGACCCGCGGCGACAGCCTGCGCGGTTATGCCGCGTGCCCCGAGGCTCAGCCTCGCAGAATTCTGCAAGCCAGCCCTGCGCCGGCTTATCCCCTGGCGCACGCCCTTGAAGGTGTTCAGTTGTTTGACTGCGCCACGCGATTGGCTGAGCAACCGCTGTTGGCGGGGCTTAAGCATCTCAATCGGTTGGAGCAAGTCATTGCCCGTTCCGAATGGCAAGACCCGGCTTACGCCGAAGGCTTGATGCGTGACACCTCGGGACGCGTGATCGAGGGCGTGTTCAGTAACCTGTTTTTAGTGCGTGACGGGGTGTTGATCACCGCCGACCTGCAACGCTGTGGGGTGGCGGGTGTGATGCGTGCAGCATTACTGAGCGAGGCCGAGCGCCTGGCGATCCCGTGTCATGTCACTGATATCAGCGTTGAGCAGCTTCAACAGGCTGATGAACTCTTTGTCTGCAACAGCGTGTACGGCATTTGGCCTGTACGGGGTGTTGCTGGCCTGAGCTGGCCGGTGGGGCCGCTCACCCGTAAACTGCAAAGCATTGCCCGCACCCTATTGGATGTTTGATTCGTGAAACGTAAATTCTTGTTGCTGCTGGAGACCGGTCTGGTGTTGGCGGGCCTGGTGTTGGGCGCCAGTGCCTGGAAACTCAACTCGGCGCTCGAGCAGCCGCTGAGCCTCACGCAAGAACAACTGCTTGATGTTCCAGCGGGCGCGACCCCAACCGGTATGTTCAATCGCCTTGAGGCAGACGACACGTTGCAAGACGCCTTTTGGTTGCGCGTGTATTGGCGCTTCAATCTGGCGGAGCAACCGCTGCACAGCGGTGAATACCGCATGACGCCCGGCATGAAAGCCCAGGACCTGATCGGTCTTTGGCAGCGTGGAGAGGTGGTGCAATACAGCCTGACGCTGGTCGAAGGCTGGAATTTTCGACAAGTGCGCAGCGCGTTGGCCAAGCACGAGAAAATCGAGCAGACCCTCGACGGCCTGAGTGACAGTGAGGTGATGGCCAAGCTCGGTCATCCGGGTGAGTTCCCGGAAGGGCGGTTCTTTCCCGACACCTATCGCTTTGTGCGTGGCATGAGCGATGCGCAGTTGCTTGAAAAGGCCTATGACCGTTTGCATAAGGTGTTGGCTGAAGAGTGGGAGCAGCGCGCCCCGGACCTGCCCTACGCAGACCCTTATCAAGCGCTGATCATGGCATCGCTGGTAGAAAAAGAAACCGGTGTGCCGCATGAGCGTGGGCAGATTGCCGGGGTGTTTGTGCGACGTATGAAGATCGGCATGCCATTACAGACCGATCCCACCGTGATTTACGGTTTGGGCGAGCGGTACAACGGCAAGCTGACCCGCGCGCACTTGCGCGAACCGACGCCTTACAACACCTACACGATTCCCGGTTTGCCACCGACACCGATTGCCATGGTAGGCCGTGAAGCCATTCATGCCGCTTTGCATCCGGTCAGCGGCAGCAGTTTGTATTTTGTGGCCAAGGGTGATGGCAGCCACACGTTCTCTGATGATCTGGACGCGCATAACAGCGCCGTCCGTGAATTCCAGATCAAACGCCGTGCCGATTACCGTTCAAGCCCTGCGCCGGATGCCGTCGCCCCTGTTTCCCCGGCGCCCGGCGAAGCCCAACCGCAAAGCGCGCAATGACACTGATAAAGGACTGCTGCCTGTGACTGGCTTGTTTATTACGTTGGAAGGCCCCGAAGGCGCGGGCAAAACCACCAACCGCGAATACCTGGCCGCGCGCTTGCGGGCTGAAGGTATTGATGTGGTGCTGACCCGTGAACCGGGCGGCACGCCGCTGGCTGAGCGCATTCGTGAGCTGTTGTTGGCACCGAGCGACGATGCCATGTGCGCAGACACCGAGTTGTTGTTGGTGTTTGCCGCCCGCGCGCAGCACTTGGCCGAGGTGATCCGCCCGGCGCTGGAGCGTGGCGCCGTGGTGCTGTGTGATCGCTTTACCGACGCCACCTACGCGTACCAAGGCGGTGGCCGCGGCTTATCGAAAGAGCGCATCGCGACCCTTGAGTCATTTGTACAGGGTCACCTGCGTCCCGACTTGACGCTGGTATTCGATTTGCCTATCGAGGTTGGCATGGCGCGCGCCAGTGCGCGGGGCCGCCTGGATCGCTTCGAGCAAGAAGGCCGGACCTTTTTTGATGCCGTGCGCAGTACCTATCTGCAGCGCGCTGAAGCCGCCCCGCAGCGTTACCGTTTGATTGACGCGGCGCAAAGCCTTGAGCACGTTCAGGCGCAGCTGGACGCGTTGATGCCGCAATTGCTGGGTCTGTACCGTGGCTGAAGCCTATCCGTGGCAAGACGGCCTCTGGCAGCAAATGGCCGGGCGCGCACACCATGCGCACGCCTATCTGCTGCACGGGCCTGCCGGGATCGGCAAGCGCGCCCTGGCCGAGCGCCTGATGGCCCGCCTGCTGTGCAGACAACCTGCCGGGCTTGAGGCCTGCGGTACCTGCAAGTCTTGCCTGCTGTTGGCGGCGGGCAGTCATCCGGACAACTACATTCTGGAGCCCGAAGAAGCGGACAAGGCGATCAAGGTCGACCAGGTGCGTGATCTGGTGAGTTTCGTGGTGCAAACCGCTCAGTTGGGCGGGCGCAAGGTGGTGCTGGTCGAGCCGGTGGAGGCGATGAATATCAACGCCGCCAACGCATTGCTCAAAAGCCTGGAAGAGCCGTCGGGCGATACGGTGTTGCTGTTGGTCAGTCACCAGTCCAGCCGTTTGTTGCCGACCATCCGCAGTCGTTGTGTGCAGCAGGCGTGCCCGCTGCCGAACGAAACGCTGAGCCTGGCGTGGCTGGCTAAAACCTTGCCCGATTGCAGTGCCGATGAGCGGGTGGAGTTATTGACCCTGGCGGCCGGTTCGCCGTTGGCCGCCGTCAAGTTGCACGCACAGGGTGTGCGAGAGCAGCGGGCTGGCGTGGTGGAAGGGGTTAAAAAGCTGCTCAAGCAGCAGATATCGGCCACTCAATTGGCAGAAAGCTGGAACGCGATTCCCCTTTTATTGCTGTTTGATTGGTTCTGTGACTGGTCGAGTCTGATCTTGCGCTATCAACTGACTCAGGACGAAGCTGGCCTGGGCCTTGAAGACATGCGCAAAGTCGTGCAGTACCTGGCGCAAAAAACGCCGCAGGAAAAAGTCCTGAACATTCAGGACTGGATTCTGGCCCAGCGGCAAAAGGTGTTGAGCAAGGCCAACCTCAACCGAGTGCTGTTGCTTGAAGCGTTATTGGTGCAATGGGCAAGCCTGCCCGGCCAGCGCTGAGTTGATTCACATTTTTAAGCAGGTGATTTTCTATGCTCGTTGACTCCCACTGCCATCTTGATCGCCTTGATCTGAGTGCCCACGACGGTTCGCTGGACGCCGCCCTGCAAGCGGCGCGTGATCGCGGGGTGGGGCATTTTCTGTGCATTGGCGTCAGCGCTGACAACGCGGCCGATGTCAAAGCCCTGACCGAGCGTTATACCGATGTGGACTGTTCGGTGGGCGTGCACCCGCTGGACGTGCAACCGGGCGCCGCTCCGGCATTGGACTGGCTGCTGAGCGAGCTGAATCACCCGCAGGTGGTGGCGATTGGCGAAACCGGCCTGGATTATCACTACGAACCTGAGGCGGCCGAGTTGCAGCAGTTGTCGTTTCGCGTTCACTTGCAAGCCGCGCAGCAAACCGGCAAGCCGGTCGTGGTGCATACCCGTGGCGCACGTGCAGACACCCTGGCGCTGCTGCGCGAAGCCGCATTGCCGCAGGCCGGTGTGTTGCATTGTTTTACCGAAGACTGGGATATGGCCAAGGCGGCGCTGGACCTGGGTTTTTACATTTCGCTTTCTGGCATCGTCACGTTCCGCAACGCCGATGCCCTGCGCGACGTGGCGCGCCAAGTGCCTGCCGATCGTTTGCTGGTGGAGACTGACTCGCCGTACCTGGCGCCGATTCCTTACCGGGGCAAGCCCAACCTGCCGCAGTACGTACGTGAAGTGGCAGAGTTTCTGGCCATGTTGCGCGGTGAGTCCTACGAGCGTTTTGCCGAGCAGACCACCGAAAACTTCCAGCGCCTGTTCCCGCTGGCGCGGGTCCAACACTGACCCGTCGGCAAAAAAGGCAAAAAAAACCCGGGCTCTGGGGGAATCCGGGTTAAGACCATTAGGAGTAAAACAAAGGCGCACACTCCGTTGTGACCCTTATCGGCGAAGCATTTGGGGGGTATGTCACGCCGACTCCCTAAGTATTGGTCAGCTTTGTAGGGCGTCCAGTCGGCATTGATCATTTTTTAAACAGATTTGGAATACCCGTGATTCGTTTGAGTACGCATTGTGCTGGGCGTTATTCATCCGCAGACATCGATATGCAGGATGATCCGTGCAATTTAGCGTGACTTAGGCATAATACCGGGCTTCGATTTTGACCCCTACAGACCTTTTCTTATGCACAAAGAACCCCGTAAGGTCCGTGAGTTTCGTCGCCGCGAGCAAGAAATTCTCGATACCGCGCTCAAACTGTTCCTCGAACAGGGTGAAGACAGCGTCACCGTCGAGATGATTGCGGATGCCGTCGGCATCGGTAAAGGCACGATCTACAAGCATTTCAAGTCCAAGGCCGAGATCTATCTGCGCCTGATGCTCGACTACGAGCGTGATTTGAACGAGCTGCTGCATTCCGCCGATGTGGATAAAGACAAAGAAGCGCTGTCGCGCGCCTACTTTGAATTTCGCATGCGTGACCCTCAGCGTTATCGGTTGTTTGATCGCCTTGAAGAGAAGGTGGTCAAAGGCAATCAGGTGCCTGAGTTGATCGAAGAGCTGCATAAAATCCGTGCGTCGAATTTTGAGCGCCTTACGCTGCTGATCAAAGGTCGGATCAGCGAAGGCAAGCTCGAAGACGTGCCGCCTTATTTCCACTACTGCGCTGCCTGGGCGCTGGTTCACGGCGCGGTGGCGCTGTACCACTCGCCGTTCTGGAGCAATGTCCTGGAAGATCAGGAAGGTTTTTTCCAGTTCCTGATGGACATCGGTGTGCGCATGGGTAACAAGCGCAAGCGCGATACAGACACCCCGGCTGTCGAGTAACGCCGTCGGTTCACCGCGCACGGCGCTTTGCCGTGCCGCCTATACTCAGGTGTGGGTCTTGCCAAAACCTGATACATGAGTCAGGTTTTGGGGCGTCCTACTTCCCTCGTGCCGGAGTCATCCATGATTGTTGACCGCCAAGGCAGACAATTTCGCAACTTGCGCATTAGTCTGACCTCCGCTTGCAACTATGCCTGCACCTACTGCGTGCCGAACGGCAAGCGATTAGTGGCGGCGCAGGATGAGTTGTCAGCTCAAGCAATGGCGCGTGGCGTGGCGTATCTGATTGAAGCGGCCGGAATTGAGCGTTTACGGATTACCGGCGGCGAGCCGTTGGTCAGTCCCAAGCTGGAAACCTTCATGCGCGAAGTCGGGCAGTTGGGCTTGAGTGATATCAGCCTGACCACCAATGGCCAATTGCTCACGCGCAAATTACCGTTGCTGCTGGACGCCGGCATTCGCCGCCTCAATGTGTCCCTCGACACCCTCAACCCCGACGCGTTTCGCAGCATTGCCCGCGGCGGCGATTTGGCGACCGTGCTCAATGGCCTGCAACACGCCAGCGAGGCGGGGATGAAGATCAAGGTCAATATGGTGCCCTTGCGCGGCCAAAACCTGGATCAGGTCATGCCGCTGTTGGAGTACTGCCTTGAGCGGGGGTTCGAACTGCGCTTTATCGAACTGATGCGCATGGGCCATCTGGCCAGCGATGGCAATGCGTTTCTGCATCAGTTTGTGAGCTTGCAGCAATTGCTTGAGCTGATTGGCGAGCGGCACGACTACCTGCAAGCCGATGCGCCGATTGATGCCACGGCCGTGCGCTATCAGATCCCGGGCCGGGGGTATTTTGGTGTGATTGCCAACGAGAGCGTCCCGTTTTGTCGGACGTGTTCGCGGTTGCGCCTTTCATCGACCGGCTGGTTGCACGGGTGTTTATCGTCGAGTAATCGTCATTACGTCGGGGATTTGCTCAACAAGCCCCGGCACGAAGCCTTGCCCGCGTTGCAAGGCTTGTTGATGAAAGCCTTGGGTGACAAGCAGGACGTCGCCTTTTCGGGGGGTGCCACGGTGATGAAAATCATTGGTGGTTGATGCGTGTGCCCTGCGATGTGCGGCGTCGGCTCGAACTGGCGCGCAAACTGCATTACGCGGCTATTCGCCGGTTTTTTGTCACCGGCCATCGGGAGATCGTGATGCGTAGTCTGTTTGTGTTGCTGGCTTTTTTGGCGCTGGGTGGTTGCATGAAGGTCAGCGACCTGGGCGAAGGCGCGCGTTATCAAATGAGTGACGCCGGTTTGCTCGACCACAGCAACACGCGTCGCAGCAATTCGCTGCGCATCCAGCCCGACTCCTTCATTTACATTGCTCAAGGCCCGTTTAAGCCCGTCGGCGACCCTTACGTGCGGCCCAACGTTGTGGCAGAAGAAGCCTACAGTGGTTTTATCGAATACTTCCCGATGGTGCGCCGTGCCAAGGCACCGCTGGGGTTGGACGACGCGATGTCTGAAGCCCGGAGCTTTGGCGCGCATTATTTGCTCTACACCCGATTTGCCCGTGCCGATGACCGCATTGGCAACAGTGACGAGTGGCTGGACCAGGAAGAAATCAGCCGTTTGGGTATCGACAGCGGTGTGATTCAGGTGATGTTGATCGAGACCAGCACCCAATACTTGATCGACACGGCCACCATTCGCAGCCGTGGCGGTTTGCTGACGTTTCATGACAACAAGCCTGCCGATCTGATTGGCCCGCCGCTGGCTAAGTACGCGCGCAGCTTGATAGGCTTGAGCGATCAATAAATTCAGGAGGGCAGTATGAGCAAGCCGGTGGACGTCAGTGGCCTGTTGGCGCAAATCCCCAAGCCCGGTAAAGGTTTGCCGCCGGTTCACTTGTGGGACACCGCTTTTTGCGGCGACATCGACATGCGCATCGCCCGAGATGGTACTTGGTATTACATGGGAACACCGATTGGGCGCAAGCCAATGGTCAAGCTGTTCTCAACCATCATTCGCCGTGATGGAGACGATTATTTTCTGATAACACCGGTGGAAAAGGTCGGGATCAAAGTCGATGACGCGCCCTTCGTGGCGGTTACCCTTGAGGTCGAAGGGGAGGGTGAGCAGCAGGTGTTGCGCTTCACCACCAACGTGGATGAGCAGTTTGAATTGGATCGTGAACACCCGTTGCGGGTGGTGATTGATCCTGTCACTCAAGAGCCTTCGCCTTACGTGCGGGTACGACGCAACCTTGAGGCGTTGATCCATCGCAATGTGTATTACCAGTTGGTCGAGATGGCGCAGACGCTGGTCATTGATGGTCAGCCTTGGGTAGGCGTGTGGAGCAACGGGGAGTTCTTCCCCATTGCTCCGGCCCCGGCGGGCTAAACGCTTAGGCTTTCAGCGTTTTCATATCAATCACGAAGCGGTATTTCACATCACCTTTCTGCACGCGTTCAAACGCTTGGTTGATGTTTTTGATGTCGAGCATTTCAATGTCACAGGTGATGCCATTCGCGGCGCTGAAATCCAGCATTTCTTGCGTTTCAGCAATCCCGCCGATGAGCGAGCCTGCCAGCACGCGACGCTTGAACACCAGGTTGAACGCATCCACAGCCGGCTCAACCGGTTCGATCAAGCCAACCAGAATGTGCACGCCGTCAAAACGCAGGGTTTCGAGGTAGGGGTTCAGGTCGTGTTGCACCGGAATGGTGTCGAGCAAGAAATCGAAGCTGCCAGCGGCGGCTTTCATTTGCTCGGCGTCGGTGGACACGATCACGTGATCGGCACCTTGACGGCGCGCCTCTTCAGCTTTGGCGGCGGAGCGTGTGAACAAAGTCACTTCTGCACCCATGGCCTTGGCAAACTTGATCCCCATGTGGCCCAGGCCACCCATGCCCAGCACGCCCACTTTGTCGCCCGGCTCAACACCGTAGTGTTGCAGCGGCGAGTAAGTGGTGATGCCCGCGCACAGCAGCGGGGCTGCACTGGCCGGGTCGAGGTTTTCCGGGATGCGCACTACGAAGTCTTCGCGCACCACGATGCTGTCCGAGTAGCCGCCCATCGTGGTGGTGCCGTCGATACGGTCCGGTGAGCCGTAGGTCTGGGTGAAGCCTTCCAGGCAATATTGTTCCAGGTCTTCTTTACAGGCCGAGCATTCGCGGCACGAATCGACCATGCAGCCTACACCGACCACATCGCCCACTTTGTATTGAGTGACGTCGCTACCGACGGCGGTGACTTTGCCCACGATTTCGTGGCCTGGCATGACCGGGTAAACCGCAAAGCCCCAATCGTTGTGCACTTGGTGGATGTCGGAGTGGCACACGCCGCAGTACAACACCTCAATGGCGACGTCGTCCGGGCGCGGTGCGCGGCGGTTGAACTGCATGGGGGCCAAGGGGGCCGAGGTGGTTTGAGCGGCATAGCCGATGGCGTTGTAAGTGACGTTGGACATGGAAAGCCTCGCGAAACGTTGACGGTGAACAAGGAGGTGATTTTGCGCTCGCCTGTCTTGCAGGACTATGACAATTCCTCCGCCTGTTATGCCTATTCCTCCGGTGTGTCGGGCTGGAGGTGGTTTTGGTGGTCAATTCTGCGAAGATGCGCCTGTCTATTCCTCCTGTGAAGTTGTCTGCATGTTTTTGACTCGCCATCGCGATGAGAACGCCACGCTGGTCTCGTTGATTGAGCCGCTGGCCTCGCAAACCGGTTTTGTATCGACGTTATTGCCTGAAGTGCGCGTGGTGTCGGCGTGTCGGGCTGTGGCGCGCATGCCGCAGATTTATGAGCCTAGTCTAATGGTCATCGCGCAAGGCAGTAAGTTGGCCTATCTCGGTCAGCGCACCCTGGAATACGGCGCAGGCCATTACCTTGTGCAGGCGCTGTCGGTGCCGTTTGAGTGTGAAACCTTTGCTTCTGAAACGGTGCCGCTGCTGGGAGTGGCGATCAGTATTGATCGGGCTGTGCTGGGGGAGTTGGTGCTGGCGATGGGGCTGGGCCCGGACCGTAGCGCCGTGGCGCAAACACCGGAATCCATGACCTCTGCGGTGTTGGATGACGAAATGCGCCAGGCGGTTGAGCGTTTGCTACGTTGCCTGCATGACCCGCTGGAGTGCCGGATCATGGGTAAAGCGCGCTTGCGCGAAGTTCTTTTCGCGGCACTGCGTGGGCCGCAAGCCGGGGTGTTGCGGGCACTGGTTGAGCAGCAGGGCCAGTTCGCCCGGGTTGCCGCCTCGCTCAGTCATTTGCATGAGCACTTTGCCGAGCCTTTGAATGTCGACACGCTGGCGCGGTGCGCCAACATGAGCACGTCCACCTTCCATGAGCATTTCAAACGCAGCACTTTGCTGTCGCCGGTGCAATATCTCAAGCGTTTGCGTTTGTTGCGGGCGCAGCAGTTGTTGTTGAGTGAAGGGCTGGGTGTGGCGCAGGTGGCCGAGCGCGTGGGCTATCAGAGCGCCTCGCAATTCAGTCGTGAGTACAAGCGCTACTTTGAACGCAGTCCCGGGCACGAGGGGGCAGGGTGCTGAGGGCCTTACAACCGTTGTGTAGTCGCTGACGAGGCACGAGGCTGCGATAAGAACTGCAGCCCCTGCCTTTTCAGCGACTAAACGAGTCGGGCTTACATGTTCGGGTACGTCGGGCCGCCAGCGCCTTCCGGGGTGACCCAGGTGATGTTTTGTGACGGGTCTTTGATGTCGCACGTTTTGCAGTGCACGCAGTTTTGCGCATTGATCTGGAAGCGCTTTTCACCGCTTTCCTGCGTGATCACTTCATACACACCCGCCGGGCAGTAACGTTGCGCCGGTTCGTCGTAGAGCGGCAGGTTCACGCTGATCGGAATGCTTGCGTCGCGCAGCTTGAGGTGGCAAGGCTGCTCTTCTTCGTGGTTGGTGCTGGAGAGGAACACCGAGCTGAGTTTGTCGAAGCTCAACTTGCCATCGGGTTTCGGGTAGTCGATCTTCTTGCAGTCTTTGGCCAGTTTCAGGCAGGCGTAATCTGGCTTCGTGTCGTGCAGGGTGAACGGCAGTTTGCCGCCGAAGATGTTTTGATCCATCCAGTTGAAGCCTGCGCCCATGATCGGGCCAAACTTGTGCATCGCCGGGCCGAAATTTCGGCTTGCAAAAAGCTCGTCGAACAACCAGCTGGCTTTGAAGGCTTCAACGTAAGTGTTGAGTGCATCGCCGCCTTCGCAGTCTGCGAGCAGCGAGTCTGCCACCGCCTCGGCGGCAAGCATGCCGGACTTCATCGCCGTGTGACTGCCTTTGATCTTGGCCACGTTCATGGTGCCCAGGTCGCAACCGATCAGGGCGCCACCGTTGAACACCATTTTTGGCAGCGAGTTCAGGCCGCCTTTGGCCAGGGCGCGCGCGCCGTAACTGATGCGTTTGCCACCTTCAAGGTATTGCTTGAGCACCGGGTGGTGTTTGAGGCGCTGGAATTCATCGAACGGCGACAGGAAGGTATTGCTATAGGACAAGTCAACGATCAGGCCCACCACCACTTGGTTGTTTTCCAGGTGATACAGGAAAGAACCGCCCGTGTTTTCGCTGCTAATGATGTCCAGTGGCCAACCAGCGGTGTGAACCACCAGGCCGGGTTGGTGTTTGGCCGGGTCGATTTCCCAGATTTCCTTCAGGCCGATGCCGTAGTGCTGGCTGTCGGCCTCGCTGTCGAGGTTGAAGCGCTCGATCAGCTGTTTGCCCAGGTGACCGCGGCAGCCTTCGGCGAACAGGGTGTATTTGCCGCGCAACTCCATGCCAGGGGTGTACAGGCCTTCTTTAGGATTGCCTTCGCGGTCAACGCCCAGATCACCGGTGATGATCCCGCGAACCACGTTGTTTTCATCAAACAGAACTTCTTGAGCCGCGAAACCCGGGTAGATTTCCACGCCCAAGTTCTCGGCCTGCTGCGCCAGCCAGCGGCACAGGTTGCCGAGCGAGATGATGTAATTGCCTTCGTTGTGCATGGTTTTAGGCACAAACAGGTCAGGCACCTTGGTCGCGGTGGCTTCGCTGCGCAGTACATAGATGTCGTCGCGGGTGACTGGGGTATTGAGCGGAGCGCCCAGTGCTTTCCAGTCCGGGAACAATTCGTTCAGGGCGCGTGGTTCAAATACGGCACCGGACAGAATGTGAGCACCGACTTCGGAGCCTTTTTCAACCACGCAGACGCTGATTTCTTTACCGGCTTCGGCGGCCTTCTGCTTTAAACGGCAGGCGGCGGACAAACCGGCAGGGCCGGCGCCGACGATGACCACGTCGAATTCCATGTATTCGCGTTCCACAGGCTATCTCCTACTCAAGGCTCAACGGTATTTTTCTAATTGGAGGTTTGGCGTTCCATCCATTATTTCCTCGCCTGCTGGCTGAAGATGCAATGGATGAGGCGCCGCTCTCTCTATGGCCGGGCATTATATCTACACCACTGTCAGGGTCCAATACAAACGTTTGTTTGAATCTGCTGGAACCCAGACAAATCAAAGTCGAGAGGCTCAAAAGTGACCGATTTGCTGTATTGACCGCAAAAGGCGTTCCGGTCAAGATACGGGCGGTTTTGCGCTCGCCGTAGGCTGATTGTCGGTTTCAAGAGCACCTCTAAAGACAGGGCACAGGCATGAGCCTGTAGGAGCCTGCTATTTTTTGAGCGAAGTTTACACGTCCTTTTGGTGGATGACTCGTGAGTCACACCTGACAGACGGTCGCACGGGAAGTATTTGGCATTCGTCATTCTTTATATAAGAAGGGCACAGCAACGATCTTTGGAGGTGCCCTTGTGCTGATGAGCTTCAACCGCCAGGTTCGCCTAGGCGACTTTCTTTTCACCGGAGAGTAACGAGGAATCCATGAAGGTTCTTGTAGCTGTCAAACGAGTGGTCGATTACAACGTTAAAGTACGCGTCAAAGCGGACAACTCCGGCGTTGACCTCGCCAACGTCAAGATGTCGATGAATCCTTTCTGCGAAATCGCAGTGGAAGAAGCCGTACGCCTGAAAGAGAAAGGCGTGGCGACTGAAATCATCGTCGTCTCCATCGGCCCGACCACGGCTCAGGAACAGCTGCGTACCGCGCTGGCACTGGGTGCAGATCGCGCCATCCTCGTCGAATCCGCCGAAGACCTGACTTCGCTGGCCGTGGCCAAGCTGCTCAAGGCAGTCGTGGACAAGGAGCAGCCGCAGTTGGTGATCCTGGGCAAACAGGCCATCGACAGCGACAACAACCAGACGGGCCAGATGCTGGCTGCGCTGACCGGCTATGGTCAGGGCACATTCGCGTCCAAGGTTGAAGTGGCGGGTGACAAGGTTGCCGTGACCCGTGAAGTTGACGGCGGCGCGCAAACAGTTTCGCTGAGCTTGCCGGCCATCATCACCACCGACCTGCGTTTGAACGAGCCGCGTTATGCGTCCCTGCCAAACATCATGAAGGCCAAGAAGAAGCCGCTTGAAGTGCTGACGCCTGAAGCGTTGGGCGTTTCGACCGCTTCGACCAACAAAACCTTGAAAGTTGAAGCGCCGGCTGCTCGCAGCGCGGGTATCAAGGTCAAGTCGGTGGCTGAACTGGTCGAGAAACTGAAAAACGAAGCGAAGGTGATCTGATCATGACTATCCTCGTAATCGCCGAACACGACGGCAAAGTACTGGCTCCGGCCACGCTGAACACCGTTGCCGCCGCTGCCAAAATCGGCGGTGACATTCATGTTCTGGTTGCAGGCCAGGGCATTGGCGCAATCGCTGAAGCCGCTGCCAAAATTGCTGGCGTGGCCAAAGTGCTGGTCGCTGATAACGCGGCTTACGCGCACCAGTTGCCAGAAAACGTTGCCCCGCTGGTTGCTGAGCTAGGCGCTGGCTACAGCCACATCCTGGCGGCTGCTACCTCTAACGGCAAAAACATCCTGCCGCGTGTGGCTGCGCAGCTGGACGTTGATCAGATCTCCGAGATCGTGTCGGTCGAAAGCGCTGATACGTTCAAGCGTCCGATCTATGCCGGTAACGCCATTGCCACCGTGCAGTCCACTGCACCGGTCAAAGTGATCACCGTGCGTGCTACCGGTTTCGATCCGGTTGCTGCTGACGGTGGTTCGGCTTCGGTTGAAGCAGTTGGCGCTGTTCATGATGCAGGCACCTCCTCGTTTGTTGGCGAAGAGCTGGCCAAGTCGGACCGCCCTGAGCTGACCGCTGCCAAAATCGTCGTGTCGGGCGGTCGTGGCATGCAGAACGGTGACAACTTCAAACACCTGTACGCACTGGCTGACAAGTTGGGTGCTGCTGTTGGCGCTTCGCGTGCCGCAGTCGATGCAGGTTTTGTGCCCAACGACATGCAGGTCGGTCAGACCGGTAAAATCGTTGCGCCACAGCTGTACATCGCGGTGGGTATTTCTGGCGCGATCCAGCACTTGGCCGGTATGAAAGACTCCAAAGTGATCGTTGCGATCAACAAGGATGAAGAAGCGCCGATCTTCCAGGTGGCTGATTACGGCCTGGTCGCGGACTTGTTCGAAGCTGTGCCGGAGTTGGAGAAGCTGGTTTAATCCAGCCGCTTCACTTATAAAGAGCCCGGCCATTCGGGCCGTGGAGAAGGGCGAAACACCGAGTGTTTCAGCTGATTCTTCATGGTCGGATGGTCGGGCTTTTTTGTGTGTCTGAATTGGATTTTCGGGGTGTGAGGTATGGGTGTGCGGCGAGTAAGCAGGTGGTTGCTGGGTTTGGTGTTTTTGCCAGTGTTGTCGCAGGCGGCCGGCAAGTGCGAGCGCCTGATCGTGACCGGCAGCCCGGATGCTCCTCCCTATCTGTGGCGCGACCCTGCTGATCCTGCACATTTGATTGGCGCCAGCGCTGACCTGCTGCAACACGTGGCGCAAGACCTCGGCATCAACATTGAAGTGGTGTATGGCGGCAAGCGTGCAGAAGCACAAAACGAAGTGCGCACCGGGCGCATGGACATGCTGCTGGATGCGCCGCTGACGTTGGCCGGCCTGACGGCGCAAGATTACATTCACCCCCCGCTGGTGCGTAACGACTACGTGGTGTGGACGCTCAAGGGGTCAGCCCTCGCTTATGACACGCCTGCCGATCTGCATGGGCATAAAGGCGCACTCTCCGATAAAGCTCGCCTCACAGAGGCGTTTGATGCCTTTGCGCAACGTCAGCTCACGCTGGAGCGTCGCTCGAGCTTGGCGCAAGCGTTCCAGGCGTTGTTGCTGGGTGACGTCGAATATGTGCTGGCGGGGCGTTATGCGGGCCTGGCTACGTCTCAAACGTTAGGCATCACCGATGACGTGCGGGCACACGATCAGCCAGTCGATCAGCCGGGACTGTTTGTGGCGATTTCCCATGACTCCGCTTGCAATGAACCGTGGTTGCGCGGACAGCTCGCGCAAAAGATGACAGAATTGCCCGCCTCTGGCCTGACCGAGGCCGCTGTGCAACGCAACCTGAAACGGTGGAAAGCCCAGCTCAAACAGCCGGTCAGTGCCCCAAAACAGTAGGAATACCCAGTGACAATTCGACCTCTTTTCGCTGCCCTGGCCGTTCTGGCTTTGGCGGGCTGTGCAGCTGATCCTGCGCCGAATGAACAAATCCGTTTGACTGAGCAAGCCTTGGAACAAGCCAAAGCCGTGGGTGCCAGTGCCGATGATGTGAGCGAGCTCAAACAAGCCGAAGACAAGCTGGCCGAGGCATTGGCCGAAATGGCTGAAGCGTCTTACAAAGATGCGCGCATGCAGGCTGAACAAGCCGAGCTGGATGCGCGATTGGCCGAAGCGCGCGTGCTGACCCAAAAGAGCCAGGAGCAATTGAACGTGTTGAACACCCGAATTACACGCTTGCGCAAGCAACTGGCGGAGGACCAATGAGCCTTAAGCCCGTCATGATCAGCGCGAGCGTGTTGCTCGCCAGCGTCAGCCTGGCCGGTTGCGCCGGGCACCACAACAGTGACCAGGCGTTGCAACAGGCCGCCAGCGATTTTCAGGTGGTCAAAGAAGACACCAATGTGTTGCGCATTGCTCCCAAGGATGTCATCCGTGCTGGTGAATCGTTAGCCCGCGCTGAGCGCTTGTCCAGTTACTGGGGCAGTGGCGAAGATGTGGCCCATTACGCGTATTTGAGTCAGCGCTATAGCGAGATCGCGCGCGAACACACGCAGCAAGTGCTCAACGAAGAGCGTGCGGCCAAGCTCGAACTGGAGCGTCAGCGCCTGCAATTGGCGCTGCGCGAAGCCAAGTTGTTAAGCGTTCAGCAGCAAGGACAATGGCTGGAAGAGCAAATCCTGAGCCTGACGACCAACGAGACAGATCGGGGGTTGGTCATGACCCTGGGTGATGTGTTGTTCGATACGGGTGAGGCTGACTTGAAAAACTCCGCCAACCGTACGGTCCTCAAGCTGGTGCAATTTCTACAGTTGAACCCCAAGCGCGTGGTGCGTATTGAGGGCTATACCGATAGCACGGGCGGCAAGGATGACAACCTCAAACTGGCGCGTGATCGGGCACAAGCGGTAGCCGATGTGTTGATTGACCTGGGCATCGACGAAAAACGGATTCAGGTTGAAGGTTATGGCGATGAATACCCGGTGGATGTGAATGCCACTGAGCGTGGTCGGGCGCAGAATCGTCGCGTTGAGATTGTGTTTTCTGACGAAAAAGGTCAGTTGGGCGCTGCCCGCTAACACCCTGAGGTCTGCGTAACCTGCTGGCGAAAGCGACGTTCGATTGCGAAGCGAGCACCGTGTTGAATGGGTCTGCGAGCGCTGCGCGCCCGGACGCAGCCTCGCATTACTCGTCAGCGACTACAGGTTTAGGTCTGCGTAAGTCTGTTGCCACTCTGTACCCATACAGTTTCACCCCGTTGCGCACTGTACGGCTTAGATGGATGACAACTGTGCCCGTACACTTCTAAACTGTTCCGGTATTGTTCTACACAACAAAAAAAACGCCTGAACATTGAGTGCTGCGCCATGACCAACCTTTTGCTTTATCAACGTATCGCTCAGCAGTTGGCTGAGGATATTCGGCGTGGCGTTTATCAGCCCGGCGAGCGTGTGCCTTCGGTACGTAAGATGAGTTCGCAGCTCAATGTCAGCCATGCCACGGTCTTGCAAGCCTACGCCAACCTTGAAGATCAAGGGCTGATTCGCGCCCGGCCACAGTCGGGGTATTACGTCCACCAAACCCCGGCACTGACCGCGCCAACCCCCGATATCGCCCGCGTTGAGCGCCCAGGCCTGGTGACACGCAGCAGTATCATTCAACAGGTGTTGGTCGAATCGCGCCGCGAAGGGGTGTTTCCTCTGGGAGCTGCGGTGCCCAGTGTCGACTATTTACCCGTGCGCGCCCTGCACCAGCAGTTGGCCAAAGTCACGCGCTTCCATAGCCCTCGCGCGTTCAGTTACATGTTCAGCCCGGGCTTTGAGCCGTTGCGTCGGCAAGTGGCAATTCGCATGCGCGATGCCGGAGTGGTGGTCGATCCTTCAGAAGTGATCATCACTCATGGCTGTGTCGATGCACTGCAAATGTCCCTGCGCACCCTCACGCGCCCCGGTGACCTGATTGCAGCCGAGTCGCCTACTTATTACGGGTTGTTGCAACTGGCGGATTTACTGGGCTTGAAGGTGATCGAGATTCCCAGTGATCCTGCCACCGGTATGAGCCTGGAAGCCCTGCAATTGGCGGCCAATCAATGGTCGATCAAAGCGTTGGTGTTGACTACGCGCCTGAGTAATCCGCTGGGCGGCACCATGCCCGAGGAGCGACAGAAGCAGTTACTGCGCCTGGCTTCCGATTTCGATATCCAGATCGTTGAAGACGATATTTATGGCGAGTTGATGTTCGAAGTCGGCCGTACCAAGGCGCTCAAGGCCTATGATCGGCTGGATCGAGTGATTTACTGTTCAAGTTTTTCCAAGACGCTTTCGCCCGGTGTACGGATTGGCTGGATGATCGCGGGTAAGTTTCAGCAAGAGATTCAGCGCTTGCAGACGTTTACTACCCATTCAGCGTGCAGCGTGACGCAGATGGGTGTTGCGGCCTACCTTGAAAATGGCGGTTATGACCGTCACTTAAGGCACATCCGGCAGGAATACCGGAAAAACCTCAGCGCATTTCAGTTGGCAGTTCAGCAGTATTTTCCCGAGGGCACGCAGATGTCGCGCCCCAGTGGCGGGTTCATTCTGTGGGTCAGTTTGCCAGGCCGGGTTAATACCCAAGAGCTACATGTGCGGGCGTTGCAGCAAGGGATCAGCATCGCGCCGGGGTTGATTTTCAGTAATACCGAGCAATTTAATCACTGCATACGGCTCAATTGCGGTACGCCCTGGAACCGTGAAGCGGAGCGCGCCCTGATGACCTTGGGGATGCTTGCCAGCCAGCTCTGTCAGGAGGCGACAAGCCTCTATTGAGCCCGCATGCGGCAATCGGACATGGCGATGTGCCCACATGTGACTTGTCACACGAGGTCTAAAGCGCCAGCATATGCACTTGAACCGTTAACGCTGTGGGAGTTATGAAAGCGACATTTAGCGTGGGGATACTGTTGGTGGGCGTGTTAACTGCCTTTGCGGCTGTCGATGTGGCAGCGGTGCAGTCACAGGCCCGGACAACCAACACCAAGACCGTCGAGTCGCCTGAAAAGCCAGCTGCCAGTGCTCAAAAGGCACCCGCAAAAAAGCGTGCACCTGTTGCGAGCAAATCAAAGTCGGCGCGTGAGATCGCAAAAAAACGCTTGCCCAGCGCCAAGCTTGACCTGAGCCTACCTCCTGAAATGGTCAAGCAACTTCAGCCGATTGGCACTATGCCGATGCCCAAGCACAAACCCTTGTTGCCCAATCTGTTCGGTGAAAAACCCGCAGAAGACAGCCCGTTTCAATTAAACGGTCGTCTGTTGAGCAATGAGATGGAGCTGCAACTGCGCAACGAAGCCCGTGACCGCCAAATTGAAGGCGCGGCCCTGGATTTCGAGTTCAAGCAATAAGTGCCTCATGCGCCAAAGCAGGCTTCTAAACTGACTGTTCAGTCACTTGCCTCTATGCGCGCTTTCTGCTGAACGGACAATTTCAAACGCCTGTTCCAGCGAGTACTATCCCTTGTCATCAACACACTTTGCCCCGAATGAGGAGCTAACGTCATGAATTGCCGCGAAGGCTGTGGCGCTTGCTGTATAGCCCCCTCCATCAGTACCCCGATCCCTGGCATGCCTAATGGCAAACCTGCCGGGGAACGCTGTCTGCACCTTTCTGTCGAAAATCTGTGTGGGTTGTTTGGGCGCCCCGAACGTCCCGCCGTGTGTGGTTCGTTCAAAGCAGACATCGAGGTGTGCGGCAGTAACCGGGAAGAAGCCATCAACCTCATCGGGTGGTGGGAACAGATGACCGCGGCATAGTGTGTTCATGTCCAGTGAACAAACCTTCAACAATAAGGAATAAGACAATGGGTTCGTTGCATCGAGTAGCAATTGCGTGTGGTCTGAGCGTGTTGATGGTGAGCGCTGCTCACGCTGAAGACTGGGAAGTGGCGAAGAATGAAGACGGCATTAAGGTGTCGTTGAGCGAGGTGTCTGGCTCAAAGTACAAGGCGTATCAGGGCGTGACCACGATCAAGGCGCCGATTGCCAAGGTGCGTGGCTTGCAGGAAGACGTGGCGGGTGCGTGCAAATGGATTCACGAGTGCAAATCCCAAAAGCTGCTTAAAACCGAAGGGGACAAGAGCTGGACTTACACCCAGTTCAATACGCCTTGGCCGGTAACACCGCGTGATTCGATTTTGCTGGTGACTACCTCGATCGGCAGTGATGGCGCTGTAATGCGTAAGCTTGAAGGGGTCTCGACGTACCTCCCTGAAGAAAAAGGCTTTGTGCGGGTAACTCAAGTAGAGGGCTTCTGGAAGTTGGTGCCAAAAGGTGCTGATGAGACTGAAGTGACCTATCAGGTTCACACTGAGCCGGGCGGCAGCGTGCCATCCTGGTTGGCCAACAAGTTTGTAATCGATGCACCGTTTAATACGCTGAAGGCGCTCAAAGAGCGCGCAGAGAAGCAGTAAGCCCTCTGTCAAGGCTGGTCTGGCCCTGGGTAGCGCATCTATTCAGGGTCAGGCGGTTATTTGCCCGGCGCTCGTAAGTTAATCCGAAATAAATCATTAATTTAATATTCCTCCACTTGGCAGATATTGCGCGTCAGGGCTAATCTGCACCCAGACCGGCGAAGTGTTCGACTGGCTCTAATCTTGTTCGCTACATGCTTGCAGCCCCGCAACGGCCTGACTGTTGCACCACGGGGAACGTTGAATGTCTATCCATTGCGAGGAGGACGTTTCATGAGCACAGCCCATCAAGAAGACCTCAGCAGCTATGTGCTGCGCCGCATGAAAGAAGGCGGTTTTGATTTTTCACGTATCCATCCTATTGAGTTTTACGCCATCTTCCCGGACGAAGAGCGGGCGCGCCGGGCAGCAGGAAAATTTTGTGGCGAATCCCTGAATGCGCAAATCAATGCGCGCGAGGATGGCGCCTGGAATCTGGAGCTGAGCAAAGTGATGTATGCCACCTATGGCGGCATTGGTGACTTTGAACAAGACTTCGAGGCGGTGGTAGTGCCGCTGGGTGGGATCATAGAAGGCTGGGGCGTTAAGCAGGAGGTGCGTGGCCTGTTGAATTAATCGTCAATACAACGACTCACGGTCGGCCCTTGGGCTGGCCGTTTTACGTTATGACAGCCAAAAAAAAGCCACCGCAAGGGGGTGGCTAAAGGGAAGTTCGACAATGGCGGCAAGTATCTGACGGTTCGTGCGTTCCGTGAAATTAGCTATTCCTATGTCGTTGATAGTTAAAACCTTGGGCGGATTATTCATGGCAACGTCACTTTGCGCGTGGCCATGTGCTGTAAGTAACTGACCAACTGATCCAGCTCGTTTTCGGACAACACGCGGGTAGAAAATCCGGGCATGCGCGCTTGTGGCCAATGACGCAGGCTTTGTGGGTCGCGCACGTAGCGCTTGAGAAAGTCAGCGCCAAAATACTCGGTAGGGTTGTACGGAATGTTCAGGTCGGGGCCAAACTGTGAATCCCCTGCACCGTTCAGGCGATGGCAGGCCAGGCAATTCTTTTGAAATAAGTTAAAGCCTTGAGTGATCGGTGAGTCGACCGGGAGTGCCGGGTCAGGGCGCATCACCGGGAAACGTTCGGCGACTGCTCGCTGACGGGTAATGCGAGCGACCTGAAAAGGCCATTGTTCAGGGCTGATGTGGCTGGCTTGAGGGTGGGTCCACACCAGGTAAAAAGGCCCGGCACTGGGTTTGCCTTTGCCCAGTGCGGGCCACGGCTGCTCAGGGTCTTCAATGGCCAGCCAGGCCTTGGCGCCGTTTTGACTCAGTAGCGGAGCGGCGCTGAGTTCAGCCGCAAAGCCATCCAGCGCCACCGCTTGCAGGTGGTCTTCAGGTTTGATGCCTTCCAGCAAGCTGGCCATAGGTATTGCGCGATAGGTCATGGCGCGCTTGTAAGACACATCGTCATCTATGCGCACTTCCTGCGCGGCCGGATGTTTCAGCAGCTCGACGGTTTGCCAGGTGCGGCGGGTATCACCCAGCTCCAGGGTGAGTTGGGCGGCGTAAGCGGGCAGGCTGAGCAGGGCGGTAATAAAAATCGTCAGGCGTTTCAATTGATGGCTGTAATGTCGTCGTCAGCGGGATCGTCGCCGAATGGTGCGAACCAGGAAGAATAGTCAGAATAGAAAAGCGCGTCGCGCAGCTCTTCATAGTTGCCCCCGTTCACAATGCCGAAAAAACCATGTTTGATCAGCGTGTCTTCGGCCTCATTGGCGTCTTGATCGTTATCGCTATAAATCACCACGGTTGCGTTGGGGTCTAGAACGACCTGACGGAGTTGATAGGCAAGCCCTTCAGCACTGATGCCCGTGCCGTCTTCGAGTGCCAGATCGACCTGCAATGAGTTATGCACATTACCAGCGGCGAAATCACTGTTGTTGCGCAGATCGAGTATCAGCGCACCATCATTGACTTCATCCACGGCTCTATTTACCTCGATGATCCCTGCTTGGGTGACCCCGCAGCTAAGAAGCAGAGCAACTGCCAGCCAATGACGCATAAGGTTCCCTCCCTGCAAATGTGCTTGAAGATTGGCACACAAGTGCCAATCCCGAAAGCCGCGGGTCGTAAATATGAGTGGGGCCCCATGTCAGGGATGCTAGCCGATGACCTTGGTCAGGTTAGGCACAATCAGCAGCAGGGCGGTGGCAAAAAGGATGAGTCCTGCTTGGCGAAGTTTGGTGTGTTTGAACATGGCTATCTGCCTTTTTTGTTATTAAAAAGCAACGATCCTTAGCCGCATGTGTGCTAGTTGGTCAGCAACGCAGCGGTTCACAGGTTTACCTTAGAGCCCGCGTATCGAAGGGCTTAGAACCCTTTCACATCATCTAAGTGCTCAATCTTTCTAAAACGCTATTACGCAGTGAAGGCGCTGGCTGACAGGCCGTTGCTAGACGCAACGGGCATTCAAAGGGTTGGAGTACTTAGCGACCTACCGTTCGTCAGCGCGTGGGTTGTGCAGCGGTTTCATTCAGTTCTGTGTTCACAAAGCGTAAGGCTTACATGAAACCCGGTGTTCAGTGCTTGCCTTGAATTACGCTTTCAAGGCAGGCTCTAGCCCATTGCTGTGATCATTTCGTCTTCATCGTGCCAGGTACTTTTATGTCGCTACACATTTGCATTCTGGAAACCGACGTTCTGCGCCCTGAGTTTGTTGATCAATACCAGGGCTATGGGCAGATGTTCAAACAACTGTTCACCCAGCAGCCTATCGCCGCGCAATTCAGCGTCTTTAACGTGATGAACGGTCAATACCCGTCTGATGACCAGACCTACGATGCTTATCTGGTAACGGGGAGCAAGGCGGACTCGTTTGGCACAGACCCGTGGATTGAAACCCTCAAAAGCTACCTGCTCACACGGTATGAGCGTGGCGACAAGTTGATTGGTGTGTGTTTTGGTCACCAGTTGCTGGCGCTGTTACTGGGCGGCAAAAGTGAGCGCGCGACCCAGGGCTGGGGGGTTGGCACTCACCAATACAAATTGGCCGCCAAGGCGCCGTGGATGAGCCCGGCAGTCGAAGACCTGACGCTGCTGATCAGTCATCAGGATCAGGTGACGGCCCTGCCTGAAAACGCCACGGTTATTGCTTCAAGCGACTTTTGTCCGTTTGCGGCCTATCACATCAATGATCAAGTGCTGTGCTTTCAAGGTCATCCGGAGTTCATTCACGATTACTCGCGTGCATTGTTAGACCTGCGCCAGGAACATTTGGGTGCGCAAATCTACGGCACAGGCATCGCCAGTCTTGAAAAGGCCCATCACGGTCAAACGGTGGCAGAGTGGATGATGCGTTTCGTTGCGCACAAGCCTGAAACGCAAACCGTTTAAGCGTCAAGAATTTGCGGGCAGGCGCAGACTGCCCGCATGCTTACAGCCAGCCAGAGCGCTTGAAACTGGCCCACAACCCTGTGACGCCAATGCCGATAAAGCCCAGAACGCCGAAGTAGCCGTAATGCCAACTCAGCTCCGGCATGTTTTGGAAGTTCATCCCGTAGATCCCTGCAACAGCCGTAGGAAAGGCCAGAATGGCCGCCCAGGCGGCGAACTTGCGCTGCACAGTACTTTGGCGCGACGACTCCAGCAGCACCACCACTTCAATGGTCTGACTCGCGATGTCGCGCAGTGTCGAGAGGTCTTCCATCTGGCGCGTGACATGAATCTGCACATCTCGAAAGTAGGGGCGCATGTTCTTGTCGATAAAGGGAAAGGCCAGGCGTTGCAGTTCTTCGCTGATCTCAACCATTGGGGCTACATAGCGGCGCAAGCGCAGTACATCGCGGCGCAAGCTGTGCAAGTGCACGATGTCGGCTTCTTTGAGCGAGTTGCCCATGATACTTTTTTCCAGCGCATCGATTTCGGCGTGGATGGCTTCGCTCACCGGTTGATAGCTTTCGGTGACGAAGTCGAGCAAGGCATACAAGACAAAGTCTTCGCCATGATCGAGTAGCAAGGGCCGGGCTTCGCAACGCTGGCGCACGGCTTTGTAAGAGGCTGAGTGCCCATTGCGGCTGGTAATGATGTAGCCATTGCCGGCAAAAATATGGGTTTCGACAAACTCCAGCGTGCCCTCGTGACGAATCGGCGAATAGATCACGATAAACAGCGCGTCGCCAAAGGTCTCCAGTTTGGGCCGGCTGTGTTGCTCAAGGGCATCTTCAATGGCCAGTTCATGCAGGTTGAACTGGCGTTGCAGGTTGCTGATCTCTTGCGCGTCGGGCTGTTCCAGACCAATCCAGACGAAGTGGCCGGGCTTTTTCGCCCAGTCGCTGCCTTCGTCCAGTGTGATGTTGGTGATTTTTTTGCCGGCGCAATAGACCGCCGCAGCAACAACTCTCCCCATAGTTCTAATCGCTTCTTCTTCAAAGGGTTAGGGCACGAAGATGCAGCTTAGCGTGCAATGCCATCCTTTGAGTCAACAAACCTTCAGACGTTCGGGTTGGAAGCGGCGCCCTTGCTGTCGGTCAAGGTTGGCGTGGCGTGCTTTTGCCCGGCCAGCACTTCACGGTCCATTGCCTCAATGCAGGCGCGCATCTGCTCGCGGCATTGCTCCATCAACGCAGGCATGTCGTCCAGCGTTAAGCCCGCTGTCGGGATGGCAGGCAAGGAGCGAATAAGGATGTCGGCACTGTGCCAGCGATTGAGCTTCAGGTGCTGGCTATAAGTGCTGGCGCAGACCGGCACGATAGGCACGCCCGCAGTAATGGCCATTTGGAATGCGCCTTTTTTAAACGCCAGTAATTCTTTGCCTAAATTGCGTGTGCCCTCGGGGAATACCCAGATCGAGGTGTCCTTTTGTTGCAAGGTACGGGTCGTGGTCAGCATTGACTTGCGGGCTTTATCAGCATTGCCGCGATCGATCAGCACGTTGCCGGCCAGCCAGAACAATTGACCGAATAGCGGGACCCACTTCAGGCTTTTTTTGCCGATGCACACCGTGCGACGCGGCACGACGTTGCCGAATACGAATAAATCGTAATTGGACTGATGGTTGGCAATGATTACGCAGCTTTGCGGTTTATCCATCAATGGGCCGACTTCAGTCTTCAGTTTATAGCCCAGGATCCATCTGGACGGCAGCGCATAGAGGCGCGCGCAAAGACGACTGTTATCAGGGTTGAAAGGTCGGCACAGGCCCAGCAGCACTCCCAGTACTCCGGCGGTCATAAAATGCAGACTCATCAACAGCATACGAAACGAAAGTAGCATTTACAGGCTCGTCAACACAAAAGGTGGCGCAGTGTACGGACGTGCACTGTATTCGGCAATTACTCCGATACACACAGGAGATGACTGATGTTTAAGCGCATGTTTCAGCGGGGCGATAAGGGGCGCGACAGAGCGGCTTTGCTGGAATCAACAGGCCAGGCAGGGGAGGTGAGCGACAGAGCTTGCGACCCGACTGCACAGGTAGTCGGGTCGCAAGAGGTTCAACCCATATGGTCTTGATCAAGGGTGATGGCAGCTTCCAGAGTATCCAGCAATGCCTTGCGCACTTTGAGCTTGGTGTTCTTGTGCGCTTTCATATTGATCTTCTTCAATTGGCGTGCAGCCTCAAGCGCTGCGCCGTGCAGCTCTTGCGGCTGAACCACTTTGTCGAGGAAGCCTGCGTCCACTGCGCTTTGCGGGTTAAACATCTCGCCGTTGATCACCGAACGATGGAAGGCCGACTTGCGCAGGCGATCGCGGGCCAGCTCAATACCGGCGTGGTGCATGGTCATGCCGATCTGCACTTCGTTGAGGCCGATGCTGAAGGGGCCATCGACACCGATCCTGTAATCGACCGACAACAGCAAAAAGGCACCCTTGGCGACCGCATGCCCGGAGCAAGCCACGATCACCGGGAAAGGATGCGCCAACAGGCGACGTGCCAGCGTCGAGCCTTGAGTCACCAGATCAACCGCCTGCTGAGGGCCTGCCGTCATCACCTTCAAGTCATAACCGCCGGAGAGAATGCCCGGTTGCCCGGTAATAATCACCACGGCGCGATCTTGTTCCGCTTGATCCAGCGCGGCATTAAAGGCGGTGATTACATCCGGCGAAATCGCATTCACCTTGCCATTGCACAAAGTCAGCGTGGCGATACCGTCTTCCAGGTGGTAGGCAATCAAGTCACTCATGGCGTCAATCCTTGTATTGAAGTGGAGCAGACGTTACCCAGCCCCACGGCACAGGTAAAGCGCTGTGACTGACTGGTGAGTCAGCTGATCGCGGCGCATCTTCTATATAGACGCTGGCGCAGCGGCGTATGGCGCCAACCAAGGCGTGGTGCAGGGGCCGACAATTGGCCGATTTGCCCCCCTGCAAGAGGCCAGTCATCAGCAAATCGCGTAAGCACATGAAAATTCTGAAAAAAAGATTTGTCATATCGAAAGGTTTCGACTACATTAGCGCGCCTCGACAGACAGAACATGTTTGAAGAGATACGGTGAAGTGTCCGAGTGGCTTAAGGAGCACGCCTGGAAAGTGTGTATACAAGAAATTGTATCGAGAGTTCGAATCTCTCCTTCACCGCCACATTAAGTAAACACAAACCCCTGATTTTCCTAGAGAAAGTCGGGGGTTTGTGGTTTTTGGCGTCTGGAAAATGCCCCCCCATGGGACTGGCGCGCTATTTTGGTGCGAGAGGCGGGGGGTTTACCAACAATTGGCAGAGGCAGCTAAAATGCGCTCAATCTGGCAAAAGGCTGATGCATTGCCGCGTTGCAAAGTGGACGCTATCCACTCTCTTCGGTGCGCCTCTGCGTATGGGATGGGGCGTAGTGCTGAAAAATCGACCCGTCTCTTAGCCTAATTACCAAAGGCAGTATTTCAGCTCACGTTACAAGTGAGTTGGAATATGTGTTTTTCGTCGTTGAAACGTTTACCCGCCAATACCTCAATGTTCGATAGTTGGGTTTCGTTCAGGTCGTAGCCCTCGTCGCCTCGCTGTGGGAGTGACCCGTTCATGATTTCGGCTAACTGGGCTTCGCAATCGTCAGGGAGGACTACTTCAAAATCTGGAAATTCGTTCTCTTTATCAAATGCTTCAACGATGAATTTCATGGCTTTCAGCTGAGCCTGCGAAAGATGACGGTGGGAGGTGGCGAATAGACGTTCGTACCCGCCTCTGATATTTAGCTGCAAAGCCCCATGCAGTACATCAGGTCACTGTTGATCGGGTCGCCCAGTATCGTCATAACCGCTATGGATTGATCTTGAGTTAGATCATTTTCACCCATCGGTACATCTCCTAGGCTATTCCAACCCATTGCAGCGAGAATTGCTGGCTGTAACTCTTGCGATACGACTTTCTCATACTGTATTGAATTATCCGGGTTTGGCTCTGGGTAAAAGCCACTGATTACAATGAAGGCCATTGGTAACACTCCTGATTTATTTTGTTGTGGTTTGTCTTTCGGACTTGGCTTTTCCAGTTTGTTCACCAGTAGTGGCGTCGTACTCGCCTAAGTGGTTTCCTTGCTTGTCGTACACCTCTACTGCCCCATGCTGATAGTCCCATTCGTAAATACGTTTTTTGCTTTCCCAGCGCTTGCGATTTCCTTTTTTACGGATACGGATAGCATCTGGGAACGCAGGAAGTGTAAGCGGGGGAGTGTGGTATTTGATATCCCCACCACCAAACGGTTTTGCATACACCACATACAACGACTTGAGGCCAGTTTCTTCCGGAAAGACCAGAATGCAGTCCTCGGTTGTAATGTCATCGCCAGGAAGGCCGTCAAGCTGGCTGTCCGTGTTTTCCGGGATCGGGTGTACGAGGATAGAGCCCAGTTGCTTGCTGCTTTCGTCGGGGTAACTCAGTGGTGGCATGCCTGAAGAGCTGTGTGGTGGCGTCCAAAGGATGGTGATCCCATTTAGCTCAGCCTCCATTGCAGTTTTGGTTGCGTTCCACTTCACTTGCACGATGCGTACTGAGTCATCACCTGACGCGCCGGTGTGAATGCCGTAAATCTGCATGACCCCTTCGGCATCACGTCGGAACTGAAAGCGCACCCGTGTGGTGGCCTTGTTCATGCTGCGCAGTTGTTCGTCGGTATGGAGTGTGCCGTCACCCATTTTGGTGGGGAGCATCCCCATTATAAAAACGCTGACCGGGCCTCCCGCGCCACGTATTGCCCACGTCATACGCTGTTGCATGATGCCGCCACCCGCTACGCGTGCGAGTCCGGCATCTGCACCGATGGCCATTGCCACTGCATTTGACGCAGAGGGCAAAAGCATGGAGGCAACCACCATGATGTTGCCGAAGTTGGAGGCGGGTTCGATGACCTTCCCTGCATCCGTGCTGCACCAGTTTTCAGAGACGCAGGACTTGGCGAAGACCTGGTCGGTGCGTTTCTTGGGGGATGGCCATTCATCTTTTGGGACGTACACCGGTTCTGGCACAGAGGGTTTTGCCCACGCTGCCCATGAGGCTCCACCGTTTGGGCGCTTCTGATGCCATGTCGAGTCTAAAAAAGGGTCGTCCTTATCGTCCTTCCTCATGTGAAGTCCCTGTATGAGTCCATATAAACCAAGGACATTGCCGCCCAATATCGGCTTGGGTCAATTTGACTTGGTAACTGTGAGTTTCAGCGCTCCGGTGTGTTTGGGGGATTCGACGTGTCTCAACTGCGGCGTGCGCTGTCATCTCCCAACTTCTCAATGACTAGGCTTGTCGCTATGAGCACTGCCCGCAAGCGCAGGCAGCCAACCATTCTTTACTTAGTCCACCCGATGGACTAGGCTGGCTGCATTGACCAACCATCGGGGGATAGTGACATGCAGACCCACAACATCCACGCAGCGAAAACACACTTCTCGCAGCTTGTTGATGCGGCAGCGGGCGGGGAGACCATCATCATCGCCAAGGCAGGCGTGCCAGTGGCCAAGCTGGTTCCTATTACAGCCCCCAAGCGCCGCGGGATGCTCGCTGGAGTGACATTCAACGCCGAGGCCTCGGACGCTCTGGATGTTGAAATAGCGGATCTGTTTGAGGGCAAGGCATGAGGTTATTGCTCGACACTCATATCCTGATCTGGGCAGCTATCGGCGACGACAAACTGTCTAAGGCGGCGGCCCAGCTTATCGACGATGAGGCCAACACCCTGTATTTCAGCGCCGCTAGCATCTGGGAGCTGACCATCAAGGGCGCCGAGCGCACCGGTGTTATTCCAGCTGTGCTACGCAAAGTGCTGTTAGATGCGGGCTATCTTGAGTTGCCGATCACTTCTGATTACGGGCTGACTGTGGGCAATCTGCCAAATCATCACCGCGATCCGTTTGACCGCATCATGGTGGCCCAAGCGCTTGCAGAAGGTATCAGCCTGGTGACACACGACAGCGCCATGCACGCGTACCCTCACACGATCATCGTTTGATCTGTGCGCTATCGACTTGCAAAGCCGCCCATCGAGGCGGCTTTTTTCGGTCTGTCATAAATAGACCTGTAAACACACCTTGTGAGCATTTGCGGTGTCGTCAGGAGAAGGTGCTGATCGGCGCCATGCCATTCCCCGTTCTTGAGATCCTCACTCTCCTGATGGTAAAGATTGCCCTCGCTCGTGCTACACGGGATCGAAATGGAGAGCTAGGCGCCTATGTCAATCCGTAGAAGGGTGGCTGTGCGCAATGGTGTAGCGACTTGTGGGATTTTTCCTACGTATTCGTAGGAGTCTTCCTCGTTCCTGCTTATTCAAGGACGAGCAACAATACCTCACACCTTCAGTCTCTCCAGATTTCGCCCCTACGAGCGGTAACAATGTCTACTCCCTCACTGCGCATATTGATCGTTGAAGACGAGCATCTTCAACGTTTGTCCATCGAGAAGATGTTCAATAAATTTGGATACCACCGCATTGCACCTGTCGGCTCTTTTGACGAACTGCTGGCCATGCTTGATCGCGCGGACGAGCCTTTTGATCTGGTGGTTATCAATACGGCATTGGTGCCTGAGACTGATAGACACTTTGAGACGTTCTGTATCCAGTGTCCGTACGTTCGTAACGCGCTGGTCTATGAGGGGCGTCCCAGGTTTGTCGCCGCGAACGATGAGAGGGAAGGGGGGGTATTCAAAAGGCTCCCAGGGGTACCTGACACGAGGATAATCGAAAACCTTATGTCCTCAATCGATCCCTGCCCGAAAGAGGCGGCTGCGTGTAGTGCCTTGAGTGGCAGAAGCAATACTTGATCCCTCAGAGGCCTCTGGCGGTTGCGAAACTGCAAAGAGTGCGTCGGTTTATTAATTGGGATTCCTGAGCCCCAGCAACGCCTCTTCCAGCATCCCGATCGCTGTTTCGACCTGAGCGACCAACGCCCTGAGCTGATTCAGTGATACTTGCGGGTCAATACACGCGATCTCAAGCTTGCGGCAGCACTGAACCAGGTGCTCGCCCTTTACCACTCGTGCTGCGCCCTTGATGCGATGGGCCAGTTCTACAAGCTTCTCAACCTCACCTTCTTGCAGTAATACCGTCATAAGTTGACAGTCCTTACGGTTGCTCTTGATCAACTCATCGAGAATTTTGCGCAGCTTTATCGGCTCGCTGCTGATCAAACCCTCCAGCGGGCCAAGATCAACCATTTGTACTGAGTCAGGCACCAACGCCAGTTGGGCCATTGCAGGCTGTTGTACCTCCTCCAAGTGTTGGTGGGCGAGCAAATGCGCGTCCAGTTCATCAACGCTGATCGGCTTGATCAGGCACTCGTTCATGCCCGCGAGAATGCACAGTTCAAGCTCTTGCGGCTGGGCATCGGCGGTCAGGCCGATGATCACAGTGGGCTCCTGTGCGTTGTCCTGTTCCTCGCGCCGAATGGCCCGGGTGAGTTCTGCGCCGTTCATGACCGGCATATGGCAGTCGGTAATCACCACATCGAACGCCTGCGTGCTCCAGCTCTCGAAAGCCTGCTGGCCATTTTCCGCTTCGCTGACATCGTGGCCCAAGTAGTTCAACTGCTCGGATAGCACCTTGCGATTGACCTGGTGATCATCAACCACCAGCACCTGCAGGCGATAACGCTGCCTGACTTGCGCTGGCGCCAGCAGCGGCAGCAGCGGCACGCTAATGGCCTCAAGTACCTGCACGCGCAACTCGATATTGACCTGCGTCCCCCGGCCCAACGCACTGTTCATGCTCAATTGGCCGCCCATCATTTCGCACAGCGAGCGGCAGATCACCAGGCCCAGACCAGTGCCTTCGGTGTGCTGCACATTGCGCTGCACCTGGGCAAAGGGGCGGAACAGGCGCTGCTGATCGACCAAACTGATGCCCACACCGGTGTCTTGCACGCTGAGGCTCACGTTGAGCAGAATGTTGTCGAGCAAGGCGCCCACGATACTGACCTTGACCGTGCCTTCCTCGGTAAATTTGATCGCATTGCTGACCAGATTGGAGAGGATCTGCTTGAAGCGCAGGGCATCGACCAGCACATCGCAATTGATGCTCGAATCGATCTCCAGCAACAGGCGCAGGCGTTTTTGCCGGGCCAGCCCTTCAAACACCCGGGCCACCGATTCCACCAACTCGCGCAGGTTGGCGCGGTTGGGCGACAGGCTCAGACGCCCGGATTCAATACGGGCGATATCGAGAATATCGCCGATCAACTCCAGCAGGCTTTTAGCCGAGGTGTGGGCAATTTCAATGCTGGCGCGATCAATGGGCTCATCAGTGGCGCGTTTGAGCGCCAACTCCAGAATGCCGATAACGGCGTTCATGGGCGTACGGATTTCATGGCTCATGGTTGCCAGGAAACTGCTCTTGGCCTTGCTGGCGCTGTCGGCCTGGCTCTTGGCCTCCTGCAGTTGCTGCACCAGTTGGCGGTGTTCGCTGATATCCAGCCAGCCGCAGATAAGACCCTTGGTGATGCCCTGGCAGTCGTGGAACGGTTGTACCCAATGGCTGACCGACACGATCTTGCCTTGCAGCTCAAGAAGATGCAGCGACTCGATGGTCTGACCGTTGCTCAGTGCTTGCTGATAGTTTTGATCAAGCTCAGGTGGGTTCTTGATGTGCTCGCCGGGTAACTCATGCACAGCCTTGTTCAGCACCTGATCCTTGTTCAAACCGATGCTTTTAAGGAAGCTGCGGTTGCACGACAGGATGACCCCGTTTACATCACACACATACAGCGGTGGTGGCATGCAGTCGGTCAGGGCTTCGACAAATTGCAGTTGGTCATTGAGCATGCGCTCGGCCTTGAGCCGGGCCTTGATCTGGCGGCGCAGGTAGATCACCCATACCAATACCAGCAACAGTAACAGCGCAGCGCCGACGACGATTTGACGGATCAGCCGTTCGTAATCCACCCAGGTTTGCCCGCTCATGCCCGGTGGCGCTCGCCAGCGGTTGGCAATGGCGCTGAGTTCATCCGGTGCAATGTTCTGCAAGACCTTGTCGATAATGGATTGCAGTTCCGCATCACTGCGGCGCAAGGCGAAGCTGGCCGTGCCCGGGCCCAGGTCCAGCATATTGTTGATGACCAGTTTGTCGCGAAATAACCGTTCGCTGTAATAGCGCGCCGCAGGCAATGCTATGACCGCGGCATCGGCCTTGTCTTCATAGAGCAGGTTCATCGAGTCCAGCGTGTCACCGGCCTCGATCAGCGTGGCTTTGGGATAGTTTCTGCGCAGTTGTTGTATGGCCACATGCCCGCTGGGAATGGCCACACGCTTGTCGACCAGGCTGTCCAGCTTGCCTTGTTGCGCTATGGTGCTAAGCAGCACAAAAGGACCGTTGATCACCGGCCGGGTAAAGCGCAGATGTTCCTCACGTTCGGGGCTGGCCGTCATCAGTGCCAGATCGGCATCGCCCTTGAGCAAGGTTTCGATGATTTGCGGGTAACCGCCGCCGCGCGAAATCACCTGAAAATGCAGCCCGGTGCTCAGGGTGATCACTTCCAGAAGATCGGCCACTTCACCGGAAAAAATCCCGTTGGAGTCAAAATAGGCACCCGGGGCCAGGTCATCGTTGATCACCAGTCGAGCTACCGGATTACGCTTTATCCAGCGCACCTGTTGCGGCGTAAGGTCGATCGGCTCTTCGCCGGGAATAAAACTGTTGCCGATCCAGCGCTTGGCCAGATGGGTAAGTCGATCGTCGCCAATGGTCTCAAGGGCGATATTGATCAGCCGCTGTAACTGATTGTTGTCTGCGCGCAAGGCATAGCTGTAACCGCCAATAGCCAGATCGCTGAAGCGCTCAAAGCGCACATAGCCGTAGAACGCATGATTGATCTGGTAATAGGCGCTGTACAGGTCGTCGACATACACATCCGCCTGGCCGAAAGCTGCGGCGGCAATGGCTTTGTCATGGTCGGCATAGACCTTCAAATCCGCCCGTGGATAGCGCCTTAGCAAGTCGTTCATATGCTCGTCGGTAGCCGCTACGCGCAAACCAGCCAGATCGCTGGGCGAATTACGTGGTTCGGCGCTGCGCTTGAACACAGCCAAGCGGTCCCGGGCATAAGGCTTGCTGAAGATCAACTGCGTGCCCGGCTCCTGGCTACCGTGGCTGCTGAGCACATCGATGCTGCCCTCCTGCAGCGCCTGGGCGGCGTCCTTGGCGTTGGCAAATGGCACGATCTTGACCTTAAGCACCAGCAATTGGGCAACAAGGGCTGTTACATCGGCACTGATGCCCTCGTACTGGTTGCTCTGAGCATTGATCGAGAAGGGTGGGGACTCGTCAGGCGATACGCCGACCCTGAGTTCGCCCTTGTGGCGCAGCCATTGCCAGTCTTTCTGGGTAATACCCAGGTCCTGACGGTCGATGCGCAATTGACTGGAGAGCGTTTGGGGGGCCGAAGTTAGTGCGCCAGCCTCCACGGGAGAGCTGATCAGTAGCGAGCATAAGGCCAGCCAGAACAAAGGTAAGTACATCGAAAAGAGACCGTGGAAGTCTGATGGGACGCAACGCAATACGGCATGGTCATCGTGGCTGGCGAGATTATAGTTCAAAGCCATCGCCTTTATTGCTCGGTGATGGTCCCGTGCTGGCGAGCAGCCTGATCCTGCAGTAATCGATAAAGTGGCTTTGCGGCATGGGCCGGGCAAATAGATAGCCCTGGGCAATGGTACAGCCCAGTTCGATCAGGCGGGTTTGTTGTGCGGCGGTTTCTACGCCCTCGATCACCAGCGAAATATCCAGCGCCCGGGCCAGAGCCACCGAGCAACTGATAATCGCGGCACACCTGGGGTTGCTTTGCATCTTGTGGGCAAACGCCCGGTCCAGCTTTATCTCGCTGAAGGGCAGCTCGCTAAGGCGATCCAGCGATGAGTAACCCGCGCCAAAATCATCCATGGCCAGGCCACAACCGAGCATGCGCAGGCGCACCAGATTCTCAAGGCTACTGGCCGGGGCGCTGAGCAGGCCTGTTTCGGTGATCTCGAAGATCACACAGGCTGCTGGCACCTGCGCGCGCTTGAGCATCATCGGAATGCGCTCGGTCAGGCCGCTGCATGCCAACTGCGCCGGATGCAGATTGAACGCCAAATGGATTGCCTGGCCCTGCGCTGCCAGTTGCTGGTGCAGGGCCAAACCCTGCTCGAACAGATGCCAGAACATTCTGTCGATCAGATTGTGCTGCTCCATCACCGGCAAGAAGTGTGCAGGAGCCAATACTCCCCACTGCGGATGCACCCAGCGCGCGAGCACTTCTGCGCCCACCAGATCCTGACCCGCAAGAGTGACTTTGGGTTGGTAATAGGCCTCGAACGCGCCGTTATCCAGGCCTTGCAGCACATCGTTCAGGGTGGGCAGCTCCGCCGGCAATAACGGCCTGGGCTGGGTGTTACAGTGCGCCTTATAACGTTTGGCCAGTTGGTTGAAACCCTCGATATTGAACGGCTTGCCCAAATCACCGAGAAAGGTGAGGCCAAGGCAGTGGATCATCAACACCGTAGCCTGACGCAGAATCGGGTCAAGCCCGCTGCACAGCACCACTGCACGCACCTTGCCGCTGCTGGTGGCATGACGCAGAAAGGCCAGGCCATCCATGCCGGCCATTTTCAGGTCACACAGCACAATATCCACATGGCTGCAGCCCGCCAGGGCTGTGATCGCCTCATCGCCGTCAGCCGCTTGCAACACCGTGCCCGGCAGCAGTTTTTCCAGCGCGGTCACAGTGACCAGCCGCTGGAAGGGTTCATCCTCCAGCACCAAAACCGTCAAGTCTTGCATCGCGCACATCTACTCAGAAAGGAGGGGAATCAGTGTGCTAGCGTACTGAAAGTGTCCAAATGGGAATTTTCCGATCTTTTCTAGGAAATTTCCGAAGCTAAACTTCACGAAGGCCTATAGCCAGATCCTGCCTGGCTAAGCGTGTTAGCCTTTACCGCTGTTCAGTGGCAAGCGCGTTCAAGAGGTTAAAGGCACCATGCATAGCGTTCTTATAGTTGATGATCACCCGGTGATTCTGCTCGCGGTCACGGTTCTGCTGGAAAAACATGGCATGCGCGTGGTGGGTGAAGCAGACAACGGGCTTGATGCTGTACAACTGGTGCGCGAACTGACGCCGCAGGTGGTAGTGCTTGATATCGGAATTCCCAAGCTCGATGGTTTTAGTGTGATTACCCGTATCAAGGCCCTGAATGTACGCAGTGAAATACTGATCCTGACTTCCCAGCCTGCCGACTCGGTGTGCAGGCGCTGCATCCAGCTCGGTGCCCGCGGTTTTATCAACAAGGAAGAAGGCCTGGACAAACTGATTACTGCCATCAAGGCCGTAGACGCAGGCTATACCTTCTTTCCCTCGCTGACCTCTGACAGCGTCAGCTCGTCAGATCAACTGACCGAGCTTAAGCAGATCCAGTCGCTGACCGACCGCGAATTGACGGTCTTGCAGCACTTGGCCCAGGGTTATTCAAACAAGCAGATCAGTGAAAAACTGTTTTTGAGCAACAAGACCATCAGCACCTATAAAACCCGCCTGCTGCAAAAGCTGAGCGTCAATTCGCTGGTGGACCTGGCCGAGCTTGCCAAGCGCAATGCGCTGACTGCCTGACCGCTAGCAGGAAAAAGCATGTGGGAAATTTCCTAGCATGCTATCGGCAACGTCCTACTCACTTTTACACTATCGCCCCCTAAAGTTGCCCCAGCTCAACGGTACTTCGATACCCGAGCTTGAGAAGGTTCCGGTGAACTTCCTCAAGGGAAACAACAACTTTAGGAGCGTGAAATGAAAGTTAAAACTTTGGCTGGCGCCATTATGGCAGTTACTCTGGTGGCAACTTCGGCTGGTGCAATGGCTGAAAATCAGGGTAATGGCGTCATTACGTTTAAAGGCTCCATTATTAATGCGCCATGCTCTATCGCTCAAGACTCGCAGTTTCAGACTGTTGAAATGGCGCAGGTTGCCAACGTTGCGCTGAGGGATGGTGGTCAGTCTCGCCCTACGCCTTTCCGAATCGAACTGCTCGGCTGTGAATTGGGTGTCTTGAAGTCTGCGACCGCTACCTTCACCGGTTCGCCGGCAGCCAACACTGACCTGCTGGCACTCAGAGGCACGGCTCGCGGTGCCAGCCTGGCTATCGCCGATCAAAACGGTACCCTGATCCCGCTGGGCAGTGAGTCGCCTGCACAGACGCTGTCTAACGGCGATACCTTCCTCGCGTTCAGCGCTTACCTGCAGGGTGACAGAGCACCAGGCACGCCGGGTGTAGGTGATGAGCCAGGCACACCTGGAGCGGCTGCTGAAATTACGCCGGGTGACTTCGAGACGTTCGCCAACTTTACCCTCGCTTATCAATAACTCGCTCCGTCATTGAGATGCCCCTGAGTACGTACTTAGTGCGTGCTTGGGGGAAGTTTTCGGAGGTGTTGATGATTCGCTCTGGCGTCCTGCTGCTGTTGTCACTGCTCCTGGTTCTGTACCTGTTTGGTGTGCAGGCCTGTGCCGCTGACCTACTGGCTAACAAGCAACAAGAAGGGCGTGTGCAATTAGTCGGCAGTATTGTGGATACGGGCTGTGCCATGCGCATGGGTAATGAAGGCCAAACGGTCACCTTTCAACCGGCCTCGCTGGATGGCCTGGTACGCGGTGAAGCCTCGTTTCAGCGGCCTTTGAATATTTACCTGAGTGATTGCGGCATCACCTACACAGGTTCCAATGCCCTATCGTCGCGGGCCTTGAAATTGACATTTGAAGGTGAGGTTGACGGTAATAATTTTAGCCTCCAGGGTGCAGTCAAAGGCATTGCATTGCGGATAAAGGATGCTCGTGGAAAGTTGATTGCGCCCGGCATGTTACTTGATGACAGCTCCGGTGTTGCTGACACCATGGTGCTTAATTACGTCCTGGAACTTGTCGGTACTGGAAGTGCACTTCAGGCGGGTAACTATCACGCCACTATCAAATTGAGTATTCAGCACTTCTGAGTGATTGAAGTGGTGAGGCTTTATAGATCAAGGATTGTATTCGCGTGGATCACCGTAAGGTATTGACTGCCACAGCGTTGTGTTGTTTGGCGACGTGGGCCAGTGCAGCCCAAGAGTTCGAGTTCAATACCGATGTATTGGACCTTAACGATCGCCAGAACCTTGATCTTGGGGTGTTTGCTTCGGCGAACTTCATCATGCCGGGGGAGTACACACTGATGGTTCATCTTAATCGCGATACGCTCACTGAATTCCCCGTTGTTTTTATTACCCCGGATGATAACCCGAAGAACAGTCTCCCCTGCCTCTCCCCAGCACTTGTAAATGAACTGGGTTTGAAAGAGCAAACAATTAAAAACCTGACCTGGTGGCGCGACGGTGCGTGTCTGGAGCTCAGCAGTATTCCCGGCATGCAGGCTCGTGGCGATCTGAGTACTTCAGGGTTGTACCTGAGCATCCCCCAGGACCAGCTGGAATACACCGCGCCGAATTGGGACCCGCCTTCTCGCTGGGACGATGGCATTACCGGTGCGCTGTTTGACTACAACTTCAACGCTCAGACCACCGACCGTAAAGGCAGTCGCAACGACAATCTGAATGGCAACGGTACTGTGGGTTTCAATCAGGGTGCCTGGCGCTTTCGCGGCGACTGGCAATCACAAATGCAGCGCAGCGCTGGCCAGGCCTCACAGCAACAATTCGCCTGGAGCCGCTTTTACGCATTGCGTGCCATACCGTCTTTACGTTCGAGCCTGATTGTCGGCGAAGGCTACCTGGACTCCGACCTGTTCGGCAGCTTCCGCTACACAGGCGCCAACCTGAGCAGTAACGACAATATGTTGCCGCCCAATCTTCGAGGCTATGCCCCCGAGGTCACGGGCGTGGCCCGCACCAACGCTCGCGTGGTGATCAGCCAGCAGGGCAGGGTGCTTTACAACACTCAGGTGCCGCCGGGCCCCTTTCGTATCCAGGACCTTAACGATGCGGTCAGTGGTCAGTTGGATGTGCGCGTCGAAGAACAGGACGGCAGTGTTCAGGATTTCACAATGGACACCGCCAGCATTCCGTATCTGACGCGTCCGGGGTCTGTGCGCTACAAGCTGACAGGCGGTAAGCCTTCCGACTGGGAGCATCAGATGGACGGCCCGATCTTCACCACTGGCGAGTTTTCCTGGGGTGTAAGTAATGGCTGGTCGTTGTATGGCGGCGCACTCGGCGCCAAGGATTACGGTTCGCTGGCGGTGGGTGCCGGCCGTGACTTGCTGGCTTTTGGCGCGTTGTCGGTGGATGTCACCCAATCCCGTGCCACTGTACCGGCCAGCAACAGTGCCCTGATGGGCAAGTCCTACCGGATCAGCTACTCCAAGCGCTTCGATGAGTACGACAGCCAGGTGACCTTCGCCGGCTATCGCTTCTCCGAAGAAAACTACATGAGCATGAACGAGTTTATTGAAGCCAGGCATGGTGATCGGCCGCTTAACCGCAGCAAGAACATGTACACCACCACCCTGAGCAAACAGTTTCGTGATGCCGGCCTCAGCCTGTATTTCAACTATAACCACCAGACCTACTGGGACAGCCGGGCCAGTGATCGCTTCAGCCTGTCGATGTCGCGCTACTTCGATGTGGGTCGTTTGAAAAATCTTAGCCTGTCGCTGACGGCCTATCAGAACAAATCCAATGGTGCCTCCGATGATGGTGCGTATCTGTCGGTCAGTATTCCCTGGGGTGGTACGGGCTCAATCAGTCTCAACACTTCGGTTAATAACGGAGATAGCACCCATACCTTGAGTTACTACGACAGCCTCGACGAGCGTAACCAGTACATGCTCAGCGCCGGTAAGACTTCAAGCGGCGAAACCGCCAGTGGCTTTTTCTCCCATCAAGGGGATCAGGCCCAAGTGGTTGTCAGTGGCAGTTACCAGGAGGGCGAATACACCACGGCCAGCCTGTCCGTAGAAGGCGGCGCCACCATCACCGGTCGAGGCGCGGCCCTGCACCGCAGTAGTGTAATGGGCGGCACCCGATTGCTGGTCGATACCCAGGGTGTGGCCGATGTACCGGTGCGTGGCAACGGCGCCGTGACCCATACCAATCGGTTCGGCAAGGCCGTGATCACGGACGTCAACAGCTACTACCGCAATCAGGCCAGTATCGATCTGGACACCTTGCCCGACGATGTTGAAGCAACCCAGTCCGTGATCCAGGGCACGTTGACCGAAGGCGCCATTGGCTATCGCAGCTTTGACGTGATCGCCGGAGCAAAGGGGATGGTCACCATTCTGATGGCCGATCGTGACGCCCCGCCCTTTGGTGCAACCGCCAAAAATAGCCGCGGCCAGGACACCGGCATTGTCGGTGAAGAAGGTTCGACCTATCTGAGCGGCATGCAACCGGGCGAAACCATGACGCTGAACTGGGGGGGCAACGACCACTGCCGCTTCACCCTGCCGGACAAGGTTGCTTCACTCAAATCACAACTGGAGCTGCTGTGTCAGCCCCTTGGCGACACAAGCAACGGCGCCACTTAATTTATGGCTACAGGAACCACCCATGATCTTCTGCAAACGTTACACCTTTGTACTACTCGCCATGCTTGGTGCAAGTACCGTACAAACCAGTCAGGCCGCTGTATCACTGGACCGCACCCGGGTGATTTTTATCGGCGGTGAAAAATCCGTCAGCCTGAGCATCAGCAACCAGAATGCGCAGTTGCCTTACCTGGCCCAGGGCTGGATCGAAAACGAACAGGGCGAGAAAGTCACCGGCCCCATGGTGGTGCTCCCCCCTGTACAGCGCCTGGAACCCGGTGCCAGCAGCCAGGTGAAGATCCAGGGCCTGCCAGAGTTGAACCTGCTCGCCCAGGATCGCGAGTCGATTTTTTACTTCAACCTGCGCGAAATTCCGCCGCGCAGCGACAAGGCCAACACCTTGCAAATCGCCTTGCAAACCCGGGTAAAGCTGTTCTACCGGCCCTTGGCGATTGCGCAAAAGAAGGGCTTGAGTGAAGCGCCCTGGCAGGAACAACTGACCCTGAGCCGTCAGGGCGAGCGCTATCAGGTTAACAACCCGACGCCTTATTTCATCACTCTGATTGAAGCCGCCCCGGATCTCAAGACAGCCAGCCCGGCGGACTTCAAGCCCATTATGGTCCCGCCCAAGTCCCAGCAGGATCTGGGCTTGAGCACCAAGGTGCTGGGCGACAAGCCAGTGCTGACCTACGTCAATGACTACGGCGGCCGTCCGCAATTGCAGTTCAGCTGTGTGGCGGGGACTTGCACCGCCAGCCCTGTTACCGACAAGAAATGACCTTGAGCCATGACCTCTTCAAGTGAGTTGAAACCATGATCCCTCGACTCCGCAACTGCCTGGTGGCCTTGCTCTGCTGCTCAAGTGTTTCAACCTTGTCCCAGGCCGCAGGTACAAACGTGCAGACGGCCGAGTTCCAGGTGATCGGCAGCTTGCTTGAAAGCGCGTGTTATCTGGACACCAGTTCCAGCCATCAGACCCTGGACCTGGGCAACCTGAGTACAGCTCGCCTGGCTCAAATGGGCGATCAGGGCAGGCCTGTAACGCTACAACTGAAACTGCAGGGCTGTGTACGCAGCGAGGGCGGGCGCCGGGATGACCGGCTGGGCACCCTGCTGTGGAGTGCCAGCGAGCCAGTGGCCACGCTGACCTTCAGCGCCGTGTCCGATCCAGATACCCCGGAACTGATCAAGGTAGAGGGTGCCAGTGGTGTTGGCCTGCGCGTGCAGGACGTTCAGGGGCGCAACCTGCATCTGGGGCAAACCGCGCCTGTGTGGTTTGTCACGCCGGGTGACAGCCAGTTGACTTACTACATCCGGCCTGAGCGCACCGCTGCACCGCTGCGTCCGGGCGCTTTTCGTGCCAGCCTGAATGTGAATCTGAGCTATGACTGAGCACTGCAAAATGTCGGCCCTGCGAGTGGCGCTTATGGTGCTGGCACTGGGTTGTGGGTCATTCGCGAATGCTGCCTCCAGTATGACTGTGACGATCAGCGGCACTGTTCTGGCGCCCACCTGTGTGATCAACGGCGGAAGATTTATTAATGCCTATTTTGGAGATGTTCAGACCGCCGATATCGATGGCAGTTACAAGACGATCCCCATCCCTTACACCCTGAATTGCTCCAGTGTCGAGAGCAGCGTCATTCGTATGCAAGTGAGAGGAACCCAGTCGTTTACTCCTGCATTGTTGGCTATTACGGGTATTCCCGAAGTTGGCATCCAGTTCATAAAAGACGGCACCAACCTTGCGATCAATACGTGGTCAAATTTCAATCGCACCAGTACACCTCGGTTGCAAGTTGTGTTGGTCAAGAGGGCTGGGAGTACCCAGATACGAACCGGGGCATTTTTTTCCAGCGCGACATTGATGGTTGAATATCTATGAACGTCCTGTCCCGAGTGCTGGCTGTTCTGTTGGCGTCTGCACTGCCTTTGGCATGCCTTGCTGTCGATATGCGTATGGATTTCGGCGGTAATATGATGGCGGCCCCTCCGTGTGTGATCAACGACGGTAAATTGATTGCCGCCACATTTGGCGATGTGCAAGTCGACGATATTGATGGCAGTTACAAGACCATCACCCTCCCTTACACCCTTGATTGCTCACTGGCGGTGAGCAATCAGGTTCGCATACAGGTGCAGGGGGCCGGCACCTGGTTTTTACCGGCTTTATTGGCAGTGCCGGGCAATGACGAACTGGGTATTGCGTTTAAAAAAGATGGCTCTGCGCTTGCGCTCAATACCTGGGCAAATTTCGATGCCAGCAAGAAACCGTTGCTGCAAGCAGTGTTGGCCAAAAGGACTCAAAGCAGCGAGATCGTAAATGGCACGTTTTCGGCCACCGCCACGGTGATGGTGGAGTATCAATGAACGCCTTAAATCGAGTGTTAACAGTTCTGTCGCTGGCTGCCTTGCCTTTGGCTGGCATGGCCGAAACCCTGCAGTTAAGCGGCACTCTACTGGCACGGCCCCTCTGTACGGTCAGTGACAAGGGCGGGCGTCTGGATGTGCGCTTTGGCAATCTCGCCATCAATCGCATCGATGGTGAGCAATACCGCAAGGCGATCCCTTATCAAATCAACTGTCCGGGTGCGAGTACCCGTACTTCCTGGCGCATGCGCCTGACCCTCAAGGGCAATCCTGCTGTTTTTGAACCTAAAGCGTTGCAGTCCTCTGTGCCGGACCTTGGCATCAAGGTATTGCTTGGCGGGGCCGAGCTTATTCCCGGCGAGCCTCAATTTATGCAGATCACCCCCACCGCCTTGCCGTTGCTGGAGGCAGTACCCGTCAAGCTTAAGGGCAGTGAGTTGCCGAGTATCGACTTCACCGCTTCGGCACTGTTACTGGCCGAGTTTTATTAGGAGGATTTATGGGCAAGTGGATCGTGAACCTGACCCTCTGGATTGCCCTAGGCCTGTGGTGGTCAGCAGCGGTGGCAGATGAAGACAACCTGTACTTTTCCGGCTCGCTGGTCAATGAGCCTTGTATGCTCGCGGCGGAAGATGCCCAGGTTGAGCTGGATTTTTTAAGCGTTGTGGACAAGGACCTTTATCTCAATGGCCGCACCCGCGGGCGGCCCATGACTTTGCACCTGCAGAATTGTCAGTTGGGCACAGGCAACAGCAGGGTCAGTATCATGTTCAGCGGGCCTGAAAGTATCGACCCACCTGGGCTGCTGGTATTGCAAAGCGGCGATGTGCACGGTGTCTTGTTGGGGTTGGAAACTGTCGACGGCAAGCCCTTGGTACTAAATGAAACCCACAATATGGGGGCGTTTATCAAAGGCAGTAACTTGATAAATTTCAATGCTTATCTGCAAGGGGAGTCGCAGGCGTTGGTAGATAGGAACATAGGGTTGGGGGCGTTTTATGCGGCGTTAAGTTTTACGCTAAGCTATGACTAGTTGATGGGGCGTTTGATTTTTAAAAACGATCAGGTTGTTTTTATTTTAAGTCTTGCTGTCTCGTGATGGTTAAGATCCCCGTCTCGCATTAATTGCCAGGTTATTTATATGCGGCTGATTTTAGTGTTTGTGGTGCTGTTATTTGGTTTTATATCGAGGGCACATGCTACCGCTACCTTCGTTGTGACGTCGATTGTGTCTGAGGGTGGGTTTACAAGAATATCCTATACGTTAAGCGGATGGTCTCTTGAAGACTCAGGATTAAGTGCCTGTGGTAGAACTAATCGGAATTGCCAAGTACGTCCAGAGCTTAGGTTGGTGGGTTCGCAACTTAGTGGTGGTCAATGGACCGTTACTACGGGTCTTAACCGTCCGGTGACGTTCGGAGATATTCTTCGTGAGCTTAATAGTATGGGGGTGTTTATGCCTTATAGCGATTCGTACTTGATAGAGTCAGCCTGGGATCTTACGGGGGGGTGTATGGTTTATACTACGGCCAGCGGCAATATGGGTGGCCCTGCATATGATCTTACTAATTGTGTGCCATTAAGGCCGCCAACACCTCCGGTGCAATGCAGTATTAGTGGGAATGCGACTGTCGACCATAGAGCGCTGTCCGGCTCAGAACTTAATGGCGCACAAGCATCGACCCGTCTCAATGTTAGATGTAATGCTTCTGCCAGCATCTCTGTCAGGGCAGCCCGTACAAACACTTGGGGCGTCAGGCTTAGAAATGATGACAGTCTTTACTCCGTAGTGACAATCAATACTCGGGATGCCACCAATGGCATTAATATGTCGGTTACAAACAATCTGGATAGTCCACTTAATATCATTTCCACTTTAGTCACCCGAGGCACTGTCACCCCAGGCCCTTTTTCCGGATCTACAGTGATAACGGTGTCCCCTAATTAAGCCAGCATCTGTGTGTGATATGGCCAATCCTTGTAGCAGCCTCGTTCCTTCGGCAGCTGCTACGTGTGTTTGCCAGCATCCACGCCCCCAGCAACGCCATACCGGCCAGTAAGTACATGCCTGCATGGGGGTGGACTGCCCACGCTGCCCATGAGGCGCCACCGTTTGGGCGCTTCTGAAGCCAGAGCAAGTCTAAAAAGGGTCATTCTTATCGTCCTTCTTCATGCGACGTTCCTGCGTGCGTCAATGTTGAGGCCAGCAGGGTGCAGTCCAATCTTGGTGTGGGGTAATTTGACGCAGTAAAAAGTATTGTCGCAAGTGCTTTTCGTGCTGCACACGAAGCGCATGCGGGGTTGATAACGGGTTTACAGGACAGGGTTTATCTTTTAAAACGATTTAGCGCACAGGTCATGGCGTTTTTTTTATTCTGGCCTACTCTTTGTCGTGGTGTTAACAGCGCTGACGCTGATAAACGGCGGCTTGGGTGGCTGCTTGGAGGTTGTAAGTTATGTACTGTCTTGCTCGCTATGGAGGGACCCATAATGCGTATAGATTGGCAAGGAGCTCGGGATGTAAAGGCAGTGTATGGTCCTCTTATAGAGGGCGAGTTAAATAGTTCTGTCATTGAACGCGACCGAACATCGACCCCGATAAGTCACGATTTAATTTCGAAGTTTGCGCAGTTAGGTCTTTATAAGTACCACCTGCCTAAATCAAGGTGCGGCTTAGGGCAGGGGTATGCGGCATGGGGCCAAGTGCTGGAAAAAATTGGTTATTTGTCTGTGGATGCCTCCTTTCCGTTTTTGATCTCGGTGCGGATGTCTTTTATTACAGCCCTGCTTGCCCTCGGGCGTGATGATGTTAATGATCAGTACATTAACGATCTGGTAGAAGGGAGAAGAGGCGGGGCGTTTGCCTACACAGAGAATGCGGATGCATTCACATTCACCTCGTGTGCGGTGCGCGATAAAGATATTGACTATTTCGTACTGAATGGGGTGAAGGAAATCGTGACTGGCGCTGAGACAGCTGATGTATTTATGGTGTTTGTGCGCAGCAATACGTTGGATGTTCAGGTTTTTTTAGTGCGTGCGGATGATCCGGGTGTTGTTGTGTTGCCTCGCGTCATGCTGGGGTGCCGCTCCACCGGAATTTCATCTCTGTCTTTAAATAATGTACGGTTGCACAAAAGTCGTTTGTTGGTGGCCTCGGATGGACTCGGTTTTGCCCAGCGTTACTTTCTTAATTGTCGACGATCCTTGCAAACAACGTTGTTCTTAGGGCGGGCGCGGGCAGTCATTGAAGCAGCCGTAGATTATGTGCACCGTACGGTACGTAATCAGCAGCGCTTGATTGACTTTCAGCATGTACAGGCTGTGGTGGGTGAGATGTATATCCTGCTTGAGTCTGCACGCGCTTTTGTCTATCACGCCTTACTTCGACAGGATCTGGGCGCATCGGATCCTTATTGGGATCCGGTGTCATCATCCGCTAAATACCAGGCGGTTGAGGCTGTTAATAAAATTGTCTCGATGGCACTGAGCATCACAGGAGGTTGGGGGTATACCGAAAACAGTGGTCTTGGTCGGGCGCAACGGGACTTTGCATCCTTGATTGCGGGTGCGGACCCTCAAGAGAAGCTTAAGGTGGATCTCGGTATTTATAAAATCCATGAATTGGAGATGCAGGAACAGCGCAAGTATCAGCAGGAGTTAAAGGAATGAATATTAAGCTATCGGGAAACCTTGCAAGGTTCATGGGTTACGCACGTGAAATGAGTATTGATGTTGAACCTCAGGACACAGTTAAGAGTGTGATCCTGAAAATAATCAGCCTACACCCGGATCTCCGTGCTGTTGTTCTGGATGGCCAAGGGCAAGTTAAGAAAAGCTTTCTGGTCTCGCTAAATGGTGAAAAGCTATCTGTTGATTCGCTGGATGTAAACGTTAATAACCACGATGAATTGGATGTTTTTACGGCCATTGCAGGAGGTTGATATGTATATTGATCGCAGTGTCTCTAGTGTCCGGGCCATCGACCCTACCTTGTTCAGTCCTATACAGTTTCATCCACATGCTCTGCTTGAGTTTGGCGTAAATGATGTGTGCGCCTGGTTTATTAAATATTTAGGCGTGTCGATTGCTCGGCAGCTCAAGGACTATCAGCAAAGTATGGTTGTCGTCGGGTGTGAGATTAATTATGCTCGCCCCTTTCAATTCTTCGATGCGGCTGAGTTTACGGCGATTCTAGACAAGGTGCGGTTAAGGCAATCGAATACGGTGCTCGAGTTTTTTCATGTGTTCGCCGCCCAGGAAGAGGTGTTTGCGCGCGTTATTCTGCATTGGAAGTTATTGCGACTTGATGGAGCAGCCGCCTTGTCCGCCGTCTCGGGACACATGCATGAGTCATTGTTGGTGCGATTTAAAGAAGAGGAAATAGACTCATCGCCCATTCAGCGAAAGCTGTTGACGTACGTCAGTGAGGTTGAATACTCAAGTCCTGTTTGCGTTGAGGGCTCTCTTGATATCACATTGCATCGACATCAGTGCGAGGTGGCTGATCAATGGACATTTTTTCAATTGACCTCTTTGGTGGCGCAGGCGCGTGAATGTTTGGTGATGTCTAAAGCCGCTGCTCAGTATCGGATGAGTAAAGTATTGGGCGTCCCCTTAAAACAAGTCGCCATGGAGCTAAGTTGTCCTGTTTATTTATTTGAACTGATGCGTGTGCACACAAAACTTTATAAGTGGCAAGGGCAGTGGGTTTTCATCCATCGTATTTATAATGTTGACCGGGGTCATGCATTAGCGGCCACAGTCGTTGAGCGGTTTGAATAAACGCAGCCACATCCCGGTGCTCGTAAACATGACGTCCGGTACTTTTTGCAGTGACCGCTCGTCGCCCCTATCAGGTTTTTCTAAACCTTTACCCGCATACGCCTTCAGATTCTGTGCAGGGAATAAACCTGCCTTTTTCTGGAGGATGTTATGAAAACCCCGAGTGTCCCTAAACGCCTTGTCGCCAGTTGTGCATTGGCTTATGCCATGTTCATGGCGGGAGCTGCCGTGGCTGCCAGTCCTGCCGAGTTTGTTGACGAGGCGTCTGCAGCAGGGATTGCGGAGATTGAAAACAGTCGCATGGCAATTCAGAAAACCACGGCTGTAGATATCAATAGCTATGCAGTCGAAGTCATTAAGGACTACACCGATGCCAACCGTGACCTGAAAGAAATCGCTCAAAAGCAAGGTCTTAAGGTGGCGGCTGAAGAGGATATTTTGAGTAAAGCGAAGTCTATGATGCTTCAAGTGCAGGAAGGGGCGTCGTTTGATGTGGCTTACGCGGCTCATCAGGTCAAGACCCATGAAGATGCCATTGCATTGTTCAAGCATCAGGCCCATCAGTCCACGTCACCGGAACTCAAAGCGTTCGCTCACAAGTACTTACCCAAACTGGAGATGCATCTGGAAATGGCAAAGAAACTTGCCGCGGCTCACCAAAAAGGTGGCGCTGATAAACCTTACAGCTAATGGCAATGGGCTGCGCTGATGCCTGAAAGTATCAGCGCGGTATGTTCAAGCAGGGGTCTGGGTGCCTTTTTCGGTCGCAGTGACTTCCGATTCGGTGCGCGTCACTTCTACCGATTGGTTTTCACCCATGCGCTTGTACTGCTTGCGAATGTTGCGCAGTTCTTTGGCATCCAGTGAGTCCAGGTTGAGCACTGCATTTTGCGCTTCTTTGGTTACGCGCAGCAACTCGTCGATCTTGATGTGCAATACATCGTTATCACGGTTTTGAGTGTTTTGGATGAGGAACACCATCAGGAAGGTGATGATGGTGGTGGATGTATTGATGATCAACTGCCAGGTGTCATTGAAGTGGAAAAAAGGCCCCGACACGGCCCAGATCACGATGAGCAGGAGTGCAATCTGGAACGTACGGGGGCGGCCCGCGGCTTTGGCAAGCCCTTGGGAAAAGGTGTCGAATTTCATCTGTAAGCCTTTAAGTGGTCGTTACATCTTGGACACCACCTATGACTTGAAATTCTTTTTTACAGTTACCTTTTTGAGCCGTTTTGAACGATGGCCTTGAGTGCAGGATTAAGGTTTGGCAGAACCTGACGGGGTTATTAACTGATCGTTGTCGCCCACTGGGCCATTTCCGTCTGTATTCGTACCGCCCTGGCGACCAGGGTCATTGCCCTGAATCCTGGGGTCAACTGAAGGATGGGTAGGCGTATCGGCATCGTTATGGATTTTGGAATCCTGATTGATGCTGGGCTCAACCCCTTGAGTTGCAGGCGGGTTGACGGGATTTTCGGGGATGGTCGGTCCCGTTGAAGACGGTGCGGCATACGAACTGGCGGATAAAATGCCTAGCGCGGCGGCGAAAGAGAGGTGTTTGAGCAGCGTCATCATGATGTCAGCTCCAAGGTGGGCGAGGACTACATGATATTGGTGTGGGCATTTTACCGATTCGTGCCACTCAAGTGACGAACGGTTGGCTGATAACCGTTGCGTCACTCAATGCGCGCGCCACTCACACCGCGATGTCGTTGAATCCGCAGTATTCTTCCCAGCTCATGTCCAGTGCTTCAGCCACCTCTTGATGAACCTCCCGACGCATGGCTGCGAGTTCTTCAGGTGAGCGTGCAATCAGCTCCAGCGCCAGTTCCCACGCTTCCAGTCCGCGGCTTTGTGCTTCGTCTTCAAATGCCCAGAGGATTTGCTGTTGCCGGTCTTCGTGGCTCAGTTCCTTCATTTCTTCGATTAAGTGCGGGTGCGCCTTGATGAATGTGTCCAGGGCGAGTTCATTGCGCGATTCTTTAGGGATCATTCGTTATCTCGGAGCAATAAGAGGGTCTGCGCGGGCAGGTTATTTTCAGGGGGAATGCATCCTAGCGACTAAGCCAAGTGATGAGAAGTGCTGTAACACTCTCTAGTCGACGGGTTGCAGCTTGCTTTCGCGTTGCAAGGCGTAGCCCCAGACAGCCAGGGTTAATGTGGCGATGACGGCCCCGACGAGCACGATGCCATCCCACCCATAGACCGGATAGGTTTGCGCACCCACCAGTGAACCCAGCGCGCCACCGATGAAATAACAGGTGATGTAACCGGCATTAAGGCGATTACGCGCAGCAGGACGGACTTGAAACACCGCATTCTGATTGCTGACGTGAACCAGTTGCACGGCAAAATCCAATGCCAGCACGCCGATCAACAAGGCGGTCAACGAGGTGCCGGCAAACGCCATCGGTAGCCAGCTAGCAAGCAGGACCAGCAAGCCGACGGTGGTGGCCTGCTGCCCTTTGCCTCGGTCAGCCATGCGTCCGGCCCAGCTGGCCGCCAGTGCGCCGACGGCACCGGCCAGGCCGAACAGGCCGATCACAGCGTCCGAGTAGCTATAGGGTGGCACCGCCAGCAGAAAAGCCAGCGGGGTCCAGAACAAGGCAAACAGCGAGAACGTCAATAAGCCCAATGCGGCTCTCAGGCGCAGCACTGGCTCTTCGACGAACAGGCGAAACACCGATCCCAGCAATTTCGGGTAGCTCAAGCCCGCACTGTGGTGATGGCTGGGCAGGGCGACAAACAAAGCGATGGCGCTGATAAACATCAGTGCTGCCGCCAGCAAGTAGATGGTTCGCCAATCACCCGCCGAGGACAACGCCCCCGCAACGGTCCGCGCGAGCAAAATCCCCAGCAGCAGGCCACTCATCAAGGTGCCTACTACGCGCCCGCGGCTTTGCGGATCTGTCAGGCTGGCACCCATGGTTACCAGTATTTGGGCTGACACTGAAAACAGGCCCGTAATTGCCGTACCCAGTAACAGCCAAGTCAACGAGGGGGAAAATGCGCTCAAAAGAAGCCCCAGCGCACTGAGTACCGTCATGATCACAATGAGTCGGCGTTGCTCGAACAAGTCCCCCAGTGGTACCAGCAACAAAAGGCCTGCGCCGTAGCTCAGCTGCGCGGTAATGACCACGGAGCCAGCGCCGCTCATGCTCAAGCCCATGTGTTGGGCGATGGTGTGAAGCAACGGTTGCGCGTAATAGTTGCTGGCAACCGCCAGGCCGGTGGCGGTCGCCATCAGCAGAATCAGGGCGGTGCTTAAGGGCTTGGTGGCAGCAGTTGAGGCTGACATTGACTGTCTCGAAGGCGTTGGGAGTGGCGTGAAGTATCGGGACTGTCGGGCGTCAATGTCACTGAGTATGTCGAAAAAAATAACGGCTCAAACAACAAAGCCCCTCGCCAGGCTGGCGAGGGGCTGTGCAGGTGCAGCGCAGTCGGGCAATAAGCCTGATTAGTTGCGGCGCCCCAGTAACAGGCCAACCACCAGGCCAAAGCCTGCCGAAATCGCCACGGTCTGCCACGGATGGCCGCCGATGTAATTTTCTGTGGCGTCCACGACGGGCTTGGTGCGCTCGCGCACATTGCTCACTGAATCCAGCGCCTGTTTAAGTTTCAGGCCAACTTGCGCACGCAGGGTTTCACCCTCTTCGCCGACCAGTGAAGCACTGTCTTTAAGCAGTTTTTCCGATTCGGCAATCAGGTCTTGCAGCTCACTGAAAGCCTGGTCTTTGATTTGGTCTTCAGCGGCGTGTACGGCGTTTTTTCGAGCCATTGCGGTACTCCTTGCAGGTGAAAGGGTGATGAGTAATGGAGTCAGTCCCGTGCTGAAAAGTTGCATCTGTTTTTGCACGGGGTGCGGTACTAGGGTGACAGCGTAGTTAAAAACCAGGCTGAGACACTTCTTTTGAGGGTGTAAGATGTAGCCCAATTTACGCCGCAGGAAAATCTCATGAGCTTCAACCTCGCCAATAAGTCTCTCGCTGAGCGTGCTGCGCTTGAAGATGAAAAGTCCCGTCTGTTTGATCTTTGGCAGAGCAATCTGGGCAAGGCCAAAGGGGATGCGGCGCGTTTGTTTGGTGAGCGCTCCAAACGCAAGGGCAAGTGGGCTGAATGGGTGCGCTCGGAACTGGACGCGATGTCACCGCCGGAGTACGCCAACATGGTGCGCAGTGAAGTGAACCGTCTGATGGCGGCTGCCAAGTAAGTCGCAGCGAGTAGCCCCGCAGGCGCAAGCTGGCTCGCGATCCAGCGCAGCCCGTCTAGTCAATCGTGCAGACGCTGAAGTATTGCGCTGTAGCGCCCACGGTAATCTGCACCTCGTCGTCCACCTGTTTGCCCAGCAGCGCTGTGCCTAGCGGCGAATGCGGGGTGATAACCGTCACGGTTTGCCCCTCAACACAGAGCGTGAGGCCGGCGGCATCAGGCGCCAGAAATAGATGCTGCGCATTGCCGTTTTCGGCTTCCAGGTTGACCAGCGCGCCGACCTGAATCCCGCGCGCCGCATTGAACGGTTCTAGCGCCATTGTCCGGCAGCTTTTCAGCGACTGGCGGATCTGCTCAACCCTGCGTGCTTGCCCCGTCGCCAGATACGAGGCTTCCAGACCCAGCGTGTCGTATTTGTTTTCCGCGACATTCTCTTCGTGCGTGGCGGCTTCATAAGCCGTTTGAGCGGCGCGCTGGAGTACATCGAGGTCAACCTCAAGCTTTTCCAGTAGCAGGCGGTGCACAACAGTCTTGTTCATAAGGGGGGCGTTTTATGTCTGAGGTTAATTGCAAAAGCGCAGCACATTAGCCCGGCTTTTATCGGTTGGGGCATTTTGGTCTTGCTGTAACCAAAACTGGCACGTTGGGTTGGACAGGTTGCGATAGTTGCTGCGCGCTTGGTCAAGGCGTTGCTGTTGCTCGCTTTGATAAAGATTTTGCTGGTACTGCTCAAACATCACGTTGCTGGCTTCGGGCGTTTGAACGGGCGGTTGCGGTTGGATGATTTGGCGCAGGTCGTTGACCACTGGCGCCAGAGGGGCAGGCCCGAGCGTGCGATAAAGTAGCCAGCCGGTCAGTGCAATCGCCATGCAACCTAGCCAAAGGCCAGCGGCGATACAGCCGATCAACGACAACGGGCTTAACCTGACAGACAGTCGACGGCGAGCAATCGGACGAGCGGGCATGGCAGCCTCCTGGCAGGCGCGAATGGATGCGAGCGGCGATTGTCGCACGACTGCCGAGCAGATTAATCCGTGTCAGCGCTTCTGTATCGACTGTTTTATGCGGAGAATCCGCCTTTTGAGCGTTGGAGCCCGGAATGAAAGCCTCCTGGGATATTTTTTGCAGCGTGGTCGATAACTACGGTGACATTGGTGTGACCTGGCGGCTGGCCCGGCAATTGGTTGCCGAACATGACGTGGCCGTGCGGTTGTGGGTCGACGACTTGCAGGCGTTTGTCGCGCTTTGTCCCGAGGCAGACGCCACGGCAACCCAACAATGGCGCCAAGGGGTTGAGGTGCATCGGTGGCCGCAGGAGTGGGAGGCGGCGCAGGTGGCTGATGTCGTCATCGAAGCCTTTGCCTGCAAACTGCCAGAGGCTTATCTACTGGCCATGAAAGCCCGGCCTGTGCCTGCGCTGTGGATCAACCTTGAGTATTTAAGCGCCGAAGACTGGGTGACCGGTTGTCACGGATTACCCTCGCTGCGGCCTGACGGGCTCAAGCGCATGTTCTTCTTTCCCGGTTTTGAGAAAGGCACGGGGGGCCTGTTGCGAGAAGCAGATCTGATTGCCCGACGCCAGGCGTTTGAGCGTGATCCGCAGGCACGACGTGCTTTTTTGCAGGCGCTGGGGGTGTATGCGTTAGACGGTGCGCACCTGATTTCGCTCTTTGCTTACGAAAACACCGGGCTGGCCAGCTGGCTGGAGGCGATGGCAGCGGGCGCTCGACCCACGCATTTACTGGTGCCGCAAGGTCGCATCATGGGGGATCTGTTGCGCTGGCTGGATGTCGATCAATTGCCACTTGGAACGGTTGAGCAGCGGGGTCAACTGAGCGTTCAGGCACTGCCGTTCGTCCGGCAAGAGGATTACGATCGGCTTTTATGGAGTTGTGACTTCAATGCCGTGCGTGGCGAGGATTCATTTGTGCGGGCGCAATGGGCTGGTCGTCCGCTGCTGTGGCACATCTATCAGCAAGAAGAGGACGCGCACTGGATCAAGCTCAAGGCGTTTTTGGCGTTGTACGTCAAAGACTTGTCCGCGCCCGCCGCGCAGGCGTTCACCGAGCTGTGGCTGGCCTGGAACGCTGGCGCTGACATGGCGCACAGCTGGAATGCGGTGCTTGAACACTGGCCTGAAATCACCGCGCACAGCGAGCGCTGGTGCTTGCAACAGGCAATGCAGGCTGATCTTGCGCAAGCGCTGGTACTGTTTTATAGAAATTGGATATGATACGCGGCCTAGATTTTTGTAAATCTCAATCCAAATTCGGATACTCGCAATGAAAACTGGTAAAGAGCTTAAACCCGGCACCGTCATCAAGCTCGAAAACGACCCTTGGTTGGTTCAGAAAGCTGAATTCACCAAGTCGGGCCGTAACAGCGCGATCATGAAGACCAAGCTGAAGAACCTGCTGACCGGCTACAAAACTGAAATCGTTTACAGCGCTGATGACAAGCTGGAAGACGTGATCCTGGATCGCAAAGAAGCGACCCTGTCGTTCATCTCCGGCGACACCTACACGTTCATGGACACCACTGACTACACCATGTACGAGCTGAACGCTGAAGACATCGAAGCCGTTTTGCCTTTCGTTGAAGAAGGCATGACCGATGTTTGCGAAGCCATCTTCTTTGAAGACCGCCTGGTTTCCGTAGAGCTGCCGACCACCATCGTGCGTCAGGTTGACTACACCGAAGGTTCCGCGCGCGGCGACACTTCGGGCAAGGTGATGAAGCCTGCCAAACTGAAAAACGGTACCGAGCTGAGCGTTGCAGATTTCGTTGAAATCGGCGACTGGATCGAGATCGACACCCGTGACGGTGGCTCCTACAAGGGCCGCGCCAAGGTTTAAACCTTGCGTTAACCGCACCACAAAAGAGCCCGGCCTTATGGTCGGGTTTTTTTTGCTGGATGAAATCGTGCGCAAGGCCCGGTTTTGAGCTTTGCCACAGGCGAGCGACTGGGTAGCATGGCGGCTCACCAAGAGGGCCAGTAATGCTGATCGATTTTGCAATGTATGCCGCGCTGGGGATTGCCTTGGGCGCGCTGGGCGGGTTGTTCGGCATTGGTGGCGGCTTGATTGCCATTCCGGTGCTGGGCTTGTGGTTCGGGCTGGATCAACAGATGGCGCAGGGCACGGCCTTGGTGATGTCGGTGCCCAATGTGTTCGTGGCGCTGTACCGCTATAACCAGCGCAACCGTATCGATTGGCGCCAGGCACTGCCCTTGGTGGTGATGAGCTTTTGTTTTGCCTGGCTGGGCGCCATGCTCGCGGTCGGCCTGGACCCGAGCCTGATTCGCTGGGGGTTTGTCGGATTCTTGCTGGCCATCACCCTCTATAACCTGATCAAACTTTATGGCGCTTCGGCGCAAGCCGCTGCAAACACTCGCTTCGGTTGGCCGTGGTATGGCGTGCTGGGCGCGCTGGCGGGGACGACGGGCGGACTGTTCGGTGTGGGCGGCGCTGTGGTGGCGGCCCCCGTACTGACCAGCGTCTTCGGCACTTCGCAAGTGGTGGCTCAGGGGATGTCCCTGGCGCTGGCGGCCCCCAGTACCAGCGTCACGCTGCTCACCTATGCCGTGCACCATGAAGTGAACTGGCACATGGGGGTGCCGATGGCCATTGGTGGCCTGTTGAGTATCAGTTGGGGGGTCAAGGTGGCCCATGCGCTACCGGAGCGCGTATTGCGTGGCATGTACTGCGCCTTTTTGCTGATCTGTGCCGGGCTGCTGGCGATCAAGGCTTGAAGCCGTCGATGATGTACTGAGCAAAACACTCGATGATGGGGGAGGGCGTGGTGGTGGCCTTGCGCAACAGCACGATACTGGCCGTAGGCAAGAGCGGCAGGTTTTCGGCTTCGCCCACGATACGCAGGTCGGGCGTTAACAGGCTTTCGAGCTGTGCAGTCACCGCAAGTCCTGTGCTCACGACTGCATTGATGGCTGCCAGGCTGGCGCTGGTGTAGGCAACGCGGTACTCGCGCTGTAATGCATCCAGCGCATTGCAGGCCCAGATCCGGCAAAAGCACTCGGTATTGAACATCGCCAGGGGCAAGGGCGTTTGCTCGTGCGGCGAGAAACCTTGAGCCACCATCCACACGAAGCGTTCCTGGCGCAAGATCTGGCCCCTTTCAGAGCCGGGTTTGCGGGTGACGATGGTCAGGTCCAGATCGTTACGCTGCAACAACTGCGCTGAAGGTTCGCAATGCACTTCGACATTGATCAGCGGATAGTCCTGGGCAAAGCGTGAAAGAATGCCGGGCAAAAAACGCATCACATAATCATCCGGCGAGCCGATTTTGATCATGCCCACCATCTGCGGCTGGCGCAGGGTATTGAACACCTCACTGTGTAATTTAAGAATGCGCCGCGCATAGCCCAGTAACACCTGCCCTTCGGCAGTGAGCACCACGTTGCGCCCCTCGCGCTGAAAGAGCGGGCATTGCAGCACGTCTTCCTCCAGCCGTTTCATTTGCATGCTCACCGCCGATTGAGTGCGGTTGACGGCTTCGGCTGCGCGGGTAAATCCACCGTGATCGGCGATGGCTGCAAACGTGCGCAGCAGGTCGGTGTCGATGCTCGGAAAGTCAGCCATTGATCAATCTCGCAAATGAATTGCATAAGAAACATTCGTTGGATTGATCTTATGCCTGTGCGCAGACTTGAGCCATCCCCAAGGAGGATTCGAGCGATGAAAGGTCAGATAAGTGCAGGCTGGTTTGCGCGGGTGGTTCGCTGGCATCAACTGTCGCGCGAACGCGCACATTTACGGCGGGTCAGTGATGCCACATTGAAGGATTTGGGGTTGAGCCGGGCGGATATTGAAATCGAAAGTCACCGGCATTTTTGGGAAGACCCGTTCAACAAATGAGCCGCAATCCGTGCTGGCGCAGGCGCAGGTTGCGATCCTTTTAACATCAAGAGATCGCAACTGCGTGCTCACTCAGCGCTTAACCTGCTTGAGCGTTTCGGCAATCAAAAACGCCAGTTCCAGCGACTGATCGGCATTCATGCGTGGGTCGCAGTGGGTGTGGTAGCGGTCCGACAAGCCATCTTCGGTAATCGGACGCGCGCCACCAATGCATTCAGTGACATTTTGTCCGGTCATTTCGATGTGAATGCCGCCTGCATAGCTGCCCTCGGCCTCATGCACCTGGAAGAACTGCTTCACCTCGCCGAGGATCTGCGCGAAGTCGCGGGTCTTGTAACCGCTGCTGGCCTTGATCGTGTTGGCGTGCATCGGATCACAGCTCCAGAGCACCTGCTTGCCTTCGCCTTCGACCGCGCGGATCAGGCTTGGCAGGTGATCGCCCACCTTATTGGCGCCCATGCGCACGATCAAGTTGAGACGGCCCGGGTCGTTGTCCGGGTTGAGGATATCGATCAGGCGGATCAGGTCTTGGGTGTTCATGCTCGGGCCAACCTTGACCCCAATCGGATTATTGACCCCGCGCAGGAACTCGACATGTGCGCCGTCGAGCTGGCGCGTGCGATCGCCGATCCACAGCATGTGGGCCGAGCAATCGTAATAATCGTTGGTCAGGCTGTCGCGACGCACGAACGCTTCTTCGTAGTTCAACAGCAGCGCTTCGTGAGCCGTGAAGAAGCTGGTCTCGCGCAACTGCGGCGAGCTGTCCATGCCGCAGGCGCGCATAAAGGCCAAGGTTTCGTCGATGCGGCTGGCCAATTGGCTGTATTTATCCGCCAGTGCCGAGTTGGCGATGAAGTCCAGGTTCCATTTGTGAACCTGATGCAGGTCGGCAAAGCCGCCCTGGGCAAAGGCGCGCAGCAGGTTCAGGGTCGCCGTTGACTGGTTATAGGCTTGCACCAGACGCTCGGGGTCCGGCACGCGGCTTTTTTCATCGAAGCCGATGCCGTTAACAATATCGCCCCGGTACGCTGGCAGGGTTACGCCATTGATCGTTTCATCGTTGGCCGAACGCGGCTTGGCGAATTGCCCGGCCATGCGCCCGACCTTGACCACCGGGCAACCTGCGGCGAAGGTCATGACGATTGCCATTTGCAGCAACACTTTGAACGTGTCGCGAATTTTGGCGGCGGAAAACTCGGCAAAGCTTTCAGCGCAATCGCCGCCCTGCAACAGAAACGCCCGACCTTGTGTGACCTCGGCAAACTGACGGCGTAATTCGCGAGCCTCGCCCGCAAAGACCAGTGGCGGGTAACTCGCCAGGCTCTGCTCGACACGCAGTACGTGCGCGGCATCAGGGTAGTGCGGTTGTTGCTGGATTGGCAGGGCGCGCCAGCTGTCGGGGGTCCAGGGTTGGCTCATCGCAGACTCTAGTGTCAAGGGGAGATGGCGCATGTTATCAGCAATTAGTGCGTGACCTGTTGCGTGGCAATGGCCGACAATCGCGCCTTTCTGCTCGGCTCCGAGTGGTGTTTTTTTAGAGCGATGCCCGGGTTGTGCCGGGTCGCGGCAAGGAGAGGAAATGTCTGAGGAGCGCGTTGAGCGTCTGCTCGCTGAGGTTCATGATGACTTCGGCATGATTCGAGTACTTGAAGTGGAAGACTACCGCTTCCTCGAATTTGGCGATGCGATCGAGCAAAGTTGCGTGTTCACCGCTGATCCCAGCTGGCTGGAATACGACTACACCCGCGCCATGCTGATTGGCGCGCTGTGCCATGAAGCCCCCGAAAGTGCCTTGTTTCTAGGTTTGGGCGCCGGAACCCTGACCCAGGCCTGTCTGAAGTTTTTGCCCCTTGAGGATGTCGAAGCCATTGAACTGCGCCCGGATGTCCCGCGTCTGGCCATCGAGTACCTTGGGCTGGACGATGACCCGCGCTTGTACATTCGCATCGGCGATGCGCAGGAGTTGCTGGAAAGTGCGGAGTCGGCGGACCTGATCTTTGTCGACCTGTACAACGACTTGGGGCCTGCGCCTGCTCATCTGGGCTGGAACTTTCTTGAAAGCTGCCAGAACAAGCTCAACCCCAACGGTTGGCTGATCATCAACCAGTGGGCCACAGATGATGGCAAACCGCTGGGTGCAGCGCTGCTGCGCGGGTTATTCCATCGTCACTATTGGGAGCTGCCGGTGAAGGAGGGGAACGTCATTTTGATGGTGCCTGCCGATCTGGAACAAACGCTGGAGCTGCCGGCTTTGACGCTGCGGGCCCAGGGCTTGGCTGCGCGTTTGGGCTACTCGCTGGAGTCCTTGATCAAGGCCATTCGCCCAGCCACGTGAAGGGCGAAGGTGAAACGTTTTAGCCCGCGGGCGAGGGTTTAATCATTTTGCAGTGTGCAAAATATCGTCAAGGCCCGGTCTACAGAGGCGTTCAGCGCTTTTATCCTTAAAAAAACACTTCTTTTTTTGGATAAATCCGGTATAGTGCGCGCCGGCCTTTAGCCGGGCCACGTTTAGGTGTCGCATTTCCCGAAGCACGCTTCGGCTGCTCGTCCGTTTCGCGGACAACCCTGAACGCTCCATTCATTTAAACGTTTTCGCAAATCCCCGCCGACAAAGCAGCCAGGGCGACTCTTGAGTCTTACACGGCATGCGCAGCTTTGGAGCATGGGTCTTTGCGGATGCACTTAGAGGCAGACCCATGACCCAGGAAACCGGCGGCTTCGCCGCTTTTAATCTTAATCCGAACATTCTTGCAGCCGTTGCAGCAACTGGCTACGAAGAACCTTCGGCTATTCAGCAGCAATCGATCCCGATCATCATGGCCGGTCACGACATGATTGGTCAGGCGCAAACCGGTACGGGTAAAACCGCCGCGTTCGCCCTGCCGATCCTGCACCGCATCGATCCTGCTAAGCGCGAGCCGCAAGCCCTGATCCTGGCGCCAACCCGTGAGTTGGCGCTGCAAGTAGCAACCGCTTTCGAAACCTACGCCAAGCAAATGCCGGGTGTAACTGTTGTGGCCGTTTACGGCGGCGCGCCTATGGGCCCACAACTGAAAGCAATCCGTAATGGCGCACAAATCGTTGTCGCCACACCGGGCCGTCTGTGCGACCACTTGCGTCGTGACGAAAAAGTATTGGCGACCGTGAACCACCTGGTTCTCGACGAAGCTGACGAAATGCTCAAGCTGGGCTTCATGGATGACCTTGAAGTGATCTTCAAGGCCTTGCCAGCGACTCGCCAGACCGTATTGTTCTCGGCGACCTTGCCGCAGTCGATCCGTGCCATTGCTGAGCGCCACCTGCGCGACCCGCAACACGTGAAGATTCAGACCAAGACTCAGACCGTTACCGCGATCGAACAGGCTCACCTGTTGGTTCACGCTGACCAGAAGACCTCGGCTGTATTGAGCCTGCTGGAAGTTGAAGATTTCGACGCCCTGATCATGTTCGTGCGCACCAAGCAAGCGACCCTGGACCTGGCCAGTGCCCTGGAAGCCAAAGGCTATAAAGCTGCTGCGCTGAACGGTGACATTGCTCAGAACCAGCGTGAGCGCGTTATCGAATCCCTCAAAGATGGCCGTCTGGACATCGTTGTGGCGACCGACGTAGCGGCACGTGGTCTTGACGTTCCACGTATCACCCACGTGTTCAACGTTGACATGCCTTACGATCCAGAGTCCTACGTTCACCGTATCGGCCGTACTGGCCGTGCCGGTCGCGAAGGTCGCGCCCTGTTGCTGGTTACGCCGCGTGAGCGTCGCATGCTGCAAGTGATCGAGCGTGTAACCGGTCAAAAGGTTGCTGAAGTCCGCCTGCCGGATGCTCAAGCTGTTCTCGATGCTCGCATCAAGAAACTGACCAACAGCCTGACGCCGCTGGTGGCTGACGCTGAATCGACTCACGGTGATCTGCTGGATCGCCTGATTGCCGATATCGGTTGCAGCCCACGTGCATTGGCCGCAGCGCTGTTGCGCAAAGCCACCAATGGTCAGGCGCTGACCTTGGCTGCCATCGAGCGTGATCGCCCACTGGTGCCTAACAGTGCACCGCGTGAGCGTTCCGAGCGTTCGGGTGACCGTCCGGACCGCGGTGATCGTGAGCGTCGCGCTCCGGTTGCATTGGCCGAAGGCCGTGCTCGTTGCCGTACCGCGCTGGGTGCGCGTGATGGCATCGCTGCCAAGAACCTGCTGGGCGCTATCCTCAACGAGGGTGGTCTGGCACGTGAAGCCATCGGTCGCATTCAAGTGCGTGATAGCTTCAGCCTGGTAGAACTGCCGGAAGATGGCCTGGAAAAACTGCTGGCCAAGCTCAAAGATACTCGCGTTGCAGGCAAGCAGCTCAAGCTGCGTCGCTATCGCGAAGATTAATCACTGTTGCAGTGATTGATCGCTAAAAAAATCCCCGACTGGTTCGGGGATTTTTTTTGCCTGCCTTTTTTGGTGGCTGCCCGTAGTTGCAGCCAAGGCACCCAAGCTGCGAGTGTTGACTGAGACGGCTCTATGCTCAATCGGATCGCGTTGGAGCGATTGCAGGTTCACCCGAACCGATAGATGTCCATCCCCAGAGCGCCCATCGTCCAGCCTTCGTGTTCAATACGAGGAGCCCCCCCGGCACCGCGAGCGAAATAAAGCGGCAGCAAGTGCTCGTCACTCGGGTGGCTGCGTACGGCATTTGGCGCCTGGCGGCGATAGTCGTGCAGCGCTGCCTCGTCATCATGGGTGAGCTTTTCAATCATCCAGTCACGAAAATCTTTGGCCCACGTCTCGATACTCTCTGGCCCCGCACGCCAGTCAAGCTCACGCAAGTTGTGGGTAATGCTGCCAGAGCCGATCAGCAAAATGCCTTCTTCACGCAAACCCGCCAAAGCGCGACCGACTTTTGTCTGATAAGCCGGGCCTTTGTGGCTGGGCAGTGAAATTTGTACAACCGGAATATCCGCTGCCGGGTACATCAATGACAGCGGCACCCAGGTGCCGTGATCGAAAGGGCGTTTGGCGTCGAGTTGTGCGGGTAGGCCGCCGTCTTGTAACACTTGAGCAATGCGCGCTGCCAGGGCAGGCTCGCCCGGCGCGGGGTATTGCACGGCAAACAACGCAGGAGGGAAGCCGCCAAAATCGTGCCACGTTTCAGGCGCTGCGGCGCTGCTAACGCGCAGTTCGGGGCTTTCCCAATGGGCAGACATCACTACAATTGCTTTAGGTCGTGGCAATTCACTGGCCAGGCGAGTCAGGGCGGGGCCACTGGCGCCTGGTTCGAGTGCTAGCATCGGCGAGCCATGGGAGATAAAAAGACTGGGGAGCATGGCGTTATGTCTCAAGGTTAAGATGCGTCATCTTCATCCTGATCATTGATCTAAATCCAATATAAGTTTTAGTACTTATCTATCGAATTTAAAGGTGAATCATGCAGCCTGAGTTTTGGCACGACCGGTGGAAGAACAATCAGATTGGCTTTCATCTGGACCACGTCAACCCGTATTTGGCGCGCTATTGGCCAACCTTGGGGTTAGAGCCAGGTGCGCGTGTGCTGGTGCCTTTGTGTGGGAAAAGTCTGGATATCACCTGGCTGGCCGCTCACGGTTACCACGTGTTGGGTGTCGAGTTGTCTGAGGATGCTGTAAAGCGCTATTTCAGCGAGCATAACCTCAAACCCGACGTTACCCGGCGTGGCGCCTTCAGCGTCTATGAGGCGGGGCCTGTGACCCTCATGTGTGGTGACTTGTTTGCGATCAGCGCAGCCGATGTGGCGACGTGTCAGGGGTTATATGACCGTGCGGCAATCATCGCCTTACCGCCTGAGATGCGAGCAAATTACGTTACCCACTTGACGAAAGTCTTGCCGCGCGATTGCCAGGGCCTGTTGATTACTCTCGACTACGATCAATCCGAAATGCAGGGGCCGCCATTCTCAGTGCCGGATACAGAGGTTCAGCGCCTGCTGACCCCAGAGTGGTCGCTGGAGGTGCTGGAGCAATCCGACATTCTGGACAAGAGCTGGAATTTCCTGAATAAGGGCGCCACTCGTTTGGTAGAGCGCGCGTATCGCTTGCAAAAAAACGTCTAAGCCCGCTGCGTCGAACATGAAAAAGGGCGACCGAAGTCGCCCTTTTATTGTGCCTGTGCCGTCAGGTTAGCCGCGACGACGCAATGCATCGATACGTTCTTCCAGCGGCGGGTGGCTCATGAACATGCGCGCCAGGCCCTGCTTGATACCGCCATTGATACCAAAGGCGGCCAAGGTGTCAGGCATATGCACCGGCAGGCCCTGTTCGGAGCGCAGACGTTGCAGGGCGCTGATCATGGCGGTGGTACCCGCCAGATGAGCACCGGCTTCATCTGCCCGGAACTCACGTTTGCGCGAGAACCACATCACGATGGCGCTGGCCAGGAAGCCCAGTACCAACTCGGCAAAAATGGTCGCAACGTAATAGGCAATGCCTCGGCCTTCATCGTTCTTGAAAATCACTTTGTCGACAAAGTTGCCGATAATGCGCGCAAAGAACATGACGAAGGTGTTCACCACGCCCTGAACCAGTGCCAGGGTGACCATATCACCGTTGGCCACATGGCCGATTTCGTGAGCCAGCACGGCTTTCACTTCATCGGGCGAGAAGCGCTCCAAAAGCCCCTGGCTAACAGCCACCAGGGCATCGTTCTTGTTCCAGCCGGTTGCAAAAGCATTAGCCTCATAAGCCGGGAAGATCCCGACCTCGGGCATTTTGATCCCGGCCTCCCGAGACAATTGCTCAACGGTTTGCATCAGCCATTGTTCATGACGAGTACGAGGTTGAGTAATCACCTGGGTGCTTGTGCTCATCTTCGCCATCCATTTGGAGATGAACAGCGAGAACAGAGACCCTGCGAAACCAAAGACTGCACAGAAAACCAACAGCTGACTGAGGTTCAGATCAACCCCGTTGGCCGCCATGAACCCGTTAAAGCCGAACAGGCTCAGGGTGATGCTGGCAATCAGCACGACCGCCAGGTTAGTGGCCAAAAACAGCAAAATGCGCATCATGGTTGTAAGAATCTCCTCGTCTTAAGGTGTTGCCGCATGCGGGGTATATAAGGTGCTGTTACAGGCTATTCAACCAAGTGACTATTTCAAACTGTGTCCTACAGCGTGATTCTAGTTGCAAGAGAGCCATTTCCTAATACGGATTGACTTTTTTTAGGCTCAAAAATTCCCACAAAACCCAGTGGATACGAGGCTTAAGGATTTTTTAAGGCGTATTCAGGCGCGAAAAGGCCCGGAAGGTACAGTAAGTGAAGAATGTTTCATTAGACACATGCTGTGCGACATTTGATGCGTCGCACAGCATGTAGAGAAATTACTGACGGTAGGTTTTCAGAAAGTTACCGATTCTGCCGATCGCCTGATCCAGTTCGTCCACGCGTGGCAGTGTCACCACGCGAAAGTGATCTGGCCACGGCCAATTGAACGCCGTGCCTTGCACCACCAGCAGTTTTTCCGACAGCAGCAAGTCGAGCACGAATTTCTCGTCGTTAAGAATCGGGCAGACTTTTGGATCAATGCGCGGGAACGCATACAGCGCGCCCATCGGTTTTACGCAACTGACGCCCGGAATGTCATTGAGCAACTCCCAGGTACGGTTACGTTGCTCCAGCAAGCGGCCGTTGGGCAGCACCAGGTCATTGATGCTCTGGTAGCCACCGAGCGCGGTCTGGATGGCATGCTGGCTGGGCACGTTGGCGCACAGGCGCATGTTGGCCAGCATGTCGATGCCTTCAATGTAGCTTTGGGCATTGTGCTTGGGGCCGGAGATAGCGATCCAGCCGGAACGGAAACCTGCCACCCGGTACGACTTGGAGAGGCCGTTAAAGGTCAGGCAGAGCACGTCCGGTGCCAGCGACGCAGTGCAGATGTGCACGGCATCGTCATACAGAATTTTGTCGTAGATCTCATCCGAGAACACCACCAGGTTGTGCTGGCGAGCGATTTGCAACATACCTTGCAGCAGCTCTTTGGAATACACCGCACCCGTTGGGTTGTTCGGGTTGATGATGACCATCGCTTTGGTGTTTGGGGTGATTTTGGCTTTGATATCGGCCAGGTCAGGGAACCAGTTGGCTTGCTCGTCGCACAGGTAGTGCACCGGATGGCCACCTGCCAGCGTTACCGCTGCGGTCCATAGCGGGTAATCGGGGGCGGGCACCAGCACTTCATCGCCATTGTTGAGCAACGCTTGCAGCGACATCACGATGAGTTCGGAGACGCCATTACCCAGGTAGATGTCTTCAATGCCCACGCCTTCTACCTGCTTTTGCTGGTAGTACTGCATCACGGCTTTGCGGGCGCTGAACAGGCCTTTGGAGTCGCTGTAGCCCTGAGCGGTAGGCAAATTGCGGATCACGTCCTGAAGGATTTCGTCCGGCGCTTCAAAACCAAATGGCGCCGGGTTGCCGATATTCAGCTTGAGGATGCGGTGGCCTTCCTCTTCCAGACGTTTGGCGTGCTTGAGCACTGGGCCGCGAATGTCATAACAGACGTTGGCGAGCTTGTTTGATTTGCTGACCTGCATGGCGATGTGATCCCGAAAATGAACGATCCAGCCAGGACGTGACGCCTGCACTGGGAAATTCTGTGTCTTCACACAGCGGCAACCCGCTTTGCTTCAAGAATCCGTTTGAATGCACATAACGCGGGTGCCAGACTGGCGCTTAACGAGGCGCAATCATACGTGCCACCCGACCCCTGGAAAAGCCACTGGTCGGGGTTTTTCAGCTATAGGGGCTTAAGCATGCAAAAGTTGGAAAAAACACTGGACGATTGGAAGGCCATGCTCGACCCGGAGCAATACAACGTGTGCCGCCTCAAAGGCACCGAGCGGCCATTCTCCGGCAAGTACAACGCCACCAAAGCGGACGGTGTTTACCATTGCATTTGTTGTAATGAGCCGTTGTTCGACTCTGCGGCCAAGTTTGACTCAGGCTGCGGTTGGCCAAGCTTTTATCAACCCATTGGCGAGTGTGCGATGGTCGAGATTCGTGATGTGAGCCACGGCATGGTCCGCACTGAAGTGACGTGTGCCAAATGTGATGCGCATTTGGGCCACGTATTTCCTGACGGCCCGCCCCCTACCGGTTTGCGTTATTGCATCAACTCGGTGTGCCTGGACTTCGTGGCGCGCGACTGAACTTCACGTTATCGAGGGTGGCGTCATGACTGACAACCTGTGGAACATTGCTTGCACCACACTGAGCGGTGAGCAAAAGACCTTGGCCGACTTCGCGGGCAAAGCCGTGTTGGTGGTTAATACCGCGAGCAACTGCGGGTTTACCTCACAGTACAAAGGGCTGGAAGCGCTGTGGCAGCAGTATAAGGATCAAGGTTTGGTCATTCTGGGGTTTCCCTGCAACCAGTTCAGGCAACAGGAACCCGGGGATGAAGCGGCAATCTTGCAATTTTGCGAGGTGAACTTTGGCGTGAGCTTCCCGTTGTTCAAAAAAGTCGAAGTCAATGGCCCTCAGGCGCACCCTCTGTTTACTGCCCTCAAACAGCGCGCCCCTGGATTGCTGGGTTCCACAGGCATCAAGTGGAACTTCACCAAGTTTTTGATCGGTGAGCACGGTCGCAGTATCAAACGCTATGCCCCTGCGACGAAACCCGATGCCTTGAAAGCTGACATCGAATCACTGCTGCGTGTGGAGGTGCGGCCGTAAAGGCGATGGCTGAGGTGTTTATGTAGGCGCGGTAGCCCCGTTTCTCACTCATTGGCACCCACGCCCTTCGCCTAAGGCTTGAGCGGCACCCAGGTATCGAGCAGCGCTTGCAATTCTTCACGCCGGAACGGCTTGGACAGGTAGTCGTTCATGCCGGCGGTGCGGCAACGTTCACGTTCCTCAGGCATGGCATTGGCTGTCAGAGCAACTATCGGCAGGTCAGCCCAAAGCTCGCTTTGGCGTATTTGCCGGCTGGCTTCATAGCCATCCATAACGGGCATGTTGCAGTCCATCAGCACCAGATCAAAACGATGCTGTGCCAACTGCCTCAAGGCTTCCCCACCGTGGGCAGCAACCATTACTTCGCAGCCCAGTTTGCTCAGCATTCCTTTGGCGACCAACTGGTTAACCGGGTTGTCTTCCACCAATAGAATGCGTGCCCGGTGCGGTGCGGGCTGGAGGTGGGTCGGGGCGCGCAAGGTCTCGTCATCGTCTTTTTGCAATAAGTGCTGCAAGGTTTGATAGAGCGCTTTACGCGAAAGGGGCCGGGCTTTCTGCTGGAGCGGCGCCAGTGCATTGACCTGATCGCTCGGCATGAAATTGCCATAGGCGGTGACCAGTAAAATCGGTGTGCTGATCGCCGGGCGTAAGCCAAACAGGCATTCGGGGCAGTCCGTGATCAACAAGTCAGGATTGACCTTGGCCAAGGAGTCGTCTATCGAAAAGCGCTGAAATTTCAGGCCCCAGATCGGCAACAGGCTGCTCAGCAACTCTGCCAGGCCACTGCTCGCGGTTGTGACCGCAATCACGTTACCCAAAAGGGGTTTGGGCGTAATCGCCTCTGTGTGGCAGGGCAGGGGCAGTTCAGCGCAGAACTGACTGCCAAAACCCACTTCGGAGCTGATGGTCAAGCGCCCTTGCATGACTTCACACAGGCTGTTGGTCAATGCCAGGCCCAAGCCTGTGCCGCCGTACTGGCGAGTGATACCGGCGCCCGCTTGGGTAAAAGGTTGAAAGATTCTGGCCTGTGCCTCTTGAGCAATCCCAATCCCTGTGTCGCAGACCTCGATACGCACGCGATCATGCTGTGCGCTCAGGCGCACATCCACCCGCCCGAACCGGGTGAACTTCAGGGCGTTGGATAACAAGTTGCTGACGATCTGACGCACCCGCGTCGGATCGCCCAATACCAGCGCCGGGAACTGCGGGTCGATCAGGCACGTTAGCTCGACGCTGGGCGCAGCGTTCTGCGACAGCAGGTTGGCGGTGTCTTCAACCAGCGTTCCAAGATCGAACGCAATGTGCTCCAGTTCCAATTGCCCGGCGTCGAATTTGGACAGGTCGAGAATATCGTTGAGCAGCTCGACCAGCACTTTGCCCGAATCATGGGCAATCGACAGCTGCTGGTGTTGTTCAGCATTGAGCGGGCTGTCCAGGGTCAGGGCGAGCATGCCCAACAACCCATTGAGAGGGGTGCGTATTTCGTGACTCATATTGGCCAGAAAGGCGGAGCGTGCCTGGGCCATTTCCAGCGCTGTGCTGCGGGCGGCTTCCAGTTCTTCATTGGACTGGCTGAGGCGGTCATTGATCGCTTTTAATTGCTGGGTGCGGGCCGACACGATGTGTTCCAGCTGCGCCAGGTATTCGTTCAGACGGTTTTCGGCGCTGCGCCGCTGTTCGATCTCACGCACCAGTGCATCAAACTGCTGATTGGCAACGTTGACCAGCACCCCGATTTCATCGTCTTCGTGGCCAGGCGGGCAATGGATACGTGAAGGTTGAGGGTCGCCGGGTTTGCTGTTGCTCAGCTCACGGATCACCCGCACCAATGGCTGGGTCAGCATCACGTAAAACAGGCCGAGTAAAATGCCTGACAGGATGAGGCTGCGGGCGAAGCCGCTGAGCAAGGTCACTTCGGCCCGGTGTAAAAAACGGCTGCCAAAAGGGTAGGTGTCTACCTCAAGGTGCAGCACGCCAACGCTTTGTTGCGGCATGTGATTGAAGTAGAGCCGGTCATCAAACGAACGATTGGCCCCGAACAGGAAGTCACTGAGTGCCCGGTAGCGCCCGGATTCGGGCTGATCCTGCACCGATGCCAGCACCGACTTATCGTTGTCGCTCAGTTGCGCGCCGATGATTGCAGGCGAGCGTAACAGCCCCAGCACTAACTCTTGAGCCAGCTCTGAGTCCAGATTGTAGGCAATCCGTGAAGCCGGGTTATGGCTGATCTCAAGCAAGGAATAGATTTCACGATTGATGGCAGCGTTTTCGCTGGCATAATCGATGCCGATTTGCAGCAGGCTGAGCAGCGTTCCCAGTACAAAGCCGACCAGCACTGTCAGCCGCGCCTGTTTGAACGACAGGCGATGGGTGAGTTTTATGTCCATAAGGTGCTGTACCTGTTTCCATGTCCTGTCGGCTGGCAAGAGATTAACAGGTTAGCTGGCAGACTTTGCCCAGTTAACCGCTGGTAATTACGTATCCGCTAATCCGGGGATGGGCATCCGTGTCCACTCCATCAATGCGCTTTGTGTGTATCAGTCTGAGGAGATGTTGTGGATTCTAAACTGAATGCCTTTCTTGAGCGTGCTGACGCGGTGCTTGCGCGTATTGAACCGTTGCTGCCGGCGATCCGCCAACCGGTGGATTGGGATCGCTCTCTCGCCGCACGCTGGCAGCGCGAAGGGCGTACGGGTTATTTGATGCCGCTGGACGTCAGCCTTCAGATGCGTCTTAGCGACTTGATTGGCGTCGATCAGCAGCGCGATCAATTGGGCCGCAATACTAAACAATTTCTGGACGGTTTACCGGCCAACCATGCATTGCTTTGGGGGTCGCGCGGCACGGGTAAGTCCTCCTTGATTCGGGCGTTGCTGGCCGAATACGCCTCGCACGGGTTGCGCCTGATTGAAATCGAGCGCGATCACCTGGCTGACCTGCCTCGCGTGGTTGAAGCCCTGCAAGGTCTGGAGCAACGTTTTGTACTGTTTTGTGATGACTTGTCTTTCGAGGCCGGCGAGGGCGATTACCGCGTGCTGAAAAGCGTGCTGGATGGCTCCCTTGAGCAAGCCCCGGAAAACGTTCTGTTGTATGCCACGTCTAACCGTCGGCATTTAGTGCCAGAAAAAGAAAGCGACAACGAAAACTGGAAACACGTCGACGGTGAACTGCATCCCAGCGAAGCCGTGGAAGACAAGATTGCGTTGTCTGATCGATTTGGCCTGTGGCTGTCGTTTTACCCGTTTACGCAGGAGCATTTTCTGAGCGTGGTTGAACACTGGATCGGCGTGTTGGCGGGCAAGGCCGGTTTGCAGTGGGAGCGCAATGAGGCACTGGATATTTTGGCTGTGCGCTGGGCAACCGGGCGTGGCAATCGTAATGGACGCTGCGCTTACCAGTTCGCACGCTACTGGGTTGGATTGAAATTGTTGGAGCAACCGAATGATTGATTTGAACGCAACAGGTGATGGTTTGGACGGTTATGCCTTGTTGAAGGCGCAACTGGAGTCCTTGTTGGCTGATGAGCGTGACTTTATTGCCAATGCCGCACAGTTTTCGGCATTTTTGTATCACCAGCTCGATGATTTGAATTGGGCCGGGTTTTACCTCAATCGCAATGAAGAGTTGGTACTGGGACCTTTTCAGGGCCAGATCGCCTGTGTGCGCATCCCGTTTGGTCGGGGTGTGTGCGGTGCTGCGGCCGCAACCCGAGAGACCCAGCGGGTTGAGGATGTACACGCGTTCGCAGGGCATATTGCCTGCGACAGCGCGTCCAACAGTGAATTGGTGGTGCCTTTGATCAAGGACGGTCGTTTGATCGGTGTGCTGGATCTGGACAGCCCGAGCATCGGGCGTTTTTCAGCGCAGGATCAGCAAGGCATCGAAGCACTTGCGGCCATCTTTTTGCGTTTGAGCGATTGCTGAGCCTATGGGCCCAGCCCGGCCTTGCGTAGCAGCACGTCGACTTCCACGCTGTCGACCTGCTCAGGCGCCAGAAAGCGCTGGGCATACTGCATATAGATCTGCTCGTGCATAAACAGCGCGAACAATTGCGGGTCAATATGAGCATCGTGGCACATGGCTGCCATGATGCTCAGCGCTTCACTCAGGGTTTTACCGCGTTTGTACGGTCGGTCGGACGCGGTTAACGCCTCAAAAATATCGGCAATCGCCATCATGCGTGCCGCCAGGCTCATCTCTTCGCGTTTCAGCCGTTTCGGATAACCGGTGCCGTCCATTTTTTCATGATGCCCGCCCGCTATTTCAGCAATGTTGCCCAAGTAGCTGGGGAAGGGCAGGTGCTTGAGCATGAGGATGGTTTGCACGATGTGGTTATTGATGATGTAACGCTCTTCGCGGGTCAGGGTGCCCCGAGTAATGCTCAGGTTGTACAGCTCGCCGCGATTGAACTTGTACGCAGGCACGTCCAGTTGAAAGCCCCATATATTGTCCGGCTCCATGCATTCGGCCTCGTTGCGTACGAACAGGTGTTCCGGCTTGTCGGCCAACAGTGACTCGGTCACCGGTAAGGCTTGCTCCGTTCGGGTTGCCTGGCGTTTGTTTTCTTCCCATGACACGCCCAGCCGATCATCTAGCGTGCGGGTCCAGGTGCGCAGGGCAATCGTCTTTAAGCGTTCCAGGTCGGCCTCGGCCATGGCTTCGCTGCCAAGATTGCTGCGGGCAACAAAGGCAAAGTCATCGTCCAGTGCGCCCAGGCTGGCGTCACGGGCTTGAGCCAGTTGCTTCTCGTCTGCACCCAAAGCCTTGCCCTGCCAATAGCTGACCCAGGCATCGCGCTTGAGAACCTCGAAACGGGTGCGTATTTCGTGGATCCGGTCGTACAGGGTTTCAAGTTTGGTGGCTTTGTCGACCACGTATTCTGGCGTGGTGACCTTGCCGCAATCATGCAGCCAGGACGCGATGTGCAGCGCTTCCCACTCTTCATCGGTGGGTTGATAGTGCGCAAATGCGGTGTGTTGGCTGGCGGCAGCCGCCTGGGCCAGCATCAAGGTCAGGGCGGGCACGCGCTGGCAATGACTGCCGGTGTAAGGGCTTTTGGCGTCAATCGCCCCGGCCAGCAATTGGATGAAGGCGTCCAGCAGCTGCTTTTGTCGCGCTTGCAGGCGCTGGCTTTCAATAGAAACCGCCGCCGCGCCCGAGACGGCCTTGATGAAGGCAATACGGTCGGCGCGCAGGTGCTCCTGGTCTTCACGCGAACCGCTGTTGTTGAGTAATAACACCAGGATGCCCACGGTCTCGCCATGACGGTTGTGCAGACGAATCCCGATCAGGTGCACGCTTTGGCTGTCGAACGCCTGCATCACGGGTTGCAAGTCACCGGCCTGTGCATGGCTGAGGGTGCACACCACGCTGTCGTTGCCTTCATGCAGTGTACGCAACCAGGGCGGATATTCGCGCTCCTGAGCATTCAGCGCGGGGTGAGTCAATGTGCTCAAGTCGCGGGGTTGATCGTTAATGATCAACCCTTTGAGGGCGAAATGAGGCCCCTCACTTTCGGTCAGATAAATCAGCCCGGCCTGCGCCTGGGCAATCTTCATGGTTTCGCGCACCACCGATTGCAGCAGCGGTTCGAAACGGGTGTGCGCTGACAGGCTGGCGGTGATCTCAAAAAAACTGGCCAAGGTCTCTTTCATGCGGCGCATGGAGGCAGCCAATTGGTCGATTTCAAGCACCGGTGAGTGCTGTATCGCGGGGTAATTGAAGTCAAAACGCCGTATCGCTTCGGCTTCTTGCACCAGGGCACGCAGGGGTTTGACCAACAATCGAGAGATTAACCAGCCTAAGGGCAGGCACAGCAGCAGGATCGCCAGGGTGACAATGGCGCCTTCCCAACGCAGTTGATAAGCATCGCCCAGCAGTTCGTCTTCAGGAACCATCAGGGCCAGATGCAAGCCGTTCAGCCCACCATCGGTCAGCCTGGCTTGGGAGACGATCCACTGGCGTTGATCAGCCTTGAGGCGATGGTCGGGGTCGATGCCATGGCGGGTTAAGGCTGCGAATGCGGGGCTAAGTTGTTCGACGCGAGACAGGTGAGTGGACTCAGGGTCGGCCAGTGACGGCTGGTAATCCGGGTAAGCAACGGCCTGGCCTGTGTCATCAAATAACGCGATTTCTGTGCCGGGCGTGACCTTGTGCCGGGCCAGCGTGGTGGAAAGTTGAGAAAGCGTGAGGTCTGCTCCGATCACCGCTTTGGCCGAACTGCGACGGGATAATGTAGTGCCCACCTCGCGTGTCGAGAAAAACAAATACGGGCTGGTGGTGAGTTGGTCGGTGATACCCCGCGCCGGAATAAACCAGCTGCGGGCACGTGGGTCGTAGGTTTCATCGGCTTTATTGCGTTGTTCAAGCAGCGACAGGGACTCATCAAAAAATAGAATTTTCGACTCAACCTCGCTCAGTAGCCCCGACCGTTGAATGCTCCAGACCTGATACATGGCTTGTTGCGGTGCTTTCAGGCGGTTCTTGGTTGCTTGATTACGTAAAGGGCGAACCAGAAAGAAGTTCCCTTGGTTGTCCCCCAGATAAAGGGCGGCGAGTGCCGGGTTGTCATTGAGTGTTTGTACAAACGGTTTCAACAATGCCATCCGGCTTTCGAATCGATCGGTAGTGCCATCGGTACCGAGTGAAAGCAGGTTCAGCGCCTGGCGTATTGGCTGGTAGGTGTGCAGCAAGTCTTGCTGCACATCCTGTTCTATCTGGCTGAACACCTGCTGGCTGCTGTTGAGAATGATCCGTGTGGCTTGCACATAGTTAAAAATTCCCAAGGCCACACCCAGCAATACCAGCAACAGCGTGAACATCACGCTGATATGGACATGCAGGGGAAATTGGCGCTTTTTAGCTGACGCAGTCTTGGGCATACAAGGTGTCCCCGCCGATAGGAGTGCGCTGGTCCCTGTAAGCATAGTTAGGCCAGGCTCACGAGCGCCTTTTTTTGTGCAGGGTGACTCCTTGGTTATTCGGCAAGCTTGGCCAGTTCATTGAGCAGCGTTTGCTCCAGTGACGCCATGGCATGCCTGACCTCATCACAGGCGTGTTGCAAGGTGTCGGGGCTGGCCGTTTCCAGCGCTTCACACCGCTCAATCAATTTCACGGCCCCGACAATACGTGCGGCGCCTTTAATTCTGTGGGCCAAGTCAGTTAAACCCTCCCGTCCTTCGTCTGCGCGCAGTATGCGCAGCGCCTCAAGGTCAGCCCGGTTGCTGCGTAACAGCTCTTCGAGCAATCGCTTGATCCTGATGGGGTCTGCACCTGACAGCGCATAAAGGCTTTCAACATTGAATGCGACTTCGGCGTAGACAGGCTTGAGTTCGTTCAGACGCTTGCAGAGCAATGTGAGGCTGATGGGCTTGAACATGCAGTCGTCCATGCCTGCCTGTTGGCAGTTGAGACGCTCCTCTGGTTGGGCGTTGGCGGTGAACCCCAGGATCGTGCACGGTACTCGCTGGTCAACGTGTTCGATATGTCGAATCGCGCGGGTCAAGTCATAGCCATTCATGACGGGCATATTGCAATCAGCAATGACCACGTCGAACCCCCCTTGCTTCCAGAGTTCAAGCCCGGCGGCACCGTTTTGCGCCGTGGTGTACACATGGCCTAAAAAGCCCAATTGCTGACACATCAACAAGCGATTAGCCGGGTGATCGTCCACAACCAGGACATTGAGCGTCCGTGTGCTGTGGGTGATCTCCGGCTCTTTTGCGGTCTGACTCAGGCTGGGTGCCAGAGACGGTACTTTCAGGGTGACCTGAACCAGTGTGCCCACCGTGGGTTGGCTGCTCAGCGTCAGGGTGCCGCCCATCATTTCGCACAGGCTTTTGCAAATCACCAGCCCGAGTCCTGCGCCCCCCAGGGCGAGCTGGCCGCTGTTTTCTACTTGTGAAAAAGGTTCAAACAGGCGCGCCTGATCGCTGCTGCTGATACCAATGCCTGTGTCTTGCACGCTGAGCTGCACCTGAACCAGATCCGGGGTGTCTGTCGGGAGCAGGTTCAATGCCAGCGTCACATGACCGCGATCTGTGAACTTGATGGCATTGCTGATCAGGTTGGTGAGGATTTGTTTAAAACGCAGGGGGTCGACCAGTACATCCGGAGCGTCATGCCCCGGGGTGAAAATCAGCGACAGGGCCAGCTTTTTTTGCCGTGCCAAACCGTCGAACACCCGAATCACGGAGCTGGCCAATTCGCGCAAGTTGACGCGCTCAGCTGACAGGTTCAGCCGGCCCGACTCGATTCTGGCGATATCAAGAATATCGCCAATCAACTCCAGCAAGTCTTTGGCAGAGTTGTACGCCACCTCAATTGATGGTCGATCGAGCTGGCCTTTATCCGCTCGTTTCAACGTGAGTTCCAGCAAGCCTATAACCGCATTCATGGGGGTGCGGATTTCATGGCTCATTGTTGCCAGGAACGTACTTTTGGCGCGGTTGGCCTCATCAGCCAGCTCTTTGGCGGAGCGCAGTTTGTCCATCAATTGACGGCGGTCACTGATGTCGATCCAGCCACCGATGATGCCTTGCACCTCACCCAGCGAATCTCTGTAGGGAAGAATCCAGTGGTAAATGGTCATGATCTGATCGCCGATGTGCAATTGGCGATCCATGATCAGTGGCGTGCCTTCGCGTATAACGCGCAAATAGTCAGCCTGAAAGTCCCGGGCTTCGTGTTCATTACTGATGGCACTGCGAGTTTGTATGACCGTTTTGCCGATGACTTCTTCGCGCTTGGCGCAAAACGCTTCCAGATAACTGTCATTACAGGTTTGCAGAATGCCCTGGCGATCTCGCACATAAATGGGGTGAGGTGTTTCATTGACCATTGCGCGCATAAATTCGAACTGATCGCTGAGGGCGCGCTCAGCCTGTTTTCGCTGCTGTATCTGGCGGCGCATGTAAGCGTTCCAGACCAATGACAGCAGCAGCAAAAGCGTGGTCCCGATGATGACCTGGTAAATCAGGCGATGATAATTGCGCCAGTAGCTATCCGAGGCGGGCACATAACCGCGCCAGCGGCTGTTGATAATGCCCAACTCATCCGGGGCAATGCTGAGCAGTGCTTTGTCGAGGATCGAGCTTAGTTCGCTGGCATCGCGGGCTGTGGCCAGGGAAAAGGTGGCAGGCTGGGTGCCAATCGTAGCGCTGATTTGCAGGCGGTCCTGAAACAGTTGAGACGCCAGCAAGTAATTGGCAATGACCAGGGTATTCACAGCCCCTTGTACTTTGCCCTCTGACAACAATTGCGTCGCTTGATAGATATCGTCGGTTTCGACGAGCGTGATGTCTGGGAATGCTTTGCGAAGATAGCCGGTTAGCGGGTTACCCAGGGTCAACGCCAGGCGTTTGCCGGCCAGCTGTTCCAGGTTGGCGGGGTGCTGGATGCCTTTTGCAGTCAGCAGGACAAATGAGTTTTCGAGATAGGGACGACTGAAATTGAGTTTGTTCTCGCGCGATACCGATGGGCTGATCACCGAAATAATGTCGGTCTCATGTCGCTGAATCATGTCGATCATGTGGCTCAGGCTGCGGGTACGCTGGATCTCGAACCGCAACCCGGTGCGCAGGCGAATCATTTCCAGCAGGTCTGCGGTAATACCGCGAAAATTACCCTCGGCATCAAAAAAGCTCAGCGGCGCCAGCGTTTCGTTAACCACGACCTTGACCACGGCATGTTTAGCCAGCCAGCGCTGTTCACGTTCGGTCAGTTGGAGCTTTTGGTCAGTCAGCAATATGTCGCTGCCAGCGCTCCAGCGTTTGGCGATGTTTTGGCGCTCGTTGTTGGGGATGGCCTCAAGCGTGGAATTGAGGATGTCCAGCAGGACGTGGTTATCACGACGAACAGCAAAGCTGAAGCCATAGGCTTCATGCTTGCTGAAATTGGCCATTTTAATGTTCTTCAAATAGCCCTTGTTGATCATGTAATGCGTGGAGAGCGTATCGCCCAGAAACACATCGGCCTGATCAAATGCCACCGCGTTTATTGCATTTTGGTACGAAGGGTATGACTGAATGATGGCCTTTGGATAAAGCCTTTTGACCTCATCGAGTGGCAGGTAGTGGTAAACCATGCTCAAGCGCAAGCCTTCCAGGCCTTGGGTCAAGGAGCGGGTTTCTCCTTCGCGGGTTACAAGAACAGGCTGGTCAACGGCGTAGGGAGTTGAAAGCAGCAGGTTCTGATTGGCGGCTTCGTAACCATTCGAGGTACCGAGCAAATCAATGTTGCCTTGCTCCAGGGCCTGGATAACGTCGTCTCTTGTTGCAAAGCGCTGAACGTTGATCGATACGTTGAGTGCCTGGGCCAGAAGGCCGATGTAGTCGGCAGTGAAACCTTCGTAATCCTGGCCGCTGGTCGTCATGTCAAAAGGGGGATAGTCCGGAGAAGAAATGCCCACCCGCAATACGCGTTTTTCCTGAAGCCATTTGCGCTGTTTCTTATCGAGCGGGGCTTCCAGGTAAGAGATGCCCGAGCGGCTCAGCAATGGGTAGTTGTCACTGCCGGTGGCGTGAGCCAGCATGGACCAGCATAGAAGTAAGCCGGTGATCAGTGATAAAGGATGTAGTAACCGCGTGGGCATCGTGTTTCTCACACTAAAGAATTGCGTTTAGCCAGTTCGATAAGATCAACCAATGAGTTTGCTTTTAATTTTTGCATGAGTCTTTTTTTGTAAGTGCTCACTGTTTTATTACTCAAGAACATCCCTTTGGCGATTTCTTTGTTTGTTTTGCCTTGTGCGAAAAGCTGTAGAACCATGAGTTCGCGGTCATTCACTAATTTGAATAACTCGATTTCTGAACAGTCGCCATCCTCGTGTCGCTCAGGAGTCAAGGCTTGACTGGGGAAATAATTGTAGCCAGAGAATACGGCTTTTATTGCGCTGACAAGTTCACTCAGTTCTTCCTGTTTGCACACATACCCCGCCGCACCGGATTGCATGCAGCGCATGGCAAACAGGGTAGGGGACTGGGCGGTCAGGACCAATGTTTTAAGGGTTGAATTCATGGCGTTGAAGCGTGCGAGCACTTCCAGTCCGTCGAGTTTAGGGATGCTGATGTCGAGAATGATCAAATCGGGCACGCATTCACGCACCATTTGCATTGCGTCGACGCCATTGTCGGTTTCGCCGACTATTTCATAACCTTCATGTTCTAACAACATACGAATTGCCAGTCGGATAACCGGATGATCGTCAACTATAAAGACGGTGGTCATAATTAATTCCTGTTAAGCACGGTATAGAAAGCGCGCACCATAGCTCAGTTATATGAGCGGGCACACGAACCTGCGGGCCTACAAACGTAGTATGGGAAAAATCCTACGGAAATTAAGGCGCGAGAGCACGATTTGTTAACGTTGTGAGTGGAAAGGTAATGAGGGATAGAGTGTTTTTTTAGTGTTTGGTTTGTGCTGTTGAATGGAGTGTTTAGTTTGGGTTGGGAAAAGTACTACACGCGTTTTTGGTGTTTGCTACTTGTGCTTGTTTAATGACGTTTAATTAAGAGTGTGTGCATAGGTGTTTCCGAGCAGTGGTTGTAGGGCTAGCCTGTAGGATTCAGGCCAGCCCTGTTAGGACCGAGACTTAAATTCAAGCCGGACTTGAGCGGCCAGTCATTTCTCTGGCCATCTCGGTGGCATAGCTGTCTGTCATGCCTGCAATGAAGTCGATGACGCGCATAAACGAACGGTGTAATGGCCAGTAAGGGTCAGGCGCGCTATTGCCCAGCAAATCCAGAATGCGCCGGCTTTTGAACGAAGGCGTGCGCCCGCCATGTTGCTCAAGTACAGCGCCGCAAAAGGCATTCAGGAGAATTTCCAGCGTGGTGTACGCGCCGATTTCGTGAAGGGTTTTGCGCTTGTCCTGGAAGATTTTTTTGCGGGCCATGTCTTTTGCATCCAGCACGCAACGTTTTGCCGGGCCATGCATATGCTCGACCAAGTCCCCGGGTAGCGTGCCGTTGAGCAGTGCTTGTTGTTGCTCGACAAAGGCGAGCGCAGCGGCATTGGTCAAATGCTCGATGGCTTTGCCACGCAGAATGGCCAATTTGCGTCGCTCGGAATCTTGAGGGCCCAGCAAACGATAGGTTTCAGGCAAGTCATCACCCACCAGTCCCAGCAGCAGGGATTCGACTTCGCGGTATCCCAGCAAGTCCATCTCCAGGCCGTCCTCAAGGTCAATGAGTGCATAGCAGATGTCGTCCGCCGCCTCCATCAGATACACCAGAGGATGGCGTGCCCAGCGTTCTTCTTCGAGTTGCGGCAAGCCCAGTTTGTGGGCGATCCCTTCGAGCAGATGCAGTTCACTCTGATAGCAACCGAACTTGTGCTTTTTGTAACCTTGCGAATCGGCATGGCGCGCCGTCCAGGGGTATTTGAGGAACGTACCCAGGGTGGCATGGGTCAGGCGGGTGCCGCCATCAAACTGATGGTATTCCAGCTGCGTGAGCACCCTGAATCCTTGGGCATTGCCTTCAAAGCTCAGGAAGTCAGTGCGCTCGACATCACTCATATCATCGAGCCAGCCACGGTCTGCGGCCTGTTGAAACCAGTTACGGATAGCGTCTTCACCCGAATGCCCGAAGGGCGGGTTGCCAATGTCATGGGCCAGACAGGCCGACTGTACAACCATGCCCAAATCACCGGGGTCACACCAGTCGGGCAGGGCGCTGCGAAGCGTCTCCCCCACGCGCATGCCCAATGAGCGGCCCACACAGCTGACTTCAAGGGAGTGGGTCAGGCGGGTGTGGATATGGTCATTGCTATTGACGGGGTGAACTTGGGTTTTACGGCCCAGACGGCGAAAAGCACCTGAAAAGATGATTCGGTCATGGTCTTTATGAAAAGGGCTGCGTCCCAGCTCTTCAGGACTGTGGTGAGGTTTTCCGAGGCGTTCGCGATTAAGTAGAGTTTGCCAATCCAAGGCGCAGTGCTCCGTCAGTGACTGTGCTCGCAGCTTCTCGCGTCACGCGCGAGCGTGCAAGTTGGATCAGGTGGGGACATGAACCTGCGTTCACTGTCGAGTCACGAGGCTGCGATTGAGCGCGAAGCGGCCGCACACCCGGTGGCTAAGGTGTGTCTGACGCACCGGGTTCGATGGTTCTACGATGGCTGCGCTGACGAACGTCGCCTCGTGTTACTCATCAACCGTTACACAGTCAGGTGCAACGGGTGATGCAATCATCGCCTCAAGGCTTGCGCGCGGAGCCCTGGATGACCAGTTTGATCAGTGGCAGCAGACCGGTCGTCAGCCCGATCAGGCGCGACATGCGACCGCTGCCTTTGGAACGTGCGCCCTTACCGGTCAAAAAGCCCAACAGGGTGACAGCGCCTACGCCCCACAACGGCGCATGCTTGATCCCCAGGCTTTCTTGCCAGTTGCTGGTCATCCCGCGCATTTTTTGCAAAGGCTGGAGCAACTGCTGGGTTTCATGGCGAATTTCCTGGCGATGCATTTCCATGCGCAAGCGAATCAACACTTTACGCATCTCGCGCCGTGACGCTTTTTGCGGCATTTCAGGCAGGCTGCTCATGGCAATAAACGCTCGCGGTCTTTGGCCAGCTCTTCGAGCGTGGCATTGAAAGGAGAGGATTCATCGAACACCGCTGCTTTAAGACGAAGGCCGCAGAAAATCGCCGCTAACGTATAAAACACACACAGGCCGATGATGCCGGTCAGGCGATAACTGTCCCAGACCAGAATCAGCACCAGCGCCGACAGCCCGATCAGCAATAACAGGCCAAACACCAAGGCCAGCCCGGCAAACAGTAACAGGCTGACAGTCCGTGCCTTCTGTTCTTGCAACTCGATGCCCAATAACTCGACATGGCTGTGCAGCAGGCCCAGAAACGCGGCACCCAGGCGCCGCGGTGAGGAACGAGGGGAGCCGGATTCTTCTGTCATATCAGCGCCGCGTAGCCAGCAGGCCAATCAAAAAGCCGACGCCGGCGGCAATGCCAACCGACTGCCACGGGTTTGCCTGAACGTAGTCTTCGGTCGCCACGACGGCTGCCTGCCCACGCTGTTGCAGGGTCTCTTTGGTTTCATCCAGCGACTCGCGGGCCTTGAGCAGGCTGTCCTTGATTTGGGCACGCAGCTCTTCGGCTTGATCACCCGCCAGGGACGCGGTGTGCTCCAGCAGTCTTTCGGTGTCTGCAACCAGCGCCTGGAAGTCAGCCATCAATATCTCTTGAGCATTCTTTGCTGTAGTGCGGGCCATGTGAATCTCCGTAAGTGGCTTGATGATGGTTCGAGTGTAGGCATTGATTGAAGGTTCACTGCATTTCTCTCACTTGCTGACGCAGGCGTTAGAGGCGTTGACCTTCAATCAGAGAAAAACCTTACCTTAAATTATTCATTTTCGCGGGTGAACCCCTGATTCTCGCGTGCATCAGGGTTTTCAATGCAGCCTTCCAGCAAGTGATAACGGTTATGCCGCACTTCATCCACTCGATGGCGCACGGTTTTTTCCGAAAGGCCAAGCAGAATCAAGGCATGAGAGGCCAGCATCAGGCTGGATTCCAGCAGTTCCGGTACCACTTCGGTCGCCCCGGCAGCCTTCAGTTCAGCCAGTTGGCTGTCGTCACGGGTTCTGACCAGTACCGGCACATCAAGTGTGATCAGGCGAGCCTCTTTGAGCACGCACATGGCCACCTCAGTGTTGTCTACGGCGATGACCAGCAGGCGCGCCCGGTCAAGGCCGACAGCGCGCAACAGATCACCACGGCGGGCGTCGCCGTAATGCACGCAGCTGTCGACTTTGGCGGCTTCTTGAATGCGATCCGGGTCGTAGTCCAAAGCCACAAAATCATGATGCTCACTGCGCAAGAAACGGCCAATGGACTGACCCACCCGCCCATAACCGCACATCACCACGTGGCCGTGCAGTTCAGCGTTCTGCGCGGCGATTTCTTCAAGCTCGGCTTCTTCGTTGGACTTGCGGTGCAAGCTGGCGGCGATCTGCGGTGCAGCGCGCAGTAAAAGTGGCGTCAACAACATCGAGCAGAAGGTCGCGGCCAACAGGTAGCTGGCAATCTGGGGCGGGATCAACGAGTTGATTTGCATTTGTGCCATCAGTGCAAAACAGAACTCGCCTCCCTGCGCCAGGGCCAGGCCACTGCGCCAGGCCGTTTCACCATCGCTGCCGCGCAACTTGACCAGCGCAGCGACCACGCCCCCTTTGATCAAGAGCAAGGCCAAGGTCAGGCCCAGAATCAAAAAGCCGTCATGCACAAACAGTTGAAGGTCGATGAGCATGCCGATGCTGACGAAGAACAGCCCCAGCAAGATGTCGCGGAACGGGCGGATATCCGCTTCGATCTGATGGCGGTAATGGCTTTCACCCAGCAGCATGCCAGCCAAAAATGCGCCCAGTGCGGGCGACAAACCCAATAAATGGGTGAGCCATGCCGTGAGCAGCACGATGACCAGTGCCAGCAACACAAACAGTTCGGCGGAGCGCGAGGCGGCTACTTCGTGGAACAGGCGCGGTAACAGGAAGCGGCTGGCCAATAGCAAGCCGACAAACAGGATCACGGTTTTGCCCAAGGTGATGGGTAACGCCCAGTACCAGGCTTGCTCGCTGCTGCCTGCGAACACAGGCACTAATGTCAGTAAAAGCACCGCCACCACGTCTTGGAACAGCAGCACGCCAATCGCGTTTTGGCCATGACGACTGAAAATTTCACCGAGGCTGGTCAGCTCTTTACTGACGATGGCCGTGGACGACAGCGCCAGCCCGGCGCCGAGTAAAAAGGCGGCATTGAGGCTCATGCCAAACGCGTACAGCAGGCTCCCCAACACCAGCGAGGTGCACAGTACTTGCAGGCTACCCAGGCCAAAGACCACCCTGCGCAGCGCCAGCATTTTGGGCAGCGAAAACTCCAACCCTAATGAAAACAGCAAAAACACCACCCCCAATTCAGCCAGGTCGGGCAGGTTCGGGCTGTCGTTGATCCAGTCCAGAGCGGTAGGCCCGACAAACAGCCCGACACACAAATAGCCCAGGACTGGAGGCAGCTTTAACCGCCTGAAAAAGGCGATCACCACCAGTGAGGAGGCGAGGATGATTAACAAATTGGCAAACACGCAGGTCTTCCTTGTCTGTTTGAATAAAAAAAGTCGCGAGCTTCCAGTAATTCAAAGGGGCTTGCGCTGACACACATCATGATTAAACGCCAACATTTCAAAATCACGGTCCTTCGCTATGCTCACAGCCAAGCTACTTAATTGGATGTTGGACAAGCGTAGTCGTCAGGAGCGTTATGGAACGTCTGTATTCCCTGCAAGGCTTGAGAGGCGCTGCCGTTTTGGGAGTGGTGTTATTCCACATGGCGTCAGTTGAGGCGAAGTATTCGGGTGGTGATCTTTTATTGCCAGCGTGGGTCGACTTCTTCCAGCTGGGGGTTGATCTTTTTTTTGTGATCAGTGGCTTTGTCATGGTGATTGTGACCCGTGGCCGCTTTCAGAGCGCGGTGCAAACCCAGCGTTTTGCTTTTAATCGGCTGTCGCGCATTTACCCAAATTATTGGCTGTATTTTTTTATCACCCTGGGCGTCACTTTGGCGCTGCCGGGCGTGGTCAATACCTCGCATGGCAGCTCCAATCTCTTGATGTCGTTTTTATTGCTGCCCAATGATCGAGTGCTATTGGTGATGGTGGCCTGGTCGCTGGTATTTGAGTTGTGGTTCTACCTGGTGTTTACGGGGTTGTTGTTATTCAAAGAAAAACACCTGCCGCTATTGCTGGCGTTGTGGGCGTGCGGGCTGATTTCGTTCAACCTGTTGGCCAACTGGCAAGACTTCAATCCGGCGTTGAAAATCATGCTCCACCCTTACGCGCTGGAATTCATCATGGGCAGCGCTCTGGCACTGTTTTTTTACAGTAAGCACAGCGTCAAGGTGCCAACGCCCTGGGTCTGGGCAACCTTGATGGCTGCTTTGACCGTCGGGTTTGGGTTGATCTACGTATTCAAGCTGTTCTTCACCGAAGGCTTGCTGCGCATGGTGTCGGTGGGGGTTATTTTTGGCGCGCTGATTGGTTCGCTGGCCCTGCTGGAGCGGCGCAAGTTGATTCGTGTGCCGCAGTTTCTGATTTTTACAGGTGATATGTCTTACACGATTTACCTGTCGCACTTGCTGGTGTTGGGCGTGATCGGGCATGTGTGGCAGCGTATCGGCGCATGGCCTGACAGCGTGTGGGACAATCTGTTTTTTCTGCTGCTGATGATGAGTGCCGTGATCTGTTACGGGGCGCTGGCGTACCGTTTTTTCGAAAAGCCGGTGCTGGATTGGGCCACGGCGTTTTGCAATCGCACCTTTGCGGTCAAACGCGCGGCTGGCCAACCCGACTCGGCCAAATGACAGGCGTACCTGGGCTGCGGGTCGACGTCATAGGGCAACGCTCCTAGAATGGCGGCCTATTTTTCAGGTCGTGAATTATGTCCCCCGAATGTGAACTGTTGGGCACCCTTGGCTGCCACCTGTGCGAAGTCGCAGAAGCTGTGTTAATGCCGCTTGTCGAAGGGGGCTTGTTGGTTGCGCTGGTCGATATCGCAGAGTGCGAGGGGCAAGTTCAAACCTATGGCCTGCGCATCCCGGTGTTGCGCCGGGTCGATACAGGCGCAGAGTTGGACTGGCCTTTTGAGACTGAACAGGTGGCGAGCTTCCTCATCTAGGCCACGGGCTGCTCCTGAGACGGTTTCGTGAACAGGCCCGGTGGGCGATAATCCCCGGCTGCTTTTTACTGCCCGAGTTTTTTATGTCGACCCAGCGCTTTAACGCCGCCGAGCACCAAGCCAGCACCCTCTACCTGCCGCCCGGTAAGTGGCTGACAGTGCTTGACTGCTTGTGTGAACACTTTCAGGCGATCAGCCGTGAGCAGTGGCTTGATCGCCTGGCGCGCGGTCGTGTGCTGGATGCGGACGGCGCGCCGATCAGTGCGCAGTTGGCCTACAAGGAAGGCCTGCGTATTCACTATTTTCGTGAAGTGCCCAACGAAACGCCGATCCCGGTCCAAGAGACCATTCTCTATGCCGATGAACATTTGGTGGTGGCCGACAAACCCCACTTTCTGCCAGTGACCCCGGCCGGTGAATACGTCGAGCAAACCCTGTTGCGCCGTCTGATTCGCACGCTCGACAATCCGAATTTGGTGCCATTGCACCGCATTGATCGGCACACGGCGGGGTTGGTGTTGTTTTCCGCCAACCCGGCCACACGCTCCGCTTACCAGTTGCTGTTTCCGACACGCAAAATCGAAAAACGCTATGAAGCCATCGCGCCTGCCTTGCCTGAACTGGAGCTGCCGCGTGTACATAAAAGCCGTTTGGTAGACGGTGAACCGTTCTTTCGCATGCAGGAAGGGCCGGGCGACAGCAACACTGAAACCCTGGTCGATGTGAGTGAGAAAAACGGTGACCTGTGGCGTTATGCGCTGTACCCCGTCACCGGCAAAAAGCATCAGTTGCGCGTGCACATGGCGGCGTTGGGGGCGGGGATCTGCAACGACCCGTTTTATCCGCAGGTGATCAAGGATGCCGAGGATGACTACGCCAAGCCCTTGAAGCTGCTGGCCAAGGCGTTGCGTTTCATCGACCCGGTTAGCGGTGAAGAACGCTACTTTGAAAGCCGCATCCATCTTGCGTGGTAAGCGTGTGGCCCGCCAAAACAACAAAACCCGCACGGGGCGGGTTTTGTTTTAACGCATAAGCCTTACAGCTCTTTAACGGTGCGAATCTGGTCTTTGTTGATACGGGTTTCTTTGCCGTCCAATTGCTTGAACTGGTAGAAGCCCGAATCTTCATCGTACTTAGGCGTGTCAATTGCCTGGATTTCACGACCGTCGTTAAGAGTGATCACGGTTGGCGACGCACAGCCAGCAAGGGCGGCCAGGCCAGCAGTGAGCATGAGGGCGGCGAGAGTCCGATGAGTCATTGTGTTTCTCCAACAAATGAATGTACGTAATGGGTAGCTGTCCCTGAGACGTATACATCGTCTGCAAGTTCCCTGGCTAGTGGCGCAAGGATAGCTATTGGCTTTGTTCGAGTAAATCCGGGGTGTTGACGTTGAGCAGCCGGGGATCATTCTGCGCGCATGCGCAAGCCTGTGCATTGAGCTCAAGCATGATGTTGCGCGGGCTGCGCTGACCGTTTTGCCACGCGGTGTCGAATGCGCTTTTGAGTGCGACGGGGATCACGCACAGCAGCGGTTCCCAGTGTTCGCCGTGGCGCACCATCACCGGTTGCTCGAGGTTCAGGCGCGCCGTATCGAACAGGGCGCGGATCAGGTCGGTGTCGATGCGCGGCACATCGCACGGCAGCACCAGCAGGTGTGAGTGCCGAGCCACGGCCAGCCCTGCGCGGATACCGGCCAGCGGCCCGTCAAAATCATCGTTGCCATCATTGACCACCTGGTCCGCATAGGCGGCGTAGTGCGCGTGATTGCGGTTGCAAGAAATGATCAAGTCATCCGTCAATGGCCGCGCCACCCGCTGGGCATGGCTGATCAAGGGCTGGCCCTGCCAGCGCAATAACCCTTTGTCCTGCCCGCCCATACGCTGGCCCCGTCCGCCCGCCAGCAGCAAGATTGAACAGTGGAACTGGCTCATGAATTGACTCCGCGCAGTCAGGCAAAAGAAGGGCTGTGATATAACACCGGGCTGTTCTTCCTACAACTGGACCTCGTCTATGAAAGCCAAGGTTGATGCGCCTTTCGTCCCTTTAAACATCGCTGTGCTGACAGTGAGCGATACCCGCACACTTGAAACCGACACCTCGGGCCAAGTATTTGTCGACCGCCTGAGCGAAGCGGGCCATCAGTTGGCGGCACGGGTGTTGCTCAAGGATGATCTCTACAAAATCCGCGCCCAAGTCGCCCACTGGATTGCTGAGGATCAAGTGCAAGTGGTGTTGATCACCGGCGGCACCGGTTTTACCGGCCGCGACAGCACGCCTGAAGCCGTGGGTTGCCTGCTGGACAAACACGTTGATGGCTTTGGCGAATTGTTCCGTCATATCTCGCTCGCCGATATCGGCACCTCAACGGTTCAATCGCGCGCGCTGGCCGGGTTGGCCAATGGCACCCTGGTGTGCTGCCTGCCGGGTTCGACCAATGCCGTGCGCACGGGTTGGGACGGGATTTTGGCTGAGCAACTGGACTCGCGCCATCGCCCGTGTAACTTCGTGGCCCATTTAAAACAGGCAGCGGCCTGCCCAACCCGTGGGTAAGCCGGGCCGCACGGGCGAGCTGATGCCCGTTGAAGTGGCGCTGGCAAGGTTGCTGGCGCTGGCCGAAGCGGCGCCGATTCGCGACACCGAGGTGCTGGCGTTGGCCTTGTGCGAGGGGCGTGTGCTGGCCCATGACCTGGTGTCGAGCCTTGACCTGCCGCCGTGGCCCAACAGTGCAATGGACGGGTATGCGCTGAACCTGGCCGACTGGAGCGGTGAGCCTTTGAGCGTCAGCCAGCGCATCTTTGCCGGTCAGGCGCCTGAGGCTTTGGCCTGCGGCACGTGCGCGCGGATCTTCACCGGGGCACCCGTGCCTGCGGGCGCCAATTGCGTCGAGATGCAAGAGAACGCTCAGGTGCAGGCCGACGGACGGGTGCTGTTCACACAGGCACTGCGCGAAGGGCAAAACATTCGGCCACAAGGCCAGGAGACCACGGTCGGTGAAGTGGTTTTACCGGCGGGCACGCGTTTGGGACCGATTGAGCAAGGCTTGGCTGCGTCATTGGGCTGCGCCACGCTTGAGGTGATTCGCCGGGTCAAGGTGGCCGTGTTGTCCACCGGGGATGAGTTGATCGAGCCGGGTCAGCCATTGGGGCCGGGGCAGATTTACAACAGCAACCGCGTGCTGCTGTGCAGTTGGTTGACCCGTCTGGGGTGCGAAGTGCTGGATGCAGGCATCTTGCCGGACGACTTGCCTGCGACCCGTCAGCGCCTGGCAGAACTGGGCGCGGTGGACCTGATTTTGTCTACCGGTGGGGTTTCGGTGGGTGAAGCCGACTTCCTGGGTATCGCCCTGCGCGAAGCGGGTGAGCTGGCGCTGTGGAAACTGGCAATCAAACCTGGCAAACCGCTGACCTGCGGGCATTTTCGCGGCGTGCCGGTGATTGGGTTACCGGGTAATCCGGCGTCGACGTTGGTCACCTTTGCGCTGCTGGCGCGCCCTTATTTATTGCGCCGTCAGGGTGTGCAGGCGGTGGAGCCACTCAAGTTTCAAGTGCCTGCCGGTTTTGTCTGGCCCAAACCCGGCAATCGCCGCGAATACCTGCGCGGGCGTCTGGAGCAAGGGCGGGCGGTGATCTACAAAAACCAGAGTTCGGGTGTACTGCGCAGTGCAGCATGGGCCGAAGGGCTGGTAGAGGTGCTGGAAGACAGCACGCTGGTGGAAGGCGATGGGGTCGCCTTTATCCCGCTGAGCGAAGTGCTGGGCTGACCCGCGCGCAAACGCACGTAGGCGCTGGCGAAGGCTGCGGTCTTTTGAGTATTTAAGACTCGCAGCCGAGAGCTCACGCAAATGGCCCGTCCCAATAGCGTGGGTTCATGCTGAGTTTTTTCTTCCAGTGATTGGGCAGGCGATGTTCCTGTTGCCCCAGTTTGTAAGCGCCCAGTTTGACGGCGTTGCGCACCAGTGAAGCCGGCCAGCTCAGCAGCCGTTGCGGCCCCAAAAACGTCAGTTCGGATTTCACATAGCGCAACCCCTCACCGCCGGCACCGCCGAACGCTTGCCGTATCCACGGCTCACGCGCCTGAAACACCCCAATGTCGAAGTAGCGCCGAAACTCTTCCTTGAGGGTGTAATTGTGCGAGTGGCGACAGCACGCCTGCCCCTCATACACCACGCTCCAGCCCGCCAGCAGCATTTTGGCGGTGACGTACATGTCTTCCGACAGTATTACGTGCTGCGCAAAGCCACCGACAGCCAGCAGTGCCTCGCGTCGATAGGCCGCAAACGAGTTGGACATGAACGCCGTTTTGAGCCCCAGTTGCGGCGCGTCGGCGAGGGTTTTGACCTGTGACGTGGGCGGGTAGTTGAACTGCCGCGCGTGTTGCGCCAAGGGCACGGCGTCCAGATGCGGCAGTTGCCGCCCGCAGACGGCCCCTACTTGAGGATCAGCAAACGGGCGCACAATCGCGGCCAGTGCATCCGGGTCTTCAAGGTAGGCGTCCTGGGTCATGAAGACGCACACATCGTAGCCGGGGTTGCGCTCAACCATCAGTTGCCGCGTGCCGCCGTGGTTGAAGTCTTTGCTGTCGATGCGCAACACGTTTTTGCAGCGCGACCCGGCCAGCTCGAACGTGCCATCACGCGAACTGGAATCGACGATAAAAGTGTCAAATTCAGCGCTCTGGCGCCCCAGCGAATCCAGCAGGCGCTCCAGTTCATGGCGCCCGTTATAGGTCGGGATGATGCAGGCCACCTTGAGGGGCGATGTCATTGAACCTCCGGTTTATCAGGGCGCCACGGGCGCAACCACATCGCCATCGCCAGCATCAGCAGCGCGCCGAAGGCCGTGCTCAGGCCCAATTGCAGCCAGATATTGTGCAGCGGGTGCAGCAGTAAGGCGGACAACAGCATCATGCCCAGCCCGAGTAACCAATGGCTGCGCCACGGCACGACCGAAAACAGTTGTTGGCGCCGCATCAGCAGCAGGCCCGTAAGGATCACCCCGCCAACAGCGGCAAGTGCGATGCCGATCAACCCAAAAAAGTACGGCAGCACGGCCAGCAATAGGGCATTGAGCAGGCTGCCGATCAGCTCGCAGTTGAGCGGCATGCGCGTGTCCCCGGCGGCATAGGCATAACGCGCGAGCAGGGCATTCCAGGCGCCAAACATTAACGGGACCGAGAACCACGCCAGCAAGGTGGGCAAGGGGCTGTCCGCCGCCTGGTTGGGCAGCAGCAAATGCACCAATGCGCCTGCTGCGCCAATCAGCCCGGCGACGGCGGGCACGGTCAGCAAGGTGGCGCTGGCCAGTCCTTTGCGCAGCAGCCCCAAGCGCTGTTCGCCCGCGCTGCCACTCATCAAACCGAGCAACACTTGGTTGAGACTCATCAGGGCAATCAGCGGCAGGTTGATCAGCTTGCGCGCCAGGTTGATCCAGGTCACCGAACCTTCGCCCAACAGTGACGCGACCATACGCTCCAGCAACGCCAGGCCCTGGCTCGCCAGATTGCTACTTAATAAAGGACCGATGCGTTGCAACAGTTCGCGGCTGGCGCCGGGCGCGGACTGGATGTGCCAAGGCTTCCAGCCGTCGCGGTACAGCGGCAATAACAGCACCGAGGGCATGAGCAGGCTGCCGAGCACGCAGGCGCAGGCCAGACCCTGGGCGCTGGCATCATGCTTGAGCAGTGCCAGGTACAGCACCGGCGGCAGGTTGAACAGCAGCGACCCCAACCCGGCCAGCACAAACCTTGAACGGGCCTGTAAAGGCACACAGAACAGCCCGTGCAGCACGAACCCCGGCGCGCACCACGCCAGAATCCGCAAGCTGTCACTCGCCAGCGCATAACCCTGGCTGTCGAGGCCGGGGCCGATCAGGCGTACCCACAGCAGTGAACCCAAACCCAAAATGCCACTGAGCAGTAACCCGCACAGCAATAAACGCGGGGCCAGCGCGCTGAGCCAGGCACTTTGCTCAGTGCGCGAACGTTGTTGATACAGCGGCAGGGCGGCGGCACTCAGCAAGCCTGCGGCCAACGCCATGCGCAGCGCCTCGGGCAAAAACATGGCCACCAGAAACCCGTCGCTGCGCCCACCCGCGCCCCAGGCAGCGACCAGCAGCCACTCGCGTGCGAACCCCGCGCCAAGGCCTGTCAACGTTGCCAGGGTGAGCCACAAGGTGGGGCCGAACATGGCCCGGGCCTAGTGGAACAAGGTGAACAGGCCTTTGCCGCCCACCTTGTAGTTGAGGTTGCGGCAGCGTTCGCCTTTGATGGTGGCGTCCGGGCCGCCGACGATGGCATAAGGTGGCACCGGTTTGGATACCACGCAATTGCCGCCCACCACCGCGCCTTCACCGATGTCGGCGCCGAACGAGAGCAGGGCGCGGCTGGCGATCCACGCGTAATCGCGAATATAAATCGGGCCGCCCACGGCCCAGAACTCGGGCGCCTGCACGTCATGCCCACCGGCAATGATCAGCACGTGGGAGGCGATGGTGACGTGATTGCCAATTATCAGGCCGCCACGTGCGTCCAGTTGGCAGTGCCAGCCCACGGTACTGTCCTCGCCGATGCGCAAGCCATCGACGCCAAGGATTTCGGTGTTGCGCCACACGGTCGAGCCTTTGCCAATTTTTGCCCCGCCTGCCCGCAGCCACAGCAGGCGCAAGGTGTGGCTGGGGATCTTGCAGATCAGGATGTTGTAGGCCAACTCCCACCAGCGCAGCATGCGGTCGCGCAACGTCGCCCAGTTTTTTCCGTAGAGCGGGATCAGCGCCCCTTTGACCTCTCGGCCCAGCAAGGCGTAAAAGCGCCGTGCCAGAGGGTGTTCGATGCGCGGCTCAATGTTCAAGTAGCTGATGAAACATAACGTGTCGCCCTTGAGCGGTTGTTCAAAACACACATCGTTGGCCAGCATCCAGTCGTAGGCCTCGCTCAGCTCTTGAACGCTGACGCCCATTTTCTCGGCGTACTCGGGCAGGGCCAGGCGCAGGTTTCGCGAGTGAAAAAGACGGTGCTTCATGGGCGAACTCCTGAAAGGGGCGTCGAGGCGTTGTGTTTGAGGCGCTTGGCTTCGTGCAGGCTCAGGCCGAGCATCAACCAGAACAGCGCGATCAATACCTGAGTGAAACTGAAGTAGTGGTCGAACAGGCCGCTGACCAACGCTGCCAAAATACCCACTGTGGTGCCGAACCAGATTGCATTGTCTGCGCTCAGGACGAGGGTCCTTTGTTGAGGGCGCACGGCGCGCCACCAACTCACCACCACGCCAATGAACAGCAGCATGCCGGGCAGCCCGGTTTTGTACATGAAGTTGAGAAACAGGTTGGAGATACCCAGCAGCCCGGTGCCCGCAACGCCCGCTTCAACCTTGAAACCAATGCCCAGAGGAAAGGTGGCGATGGCTCTGGGGAAGGCGCGGTATTCGTCCAGGCGTACGCTGGTACTGCCGCTGTCGGAGGTTGAAAAAATCTCCGCCAGGCGGTCTTGTAGCGGTGGGTACACCAACAGCAGTACGAACATGGCAGCGACACCGGCAAACAGCATGCGCCCGGTGTAAGGCACCCGCTTGGCCGCGCACCAGACCAGCACCACCAGCATGCTGATCAAGGCGCCGCGTGAGCCGGTCATGGCCAGTGCAAGAATGCCCAAGACCCCGACGCTGATGCCCAGCGCTTTGGGCCAGCCACGGCGGGTCACACCGAAACACAGGGCCAGCGGCACCAGCAGCGCCATGGCGCCGCCCGTGACGTTGGGGTGCATCCACGGCGAACTCATGCGCGTGGTGAAGGACTGCAAGCGATCATCGAGCATGCTCACCCCGCCATACCCCAAGTGCCCGAGGATCGACGTAATACCGCTGGCTGAGCGGTCGCGCAGGTACACCGGGATCGACAGCAGCAGCAAGAACAGCGTGCCCAGCAGCAGCGCGATGACCATCTGCTCGCGGGCCTTGGGCGTGTCGAGCAGGCGCGGCACCAAAAACAGAACAGACAGGTTCAGCAACCAGCGCACCCAGTTCACCGGGCCGTTACCTTCGGCGGTCACCATCAACTGGCCGACGATAAACGGCAATGCACTGAACAGCATCAGCGCCAATACCCAGCGTTCGGTGCGCATCAGCTTGGGCGCAGGTCCCAGATTGTTGAGAATTTTTTGCACCAGCACGCTGCCCCATACCAGCAGGATCAGCAGCTCGGACACGGTGGTGCGAAAGCCGATATTGATCGTGGTGTACGGCAAAAACGTCGCCAGCACGCCAAACAGCAATAGCCCCCACAAAGGGTGGCGCAGCACCGTCACCACGCCCGCCACACCGACCATCAACACGATGACGCTGAGCGGCGGCAATACCCAGACCATCAGCCCGAACAGCAGGCTGAACAACACTGCAAGCGGGAGTGCCAAGGGCATTAGCGAAGCTCCTCCAGCAGCTCATTGAAGCGCTGGCGATAGGCATCGTCAGCGTAGCGGGTGGCCCAGGCTTTCATTTGTTCAGGGGCTTGGGGACCTTGGGTTGCCAGTGTCAGCATCAATTCGCTCAGGGCGTAGCTGTCGGTGGGCGAAAAGCGCGGGCTGTCAGGCGGGGTGATTTCATCCAGCGCCGAACCACTGGCCACGGCCACCGAAGTGCCCACGCTCAAGGCTTCGATCACCGGCAAGCCAAAGCCTTCGGCGAAGGAGGGTTGCCACAGGCGTTCGGCCTGTTGGTAAACGGCGTGTAATTGCGCGTCTGTCAGGTCGCTTAAAAAGTGCAGGCCGGGCAATTGTTGCAACGGCTGGGGCAGGTGTTCGCGCGCGCCCACCAGCACTAATTCCGGTACGTGTTCGCTGCGTTGGCGTGCGGCGTGCCAGGCGCTGACCAGCCACGGGATATTTTTGCGCGGCTCGCGGGTGCCCACCGCCAGCCAGTAACGCGGTGGCAGGTTGAGGTCCGTGATGTCGGCCGGCTCACCGACAAAGCCGCTCACCAGGTTGGGCAGCACGCGTACTTTGCCTTTGGCTTCGGGGAACAGCTTGACCACTTCGTCGGCGGTGTATTGCGAAGGGGTCCAGATCCGGTCGGCGACCTTGATCGAGTGGCCTATCGAGAGTTTGTCGCTGGTGCGGTACACCTTGGCCTTGAGGCGTGAGCCGTGGTGGTTGGTGTGCGTCAGTTGGAACAGGTCGTGCAGTTGCAGCACGTAGCGCATGCCGGGTGGCTTGGCCCCCATCGGCAAGCCCATGTTGAAATTGCAGATATGGATGTCGATCCCGGCTTCGCGCAGGGCACCCGGCAGGAAGCCGCCTTCGAAACGCAAACGGCTGGGCAGCCGATGCACCCCTTGCAAGGGTGAACCCCAGCGCGGGCAGTGCACGCGACGGCGCAGCGGGTGATCTTCGGGCGCTACGCCAAACAACTGCAATTGCACCTCGGGGTGCGCGCGCAATGCGGCTTCCAGTGCCAGCGCCTGACGACCAATGCCGCTGTTGCCGTAGCCCGCTGCGGGGCGGTAATCCAGACCTATGCGCATACGCTGACTTCTTCTTTTAAGGAGGGAAGACGGGTGTAAACCTGTTCCAGCTGGGCCGCGGCCACCGACCAGTCGTGCTCGGCCCTGACGTAAGCACGCCCAGCCTCGCCGATGCGCTGCAAGAGCGCAGGATCGCTGAGTGCCACGTTCAACAATTGCGCCAGTTCCTGAGGGTTTTCGCTGCCCAGGTAGTGGTCGCCGTTGATGACCTTCAAACCTGACGTGCCCTGCCCGGTGGTGACCACCGGCAAACCGGCAGCCATCGCTTCGAGCACTTTGAGCTTGGAGCCGCCGCCCTGACGCAGCGGGGCAAAAAACACTGCGGCCTGGCGCTGCAGGTCGCGCAAATCGGGCACAAAGCCCTGCCATTCGATGCGTGGGTCAGGCCAGCGCTGGCGCCAATCGTGGGGCAAACCAAAGCCGCAAATAGCGAACCGCACGTTCGGGTTGAGAGCCCACAGCGCCGGCAAAATGGTGTCCAGCGCCCATTCCACGGCATCCACGTTGGGGTGGTATTCGTAATTGCCGACAAACAGCAGGCGCTGGCTGTGCACGTCTGGCTGAACCGCTGCGTAATGTGCGCTGTCGACGCCGTTGACCACCACCGACACCGGCGTGTGTGTGAGTTGACGCAGGGTGTGAGCGTCCTGTTCGGTGACGGCGATTAATTCCTTTGCCAGCCCGAACACGCGTTTTTCCCAGCGCCGGTAACGCCATTGGTCATAGGAGGTAAACGGCTTGAACCAACCGGGGAGCCGGTCGTAGCTGGCCGCGCCCAAGGCGGATTCGACGTTGTGTTCGGTGAGGATAAAATCGCGCCCGGTCGCGCTCAGCGCACGTTCGAACGGTTGAAAACTGTAGCTGTGCTCGATCTGGATCACGTCCCACGGTGCTTGCAGCAGTTCACGCCACTGCTGCTCAAGCGGTGCGCTGACGCCGTTGATCGCGGCCAGCATGGGGTAGGGCGCGAGCGCCACGGCCAGTAATGTTTTCAGGCTGCGTAAGGGGCGTCTGGGCATCACGATCAACCGCTCGACAAACGGCTCAAGCGCGGCACGGGTGTCAGCGTCGAGTACCGTTTTGGATTGCACCAATAAGGTGATGCGATGCCCGCGTGCCGCCAGGCTGCGCAGCAGATGGTATTGGCGGGTTTTGCCGCCGCTGGTGGTGGGCCACGGCAAGTAGGGCAGCGTCCAAAGTATGTTCATGGTGTCCATACCAACAGTTGCAGGCTGGTTTTAAGCGCCACCGTGATTGCCGATGCATCGCTCAACGGGGTTTCACTGCCATCGTGCGGGTTGTACAGCGTGGCCTGGGTGATGCCGGGCAAGTGCACCTGTTCACCGCTGGCGCTCCAGAACATCCACAGGCGTTTGCCGTCGCTGCGGGTCCAGCCAATGCTGTACAGATCGCTCGGCGCACCCTCGACGGTGGGCGCATCCGCCGGGTCGATACGTGGGCCTGTGACGTTGAAAAAGTGTTGCAGGGCCACATACACAGGCTTGGGGTTGCCTTGCAGATCGAGCAATCCGTAGAACTGATCACGCGGGCTGGCGCGTCGGTCCAGATCGCTGAGGTTAAACAGGAAAATGCGCTGGAAATCCATCGCGCTCATCAAGGCCAGACGGCGCAGGGTGTAGTCGGCTTGCCCGTCCACGCCAATCAGCAGCTGCATTTCTTTGGGGCCGTTGTAACTCGACCAGCCCCATTCGGTGGCCCAGACCTGCGCGATGCCTTTGGCGTGCAAGGCATTGTTGAGGAAGTTGGAGCGGGTCAAGAAGTCCTTGTCCGCCGGGTTGTCACCTTCGGGGTACTGAGAATAAGGGTGATAGGCGGTGATCAGGTGTTGCTCGGCCAAGCCTTTTTCCAGCAGTTTTTCCAGCATCAGACCTTCTTGCTTGGGCATCTGGCTGTAGTACGCCATGCCAGCCGTGGCGACCTGCTGCCCCGGCAGTTGCGCACGCAGAGCGTCGACGGTAGTGGTCAGCAGGCGGTAGTACGCGTCGGGATCGGCCTGTGGCATCCACATGATGTTGGGCTCGTTCCACACCTGCCACACATTCACCTGCGGGTAGCGCTGGGCCAGCATCTGCATGCGCTGGGCAAATACGTTGAAGTCTTTGGGTGGGTACTGATCGTTGGCCTCGGCGCCCTCTGGCACGCTGCTGGCGAAGGGTGCCGAGCCGACCAGGTACGCCAGGGTTTTGAGTTTGTGGGCGTTGATGGCCTGCATCACACCATCGAGCGGGGCCAGTTGCAGCTGGTTTTCTTCAGGCTCGATCATGGCCCAGTGAATCGTCAGGCGTACCCAGTCGAGGCCCAGTTCGTCGAGGCGCTGCATCTGTTTTTCATACACCGGCTGGGGGAAGTATTGAAACTGCGCATTCACCCCTAGGAAGTCTTTCCACTCAATGGGGCGTGGCCCGCGCAAGGTGGTGCCTTCGGCTTCGACGGGCGGGCTCCACGGCAACAGACTGACGCCCACTGCCACGAGCAGCAGCAGGGGCAGCCAAATAACAGGTTTACGCCACATGTGTGCGTCCCCAGCAGGCGGATTTGAACATCTGATGAAAATGTTTGGCGGTTTCGCTCCACACGCGTTCGTCGCCGATTTTTTGCGCGTGTTCGGCCCAGCGCAGCGCCATCTGCGGATCGGCACACAGGTGGCCCAATTCAGCCGCCAGTGCCGCCACGTTGCCTTGGGGGTAGATCACGCCGTTGCCGTGGTCGACCTCTTCGGCAAAGGAGCGAGCATCCGAGGTGATGACTCCGCGCCCACAGGCGGCTGCCCAGGACAACGCACCGCTGGTGCCGCGCAGTTGGCCCAGCAGCTTGAGTTTGCTCGACTCGCGGTACGGCAGCACCATGACGTGATGGGCCTGGATGACCTTGGCGATTTCACTGGCCGGTAAATCCAGGTGCCATGCAATGCTCTTCTCCAGCCCCAGTTGTTCGATGCGTTGGCGCAACAAGTGCAGATAACTGCCTCCCGACTCGAAGGCCATTTCCGGCTCGCTGCCCCCAGCCAGCGTCAGCGTCAGGTGCTGTTTGAGTTCGGGTTTTTGCGTAAAGGTCATGGCCAGCGCTTCAAGCAAGTCTTCAATGCCCTTGCCGCGATAAATGAAGCCGAAGTACAGCAGCTTCAGCGGATCAAGGGCTGGCATCGCCGCGGGCGGGATCAACAGGTTGCCGTGGGGGATGACCACCATTTGTTCAGCGTGCAGGCCCATGCGCTGTTTGAGGCAATCGCCGCCTGATTGGGTCAGCGTCACCAGACGCGTCAGGCTGCGGGCCAGTTGCCGCTCTTCATACAGGCACAACGGATCAGCCAGTACCGTGGCCATTTGTGGCAGTGGGGAGGGCAGGCGGCTGGCCAGCGACAACGGCCACGGCAGCTTGGCCCGGCGCCACACCAGACGCTCAGGGTCATGCACGGTGGCGGTCAGGGGTAATTTTGCAAAACGCTGGCGTAACGCGCGCAGGGCATGAAACTCGGCCAAACGCCCACCACCCAACTCGGCGTGCACCAGATCGATGCCGCGCCAATCGGTGCTCGCCACCCGTTGCACGGCGCGCTCGGGGTCGTTGCCAATGCCGGCCAGGGGCGTGCTGACTTCAATGCCCTGGCTCAGCAGGGCGGCCTTGAGGTGCCCTGCGTAGTCGGCAATTCCGTTTTGTTCAGGCGCCAATGGCGCAAGCAGGGCAATGTGCATCAGGCTTTACCCCGAATGCGGGCCAGGAAGTTCAACACCTTTTCGGGGATGTCGAAGCGACGGCGGTTGATGATGATCCCGTCCACACGCTTGAACGCGGTATTAAGCGTATTGAGTGCGGTTTGCAGGATAGGCACGGTGGTTTTTTCGGCTTCCACGATCAGGCAAATCAGGTCGGCCTGACGCAGAATCACGAACGCTTCCTGATTGGAGAAGAAACCTGAGGCATCCAGCAGCAGGATTTCGCCCGGTGCCGCAGGGCCAGCGCCGTTGACGCGCACTTGATGGCCGCGTTCCACCAGCAGTTCGCGCAGGTGCTCAATCACAAAGCTCACGCCTTCGCCTTTACGCGCCGAGGTCAACCCGATGCTCAGGCCGCGCTCGGCCACTTGCTCCAGCGGCAGTACGCCATACAAGCGATACATGCTGGCGATAAAGGCGCTGCGCCGTTGCGGCTGCTTGTCGCTGAGGTCTTGCAGGCTGGTCCAGACCTTGACCCCGAAACGCTCTTCGATGTGGTCGCCGTCGTGGATGCGCTGATCCAGCAGGTAGAAGAAGTACAGCGCCAGCAAGCCCACCGCGAGGCTGATCGGGATCGCCAAAAACAGCATCAGCAGGCTTTTGGGGAACACACGGTTAGGGTTGAGCGTGGCTTGTTCGATCACCGCGATGTTGCTGATGCGGCTCTTGTCCAGTTCACGGTCAATCCGGGCTTTTTCGGTGCTGTCGCTGTACAGCGCGAAGCTTTTTTCAGCCGCCTCCAATTCGCGCTGCAAACGCGACAGCTCAGGCTCCAGGGCCAGCGCTTCACGTCGGTCTTGCTCAAGCTTTTGAAGTTGCACCTTTTGCTGGGCCGCTTGGGTTTTCAGGCGGCTGAGGCTGGCTTGCTGGTCGGCAAAGCTGTTTTGCAAACGCGTGAATACCGGGTTGGGGGCCAGGTTTTCGCTGCGTTGCACCACCGCTTTTTCACTGTTGAGCAGGGCTTGCAGGTTGGCGATGGCAGCGTCCAGCGCTTTGACCGGCGGTGCGGTTTCTTTGAAGGTGCGGGTCATCTCCTGACGTTCGATCAGCTTGGCATTGATGCGTTGGGCCAAGTCTTGACGGTCGGGGTTGATGCTGATCTGGCGCCCGATGCTGATCTCTTTTTTCATGCTGTTGAGCTGCGCTTGAATGGTGTCCAGACCGCTTTGGGTCGAGGCCACGGCGCGGGTGGTGTTGAGGTGCTCACCCTTGAGGTTATTGAGGTTGCGGGCGATGTCGTTCAGGCGTTCTGTGATGCTCACCGCCCCCAGTTGGTTGAGGATGGTTTCGATCTGGCGCTGAAGGTCGAGGATGCGCGCTTGTGTGGATGCCGCCTCTGCTTCATAGAAGCCGTACAAGCTCTTGCGACCCATGGTGGAGGTGCGCTCTTGCTCGTATTGGTCGATCCAGGTTTTGACCACCTGTTGTGCGACCTCGGGATCATTCCAGGTAAAACTCACCTCCATCACCGAAGAGCCGGGGGCGTGGGTCACGCTGAAGTTCTTACTCAGTTGCTCGGCCAGGCGCTCGACCGGGGTTTGCTTCTCGACCAGCCCAAGCATTTGCAAAAAGCCGCGGCCGATATCAACCAGGCCCTGCACGGTGGCCTTCAGCGCATTTTTGACCGTGGCCACCACGCCGGTAGGTTGCGGCTGGCGTGACAGGTCATCGAGGTACTTCTCGGCCACCATGCGCACAATCGGGCGCCCGGTGAGGATGCGTTCTTCATCGATGATCGGGTCGCGCATGGCGCTGGGGATGACCACCGCCTGGCGGTCGGCAATTTCAATCGGCAAGGTGCTGGTATCGCGGCCGGGTTTAACCAGTAACAGCGCGGTGGACTCAAAGCGGTTGGGCAGCAGGAACGCACCCAGCACGATGATGATGAACGTCACCAGCACGGTGATTTTGACTTCGCGCTTGAAGATGAAGAACAGGCGCAATAAATCGCGGAAAGAACGGATATTGATCATGTCGGCAGTCCTTTGGCGATTAGTTATTGTCGTTTTTACGCAGTTCGTAGGACGCCCCGATGCCAATTGATTTGGTAAACGGAATCAATTGGTTGAGGTAGAGATCGACCCACTCGATGCCATTGCCCACTGACGACTTGGGCACAAACACAACGTCGCCGCGTTGCAGCAGAACCGGTGCTTGCATGCCATTGCCACGGGCAATGGAGTTTTTGTAATCAAAAAAGTAGGTGTTGTAGCGCCCGTCATCCTCTTGGCGCAGCAGGGCAACGTTGTTGCTGTCGCCCACCGGCTGCACGCCGCCAGCGCCCACAATGGCCTGCTCCAGCGTGGTGGCTATGTTGACTTGCAAGGTGGCCGGGTTTTGTACCGCCCCGCCTACGTACACCGTGTTACTGGGCGTTTGCGAGAAGTTGATGGTCAGCGACGGGTCTTGATAAACGTGGGTCAGCTTTTTTTCCAGCACCGTGGTGAGCTGGTCCGGGGTCATGCCCGCCGCTTTGACACTGCCAATGTAGGGGTAAGAAAACGTGCCGTCGGTGCGCACGTTAAACAGTGTCAGTTCATAGATCGAGTTGGCGGTAAACGCCGAGATAGAGGGCGCTTCACCGGTATTACGGACAATGCGCAACGTGTCGCCTGCGCGGATACGTTCCAGGGGCAGCGGCTTGCCCGCCAGGGCCAGGCCGGCGCGATGGCCTTCGCGTAATACCTCGTCGTCAGGCAGCGCCACTTTGGACGGCAGGCTGCACGCACTTAGCAACACAACACTCAACATCAGCAGGACTTTTTTCATTGTTTGCGCTTCCTGGCATGCATGGTCACAGCTCCCTTGCGGGTCATTGGCAATCGAACAACCTGATTCAGCTTTTGCTGGCGTCGACGGGCACACGCCCGTAAATGTCAGTGAAACGCACGATGTCGTCTTCGCCCAGGTACTCACCGCTTTGCACCTCGATCATCACCAGATCAACCACCCCGGGGTTGACCAGGCGGTGGGTTTTACCCGGTTTGATAAAGGTGGATTCGTTGGTGTCGAGCAGAAATTCGTCGTCGCCATTGGTGACCCTGGCCATGCCGCTGACCACAATCCAGTGCTCACTGCGGTGGTGGTGCATTTGCAGGGACAAGGTGCCCTGCGGCTTGACCACAATGCGTTTGATTTTGAAGCGCCGGCCTTCTTCGAGCACCGTGTAAGTGCCCCACGGGCGAGTCACGGTGCGATGCAGGCGGTAGGCGTCGTGGCCCTGACGCTTGAGCGTCTGGGCGATGTACTTCACGTCCTGGCTGCGTTTTGAGTCGGCGATCAACAGGGCGTCCGGGGTGTCGATGATGATCAGGTCGTTGAGGCCGACGCCGCCCACCAGGCGTTTGGGCGAATCGATGTAGCAGTTGTGCACATCGTGCAGCACGTTTTCGCCGTTGCACTGATTGCCATTGGCGTCGGCGGGGCTGAGTTCGCGCACCGCTTCCCACGAACCGATGTCGCTCCAGCCCAGGCTGCATGGCACCACGGCGACTTTTTGCGAGCGCTCCATCAACGCGTAATCAATGGAAATATCCGGGGCGAGGGCAAAGGTGGTGCTGTCCAGTTCGAGGTGGATTTCCTGTTTGCCCTGGAATACCTGGCTGTGTTCCAGGCAGTGGCTGACCGCCGCCAGTACGTCGGGCGCGTGTTGCTTGAACTCACGCAACACGCTGTCGACGCGCATGCAAAACATGCCGCCGTTCCACAAGTGATGGCCGCCGTCCAGGTACTGTTGCGCGGTAGCTGCATCGGGCTTTTCAACGAAGCGGGCCACTTGATACGCGTCGCCGTTCAGCGCTTGGCCTTTCTCGATATAGCCGAACCCGGTTTCGGCCTTGGTCGGTAAAATGCCGAACGTCACCAGCCAGCCTTCGTCGGCCAATTGCCGCGCGCTGTCGACCGCTTTGCCGAAGGCTTCGATGTCTTTGATCAGGTGGTCGGCAGGCAACACCAGCAGCTGTGCGTCTGCGCCATAGCGTTGGGCCACATGCAAGGCTGCCGCCGCAATGGCAGGCGCGGTGTTGCGGCCAAAGGGTTCGAGGATGAAGTCCAGCTCGACCGCGCCTTTGTTCATCTGGCGATAGTCATCCAGGGTGCGAAAAAACACCTCGCGGTTGGTGACGGTCAGTAACTGCCCCACATCACGCAAACCGGTGGCGCGGCGAAAGGTCTTTTGCAGCAGGCTTTCACCGTCAGGCAAGCGCATAAACGGTTTGGGCATGGCTTCACGTGACACCGGCCACAGTCGCGTGCCGGCACCGCCGGCGATAATGCAGGGAATGAGTGTGCTCATTCAGAACGCCTCTTTAGTCATGATTACCGCCGGGACTGTGCGGAACAGGATGTACAGGTCAAACCACACCGACCAGTTTTCGATGTATTCGAGATCGAACTCGACACGTTTTTCGATCTTTTCCAGGGTGTCGGTTTCGCCCCGATAGCCATTGATTTGTGCCCAGCCGGTGATGCCGGGTTTTACCCGATGGCGTGAGGTGTACTCCTGCACCGCCTCTTCAAATAAAATGCCCGCCGCTTTGGTGGCCGTGGCATGCGGGCGCGGGCCGACCATCGACATGCTGCCGGCGAACACGTTGAACAGTTGCGGCAATTCATCAAGGCTGGTTTTGCGGATAAAACGCCCGACCCGTGTGACACGCGGATCGCCGCGCGTGGTTTGTTTGTCGGCGGTGAAGTCTGACTGGTTTTGGTACATCGAACGAAACTTGAACACCTCAATCAGGCGATTGTTATAGCCGTAGCGTTTCTGGCGAAACAGGACGGGGCCGGGGGAGTCGATTTTTATCGCCAGCGCCACCAGCAGCATGAGCGGTGACAGCAGGATCAGCGCGAGGGTCGACAACACCATGTCTTCAATGCGTTTGAATACCGGCGACCAGCCCCGCAGCGGCACCTCGGAGGCGTTGAACATCGGCAGGTTGGCGACTTCGCTGATGCGGTTGTGCGCATGGCGAAAGGCAATCATGTCGGGCACCAACAGCACGTTGACCGGGAATTTGCGCAGGTTGCGAATGATGTAGTCCAGCCGGTTTTCGGCCGACCAGGGCAGCGCGACCAGAATTTGCGTGACCTTTTCTTCGCGGATCATTTTTTCCAGATCCTGGGTGTTACCGAGCAAGGGCAGATGGGCGACGGTGTCTGGCAGGCGGGCCACGCGGTCATCGACAAAGCCGATGACACCGGAACGAATGTCCTGATGCTGGGCCAGGTATTCGGCCAGGCGCACCCCGTTTTCGGTGGCGCCCAAAATCACCGCTTGCTGCAAAAAAATGCCACGGCTCATCAAGCGCTTGAACAGCGTCAGCAAAATCATGCGTTCAACGCCAAATAACACCAGGCTGCCCAAGTACCACACCACTAACTCAGCGTTGGAGATGAAATTGAACAAGTCCAGTGCGCGGTGCATGAACAGCAGCAGGCAAAACGCCGCAGACCAGGCGAACAGTGTGAGTTGCAGGCGCCAGCGGTTACTGAAAATGTTTTCGGCATAGACCCCCAGGGCCTGAAAGAACAGCACGCTGACCACACCGAAAAAAATCAGTACGGCGAAATAACTTTTGGTGGCTTCAGGGTGTTGGTCACGCAAATAAAACAGCAGCAACAGGCCTGGCAAGATCGCAGTCACCCCATGGACCAGACGAATGGCTAGCAAGAAGTACTCGACCATGCTCGGGCGGGTAAGGGACAAGCTGTCAACGGGCTGCAAGCGCATAAGTATCCCTTCTTAATCGCCCCCGTGGCGGGGGACGGACTGCAAAGCAATGTCACTCATCCATGCTGCAAAAACGCTCATTCAGAGGCAGTCGGCGGATCGGCTAATTGTGTTTTTTATGGGGCTTTATTTGGCACTTTGTGTGTGGTCTGGAGTGTAGACGCGTTTATTTTTTATGGAGAAAGATTGCTCAACCCCTTGTATTCAGGCTTATACCTGTCGCCTGAGGGGCTTTTGTCGCGTCTGGAGAGTAGTAAAGAACATGAAACACTTTGTCGCGAATCTAAAAACGCGATCCTTTTTTAAAACCGTGTTTCGCCCCGGCGGGCAGGGCAGCGTGACGAATAAAAAAACCGCAGGCCGTTTTCATTTGGTTGTTGTCCAAAAGGTCAGACTCACATTTGAGGGACGATGAATGAGCGCAGGAAAGGCTTTTTTAATCTTGCATGGCAAGCAGGCACTCAACGAAGACGTGCGGGCCGCCGTTGAACAGCAACGTGCCCAAGGCTGGGAGCTGGCGGTGCGGCTGACGTGGGAGGCCGGTGATGCCCAGCGTTTGGTGCGCGAGGCTCTGGAGGCGGGGTATACCCACCTGATCGCGGGCGGGGGCGATGGCACGTTGCGTGATATCGCCGAAGCAATGGCGCAGGCCCGGACTGAGGCCAGCCTGGTGTTGCTGCCCCTGGGGACGGCCAATGACTTCGCGCGGGCAGCGGGCGTTTCGTTGGAACCTGCGAAAGCGCTGGCCTTGCTCGACACACCGGCGCGCCCTATTGATTTGGGTGATGCCGGGGGCGAGCTGTTTTTGAACATGGCCACCGGTGGCTTTGGCAGCCAGGTCACGGCCAACACATCCGAGGACTTGAAAAAAGTCTTGGGTGGCGCGGCGTATCTGTTTACCGGGCTGTCGCGTTTTAGCGAGTTGCATGCTGAGTATGCCGAGCTGCAAGGTCCCAACTTCCACTGGAAGGGCGAACTGCTGGCGCTGGGCATTGGTAACGGACGCCAGGCAGGCGGAGGGCACGAACTGTGCCCTGACGCTGTAGCCGATGATGGCCTGCTGGACATCAGCATTTTGCCGGCCCCGCAGGAAGTCGTTGGCACGATCAAAGGGCTGATGGAGGGCGGTTGGGGGATCGACAGCCTGTTCGTGCGTGCGCGCATGCCCTGGGTTGAGATTACTTCGGCCGAGGGGCTGTCGATCAACCTGGACGGTGAGCCGATGACGGGGCCCGCCCGGCGCTTTGAGGTAAAGAAGGGCGCGTTAAAGGTGCATTTGCCGCAAGGCTCGCCCCTGCTCAGTCATCCAGACTGATGATTTGTTCGCGCACGGCAAACAGCACCAACCCTGCCACGTCGTGGATGTGCAGGCGCTTCATGACGTGCGCGCGGTGGGTCTCCACGGTTTTGATGCTCAGGCCCAGGCCACAGGCAATTTCGCGGGTGGATTTACCGCGCACGATGAGCCGCAGGATTTCCAGTTGGCGTTCGGTCAGGTTGTGGTTTTTGGCCTGAAGGGCGGCGTGCCCCGGCCCCCGGTTGAGCGCTTGATTGATCACGGTATGTGCAATGGCCGGGCTCAAATAACGCTCGTTATGGCGCAGCGCACCCAGTGCTTGCTCCAGCTCCACGGCACTGGTGTCTTTGAGCAAGTAGCCGTGGGCACCACTTTCAAGGGTTTGCATGATCAATTGCGGGTCGGTGTGCATGGACAGGATCAGCACTTTGCTCAGGGGCAGGGCCGCCTTGAGTCGGCGCAGCGCTTCGAGGCCACCGGTATGACGCATCGACAGGTCGAGCAGAATGATGTCCGGGTGCAGCCGTTCTGCCACTTCCAGCAATTGCCCGCCGTCATCCAGCTCACCAATGACCGCGTAGCCTGGCAAGTCGTTGATCAGTGCTTTGACCCCGGCCCGAATCAACAGATGGTCATCCACCAACAGCAGGTTACAGGTCATGGGGTTTTGCTCAGGCTGGCGCGTTCGCGCGCGCGACGTGGCCACGGCAGCAGCACGTCGATTTGAGTGCCCGCACCCGGCTCACTGATGACACTGATGCTGCCGCCCAGTTGTTCAACCCGTTCAAGCATTCCGGCCATGCCGCGTTGGCCTGCCTGGCTGGGGTTTCTGGCTGGCATAAAGCCTGCGCCATCATCGTGTACCGTCAGCTTCATGCCATCGGCCTGGCGACGCAGTTGCACCACCAGATTGGTTGCCTTGGCATGGCGCAGCACGTTGGTGACGGACTCTTGGGTGACGCGAAACAGGGCGAAGGCCATGTCTTCGTGCAGGTCGGTCAGGCGTTGGTGGCATTCAAAGGTCCAGTGCAGCGACGTGTTTTCCAGCGTTTTGATCAAGTGCGCACGCAAGCTGACTTCAATCCCCAGGCTTGCGATTTGCCGAGGGTTAAACGCGGCAGACACGTCGCGCACTTTGGCCAGGGTTTCTTCGAGCACATTGCACAGGCCCAGGCAGTGGCCTTGCAAGTCTTCGGGCACGCGCCGTTGCAGCCAGCGGATTTGCAAGGTGGCGGCGGTCAGGAGCTGCCCGATGTCATCATGCAGTTCGCGGCTCAGGTGTTGACGTTCACTTTCCTGAACCTGAATCAACCGCGCCGCCAGCTCTTTGGGTTGCAGTTTGATGGCGCTGCGTGAGTCGCGGTGCAACCACCAGACGCTGCCCAGGGCCGCCAGATCGAGCAGCATCAACGCGCTGGGCAACGTCGCCGAGGTCAGGTAGACGATGATGCTCGAGGTGGCCGAGCACAGACAGAGCAGCGCTGTCAGCCGGCGAGCAGTTTTACCCGTGGGCAACCAGGGCTTGAATGACTTGAGGCTGGCGTGCATAGCGTGTGGAGCCAATGGTGTTCGCTGAAGGACCTGGCAGGGGAGTGCCAGGTTAAGAGTTACACGGTCGTAAATGGATAATTGAGGCGACACCTGAACCTGTTACTTCGCAGGTCTGCGGCTCAATGGGCGGCGCGCATGGTATCACTTCATTTAAAGCAGGTCGCCTTTGCCGCCCGTTAAGTTCCCCGGTGTTTGTTCGCCTTAGTTAGCGACCTACAGGTTTTTCTTACAGCGTTAATGCGTGGAAGAACAGGTGTTTAGTTGGTAGGTATTACGCGATACGCAAGTGCAGAGCGGCGCTGATGTCACTCTAAATGTCGCCGCAGGCCGAGGGTGGGCCGGGACACCCAAGGTTTGGCGTGTCGCCGCACAGGTTGCGCATCAGCGGCGTGCATTTACTCGTTTGCCATCGGCGGACCGGAGGGGGCACCGATCTGCGCCGCAAACGTGGCAATCAGCATCACTTGCTCGGTATCGTCCAGCACCAATTGGCCTGTTTTGAGGTCAATCAGTTCGACTTGCCAGGCCAGCAGACTGAAGCAGTCCCTGAGGGTCGCGACCGTCTTGTCGCGCAGCGTGCCCAGGCTATTGGCTTGTTTGAGGAGCGCCCGCAGGGCGCGGCAAAATCCGGCTACCGGGGTGATGGCCAGTGCCTTGGCGCGCCTTTCAAGTTTTGACAGCGTCCCCAGCATGCAATTGATCGCATCTTCATCGTCGTGGATCAGTTTTAAGTGACTCAGGCATTCTTCTGCCGTGGTCAACAACACTTGAGCTTCAATTAAAAAGTCTGCTAGCGCTAACGGCCGTGTTTTGCCATTGAACATGCATCGTCTCACTCTGCTAGAACGCCATTTAAGTGAATGTCCGTACTCATTGTGCCAACGCCACGAACAGGCGGGGTACAGAGGGGCAGCGTCAGGGTGACTTTAAGTTGAACTGATCACTTTGAGGGTTTGAAAAAAAGACGCATTAAATGTTTAAAAATTCGGAATGCCTTAGTGCAAGTTGCCGCTCAGACAGCGCTGTTTCAAGAATGAAAAGTTCCCGCCGTGATTCATATAATGCGAAGGGGGTCACAATAATGGCAATTGGATAGCACGAATATCAGGTCAGGCCTGATTGCCCCTAGGGGAATCCCTTAGGGCATAACGACATGGGGAGGGGGTAAGCGGCATTTGATCGAGAAGGCATGCCGATAATTACACGACGTGATATCAAAGTGCCATCACTTTCGGTGGGCAGATTTGTTTTCGGGGTTAAGCTCCCTGTGATTCTGCCGATAACGCTAGACATTCAGCACCCACGCCCAGGAGTTATTCATGGCCGGCATCCTCGACTCGGTAGACCAGCGCACACAGTTGGTTGGCGAAAACCGACTGGAAATTCTCATGTTCCGCCTGGCGGGTCGCCAGCTGTTCGCGATCAACGTGTTCAAGGTGCAAGAAGTCCTGCAACTGCCAAAACTGACCCTGATGCCGCAGCGTCATCCGTTTGTCTGTGGTGTTGTCAATTTGCGCGGTCAAACCTTGCCCGTCATCGACTTGTCGCAAGCCATCGGCATGCGCCCGCTGGTGCCGGGACCTGACAGCACCATCATCGTGACCGAGTACAACCGTTCGGTGCAGGCGTTTCTGGTCGGCGGTGTAGACCGCATCGTCAACATGAACTGGGAAGCCATTTTGCCCCCGCCGACCAGTGCCGGGCGCCAGCATTACCTGACCGCTATCAGCAAGGTCGACGAGCAGTTGGTCGAGATCATTGACGTCGAAAAAGTACTGGCCGAAATCGTGCCTTACAGCGCCAAAGTCTCCCGTGAAACGTTGGAAGACCCGATTCTTGAGTATGCGCGAGGCCGCGAAGTGCTGTTGGTCGATGACTCCAAAGTAGCGCTGTCGCAGTTGCGCGAAACGCTCTCGCAGTTGGGCGTCAAAATGCACGTCGCCAGCGATGGCCTCAAAGCGTTGAACATGCTCAAAGGCTGGGCGGATTCAGGGGAGGTCATGACTGACAAGCTGCTGATGATTTTCACCGATGCTGAAATGCCTGAAATGGACGGCTACCGCCTGACCACTGAAATCCGCAACGACCCGCGTTTGCGCAGCCTGTATGTGGTGCTGCACACCTCGCTGTCAGGCAGCTTCAACGAGTCGATGGTGAAAAAGGTCGGTTGCGATAACTTCCTGTCCAAATTCCAGCCGGACAAGTTAGTAGACGTGGTGCGTCAACGCTTGGTGCTGGATCAAGTGCCTGCCTGATTCTTTGCACGAGGGGTCGGCTCGTATACTGTGGCGTTTTTACTCCGCAGGGGCTGATCCATGCTGCATCTACGTTCGATTTATCGTTTCCCGCTCAAGTCCGGCCAGGGTGAAAGCCTGACGCAAGTGGGGTTGGACGCGTTGGGTGTGGTGGGTGATCGACGCTGGATGCTGGTGGACGAAGCCACCGGGCGTTTTTTGACCCAGCGCGCCGATCCAAAAATGAGCCAGCTCTCTGCGCTCTGGAACGCTAGCGGCGGACTGACGCTCAGCACTGCAGGGACTGCGGCGCTGGAGGTCGAGGTGCCCGATGCCAACACGGATCTGCGCGGCGTGACCATTTGGCGCGACACCCTGCGTGTGCCGGACGCTGGCGATGCCGCGGCCCGCTGGCTGAGCGCTTTTATCGGGCGCCCGGTGCGCCTGGTGCATGTGCCGCTTGAGCGTGCGCGCACCACTGAAGCCGGTTATGGGCGCGACGATGACAAGGTAGCCTTTGCGGACGGCTATCCATTGCTGCTGATTGGTCAGGCCTCGCTGGACGATATTTCGACCCGGCTCGGCCGACCTCTGGACATGCTGCGTTTTCGTCCCAATCTGGTGGTCGAAGGCAGCGAAGCCTTTGCCGAAGACGGCTGGAAGCGCATTCGTATTGGCGATGTCGAATTTCGTCTGGTCAAGTCGTGTTCGCGTTGCATCCTCACCACCATTGATCCGCAAACCGGCGAGCGTGACGAGCAGCGCGAACCATTGATGACCTTGATGAGCTACCGCAAACAGGAAGGCGGCACGATGTTCGGCCAGAACCTGGTGAACGACAGCCATGGGGTGCTGGAAGTGGGCATGCCGGTCACGGTGCTTGAGTAACGCAGAGCACAGCCGTGTAGCCGCTGACGCGTAGCGGCCATGAAGTCATTCAACCGCATTCAACGGGTTTACGATCGCTGCGCACTCAGACGTCGCCTTCGCCAATGGCTACACCAACTTGCGTGTAGTCGCTGACGAGTAATGCGAGGCTGCGTCCGGGCGCGAAGCGGTCGTAAAGTCATTCAACCGCATTCATCGGGTTTATGATCGCTGCGCACTCAGACGTCGCCTTCGCCAATGGCTACACCAACTTGCGCGTAGTCGCTGACGAGTAATGCGAGGCTGCGTCCGGGCGCGAAGCGGCCGTAAAGC
>NZ_LLWJ01000060.1:0-141865 GCF_001529285.1 Pseudomonas sp. TAA207 | reverse complement strand
TTAAATTCCAGAATCCCTGTCTGCTCACGCAGATGGGGATTTTGTTTGTGCGCTCGAAAAATGTTCTTGATCCAAATTGCTGAATATTTGCGCTGAACCCCGCATGCGCTTAGTAATCAAATCCTCAGTCATAAGCCCAAGCGTGACTAAACTCACTTGCTTCTTAACGGATGTTATTACGCTCTGTGTCAGTGTCTTGAAGCGTGAGCAGGCCAGTAAATAACCGTTTTAGTCATTCGAGTAAGGCTTGATAGCGCTTGGCGAGACAGAGGTAAGTATGACTCGCAACATCCTCATTACGGGTGCTGCAGGGACCGGCACGACTACCTTGGCCAGAGCCTTGGCGCACGAATTGCGTGCGACACATCTGGAGGCCGATGATTTTTTGTGGCTACCCAGTAACCCGCCTTATCAACATCAGGTCGAAAAAGCGCAGCGGTGTGAGCGTTTACTTCATGAGATGCGCCGCGCAAGCCGGGCAGTTGTCGCTGGCTCGATAATGGGTTGGGGCTGCGCACTTGAGGACACTTTTGATCTCGTGGTGTTTCTATACCTCCCCGTTGACCTGCGCTTAGAACGACTAACGCTGCGGGAGGTGACGCGTTTCGGTCATGTAAAACCAGAGTTTTTAGCCTGGGCTGCCCAATATGACAACGGCGCTGCTCCTGGACGAAGTTTGGCCCGTCATCAGGACTGGCTTTCTAAACGTACTTGCCCTGTTATCAGGCTGGTAGGTGATATGTCCGTTACTGATCGGCTACATCTCACAAACGACGCTATTGATATCGCCAGCCGTAAGCCCCCCATTATTTGAAGGCATATTGAGCGCGTACGTACCGTGCGTTGCCCCCAGATGACTGGGCGATGTTAAGGTTCGCCTCCGGGTTTTTAATCTTCTCCAAAGGATGCCGATATGTCGGTTGCTACGCCCCTCAATGCGGGCTTTATGGTGGTTCACGGTAACCGGCTTGATGAACTGCGCAGCCTGGTCGTGAGCTGGATGCGCATGTATCCCTTGGCACCTTTGGAAAATGAAATAGCGCTGGTGCAGAGCAACGGGATCGCGCAATGGCTCAAGTTGGCCCTCGCAGAAGATGCTCAGGATGATGACTTGGGTGGTTGTGGCATAGCTGCTGCGATTGATGTCCAATTGCCCGGAACATTTTTGTGGCAACTCTATCGTCTGGTGCTGGGCAGCGAACAAATCCCTGCTAAGTCATTGCTCGACAAGGCTCCGTTAACCTGGCGCCTGATGCGCTTGTTACCGGCACTGATTGATCTGCCGCATTTTGAGCCGTTGCAGCGCTTTCTTACCCACGACACCGACCTGCGCAAACGCTATCAACTCTCAGAGCGGCTCGCGGATCTGTTCGACCAATATCAGGTTTACCGCGCGGACTGGCTGGAAGACTGGGCTGCTGGCCGCCATCAATTACGCAATGCACGGGGTGAAACGCCTGCCTTGAGCCCGGCCAACTGCTGGCAAGCCGAGTTGTGGCGTGCCCTGTTGCTGGACGTAGGGCAAGAGGGCATGGCCCAAAGTCGGGCGGGTGTTCATCAGCGTTTCATTGAAAAAATCAACAGCCTCGAACAAGCCCCTTCCGGCTTACCCGCCAGGGTGATTGTGTTCGGGATTTCTTCTCTGCCCGCGCAAGCGCTCGAAGCATTGGCAGGTCTCGCACGTTTCAGTCAGGTATTGCTATGTGTACACAACCCTTGCCGCCACCATTGGTCTGACATCGTTGCAGACAAAGATCTGCTGCGTCATCAGTACAAACGCCAAGCGCGCAAAGCGGGAATGCCTACAGTACTGGACGCGGATATCCTGCATCAGCACGCCCACCCGCTACTGGCTGCGTGGGGCAAGCAGGGGCGCGACTACATCAATCTGCTCGACAGTTTCGACGACCCCAACAGCTACCGTTCCGCGTTCCGGGATGGTCGGATTGACCTCTTCAGTGAAGTTGAACCGCGTAATCTACTTAACCAATTACAGGACGATATCCTTGAGCTTCGCCCGCTCAATGAAACACGCGAGTGCTGGCCTGCCATTGAGCTGGAGAAAGATCAGTCAATTCGTTTTCACGTTGCCCACAGCGCGCAACGTGAAGTCGAGATCCTTCACGATCAACTACTCGCACGATTCAGTGAGAATCCGGATTTACAGCCGCGGGATGTGATCGTGATGGTGCCGGATGTCGACAGCTATGCGCCGCACATTCGCGCGGTGTTCGGGCAGATCGAGCGTAATGACCGCCGCTTTATTCCTTTTACCTTGGCCGACCAGGGCCAGCGCGGGCGTGACCCTCTTCTGATCGCGATCGAGCACTTGCTCAAGTTGCCTGACAGTCGATTCCCGGTCAGCGAAATTCTAGACCTCTTGGACGTGCCGGCCTTACGTGCCCGATTCAACGTACAAGAGCGCGACTTGCCTACGTTGCACCGTTGGATTGAAGGCGCCGGCATTCGCTGGGGCTTGAATGCCGAACAGCGTGAAGGGCTGGGCCTGCCTGCGCACCTGGAGCAGAACAGTTGGCGTTTCGGATTGCGCCGTATGTTGCTCGGCTATGCCGTTGGCAGTGGCGAAGCCTGCGATGGTATTGAGCCTTACGATGAAATCGGTGGCCTTGATGCCGTCCTGATTGGCCCGCTGGTCGCCTTGCTGGATGCCCTTGAAATCGCCCATCAAGAACTCTCGCAGCCTGCTTTGCCGCAGCAGTGGGGCGAACGTCTGCAAGCCCTGATGCAGTTGTTTTTTCAGGCCGAGACTGAGCACGACGATTACCTGCTGGCCCAGCTCGAAGAGCTGCGCGAGAACTGGCTGGAAACCTGCGAACTTGTGGGTCTGGACGATGAGTTGCCGCTGACGGTCGTGCGCGAAGCGTGGCTGACCGGGCTGGACCAAGGCAAACTTTCGCAGCGCTTTCTTGCGGGCGCGGTCAACTTCTGCACCTTGATGCCGATGCGAGCCATTCCGTTCAAGCTCGTGTGCTTGCTGGGGATGAATGACGGTGACTACCCGCGTGCCCAACCGCCGCTGGACTTCGACTTGATGGGCAGCGATTACCGCCCCGGCGACCGTTCTCGCCGTGAAGACGACCGTTACCTGCTGCTTGAAGCGCTATTGTCCGCCCGCGATCAACTGTATATCAGCTGGGTAGGCCGCAGTATTCGCGACAACAGTGAGCGTCCGGCCTGCGTGCTCATCGGCCAGCTTCGTGACCACTTGGCCAGTGGCTGGACACTCTCAAGCGGTGCGGACCTGCTTGAAGCCATGACCCAAGAGCATCCGCTTCAACCCTTCAGTGCCCGATATTTCCACGAAGGTAATCCCCAGCTGTTCAGTTACGCCCGTGAATGGCAGCAACTCCATGAGGCACAACCCGAGCATGCGGCACCCGCGATGTTATCGGCCCATCACCAGGAAGAACCGGTCAACCTGACTCAGCTACAAGACTTTTTGCGTAATCCTGTACGTCACTTCTTTAGTCAGCGCCTGAAGGTTTACTTTGAGGCGGCAGAAGTGCCTTTGGCAGATGAGGAACCGTTCGTGCTTGATGCGCTGGAGCGTTACACCCTGAGCGACAGCTTGCTCGAAGCCGCGCTGGCACAACCCAATCAACTCGAACAAGCGTTGCATACCCGCGCCCTGCGGTTACAGGGCAGCGGTTTGTTGCCTATGGCCGGTTTTGGCGAGTCCTTGCAGCAGGAGTTGATCGAGCCACTGCCTGACGTGCTCCAGCGTTATCAGCAATTGTTGAGTCTTTGGCCGACGCCCTTGAACAGCGCCTTGCCGGTCAGCTTTGCAGAGCAAGGCCTGATCCTTGAGGGCTGGTTGAGTAATCTGCACCAACGTAGTGATAACGGCTTACTGTCCATCACGACGATTCCTAATAGCATCGGGGGCATTAAAACCCGTAAGTGGCATCGGTTGACCCGACCGTGGGTCAACCACTTAGTGGCCTGTGCCAGCGGGTTAGACATGTCCACGGCGTTGGTGGCCAGCGATGACACCTTGCTCCTTGCGCCGCTTGCACCCAAACAGGCAGGCGACATTCTCGCCAACCTGCTTCTAACGTGGAGAATTGGCATGGGGCGCCCGCTGCCTGTCGCCGTGAAAACAGCCTTTGCCTGGTTAGCCCAACCCGACGCTGCCAAAGCCGCTGCGGCTGCGCAAAAAGCCTATGAAGGGGACGGCCAGACCAGTGAAGGTGAGCGCCGGGAAAGCGCGGCGCTGTCTCGTCAGTTCCCTGACTTCGCTGCACTCATGGCCGGTGGGGAGTTTGAAGAGTGGTGTGACGCACTTTATCGGCCACTGTTCGAAGCGTCGTGGCGGTCCTTGACGGCCGAGGAGGCTCGCTAATGAATGCGCATGCACTTCCTTTGGCATTGTCCTTTCCGCTACGCGGCAGCCAACTCATTGAAGCCAGTGCTGGCACTGGCAAAACCTTCACCATTTCGGCGCTTTACCTGCGCCTGATTCTAGGGCACGGCTCGCAAGCAACAGGCTTTGGACGCGAACTCTTACCGCCACAAATACTGGTCGTCACCTTCACCGATGCCGCGACCAAAGAACTGCGCGATCGCATTCGTACACGTCTTGCTGAAGCAGCGCGTTTTTTTCGGGACGAAATTGAAGCCCCGGACACCTTGGTCGCACAACTGCGCGAAGCGTTCGAGATCGAGCAGTGGGCAGGTTGTGCCGGGCGTCTGGATATCGCAGCGCAATGGATGGACGAAGCGGCGGTTTCCACCATTCACAGTTGGTGTCAGCGCATGTTGCGTGAGCATGCTTTCGACAGCGGCAGTCTGTTCACGCAAACCCTCGAAACCGATCACAGCGACCTGCTGGGCGAAGTGCTACGCGATTACTGGCGTCTGTTCTGCTACCCGATGCAGGGCGATGCCTTGAATTGGGTGCGCTCAAACTGGAGCGGTCCCGCTGCTTTATTACCACGGGTCCGTGCCTTGTTTGGTAGCTCGCGAGCGGCTCAACACCCCGAGCAAACACCGGCCGAAATGATTGAGGCCTGTTTGCACGAACGCCGCCAGGCGCTGTTGCAGCTCAAAACCCCTTGGTTGCAATGGGCTCAAGAGTTACGTCAGATATGCTTGCAAGGCGTGGCTGATAAAGCTGTCGATGGCCGAAAAATGCAGGCGCGCTACTTTGAACCCTGGTTTGAAAAACTCAGCGCGTGGGCGGCGGATGAGTCACTGGAGCAGTTGGATCTGGGCACAGGTTTTACGCGCCTGACCCCGGACGGCATGGCCGAAGCCTGGAAAAAAGGCGCCCCCCCGCAGCACCCAGCCTTGGATGCCATGCACGACCTGAAAGCAGCGCTCGATGCGTTGCCAAGCCCCGATGCGGCGGTGCTGGAGCACGCTGCACATTGGGTGAGTACACGTTTTGAGGAGGAAAAGCGCCGTCGCGCCGAGATGGGCTTCGATGACATGCTCGTGAGGCTGGACACTGCCTTGCAAGCAGAGAGCGGTGAGCGTTTGGCGACCCTGATACGCGAACAATTTCCGGTAGCGCTGATTGATGAGTTTCAAGACACCGATCCTGTGCAGTACCGCATTTTTGAAACCATTTATCGCATCCAGGCCAACGACCCCGACACGGGTCTGTTCATGATCGGCGACCCCAAACAAGCCATCTACGCGTTTCGCGGCGCGGACATCTATACCTACTTGCGTGCTCGTCACGCCACCCGTGACCGGTTGCATACGCTGGACACCAACTTCCGTTCCAGCCATGCGATGGTCAGCGCGGTTAATCATGTGTTTGAACGTGCCGAACATCGAGACACCGGCCGAGGTGCGTTTCTATTTCGCGAAGGGTCTGAAAACCCTGTGCCCTTTGTTTCAGTTAAATCCCAAGGCCGCAAAGAAGTCCTACAGCTTGATGGCCAGCCCGTCCCGGCTATGAACCTCTGGCAACTGCCCGCCGAGCAACCCCTCAGCGGAGCGGTTTACCGCCAGCAACTGGCGGCTGTGTGTGCCAGCCAAATTGTAGAGCTGCTCAACGGCGGCCAGCAGGGACGCTGTGGTTTTGCCAAAGACGGTGAAGCCTTGCGCGGCGTCTTGCCCGCCGACATCGCCATCTTGGTGCGCGATGGTAAAGAAGCTCAGGCGGTACGGCGTGAATTATCGACCCGTGGCGTGCGAAGCGTGTACCTGTCAGATAAGGATTCAGTCTACGCAGCTCAGGAAGCACATGATGTGCTGGCATGGCTCAAAGCCTGCGCCGAGCCTGACGTCGAACGGCCGCTGCGGGCCGGGCTGGCTTGCATCACGCTGGACTTGCCATTGATCGAACTGGAGCGTCTGAATGAGGACGAACTGGCGTGGGAATCGCGAGTCATGCAGTTCCGCGGCTACCGGGACATCTGGCGCAAGCAAGGCGTACTGGCCATGCTGCGCCGCTTGCTGCACGACTTCCAATTGCCTCAAGCGTTGATGACCCGCACGGAGGGCGAGCGAATACTGACCAACGTTTTACACCTGTCCGAGTTGCTGCAACAAGCGGCCGGCGAACTGGACGGCGAACAGGCGCTGATTCGGCACTTGGCCGAGCATTTGGCGTTGTCGGGCCAGGCCGGTGAAGAACAAATTCTGCGACTCGAAAGCGACGAGCAATTGGTCAAGGTAGTGACCATTCACAAGTCCAAGGGGCTGGAATACCCGTTGGTGTTCCTGCCCTTTATCTGCTCGACCAAGCCTGTGGATGGCAGCCGTCTGCCACTGCATTTTCACGATGCCGCAGGCCACGCACAGGTCAGTTTGAAACCGACACCTGAATTGATCACTCAAGCCGACGATGAACGCCTGGCTGAAGATTTGCGCTTGCTCTACGTGGCACTCACCCGCGCACAACATGCCTGCTGGCTGGGCGTGGCTGACCTGAAACGAGGCAACAACAACCGCTCGGTGTTACACGCTTCAGCCCTGGGCTATTTGCTCGGCGGGGGTGCCCTGTTGACCGAATCGCCAGGGCTGGAGCGCTGGCTTGCGGACTTGCAACACGATTGCCCGGCGATTCACTGCCAAGCCGCTCCGCCCCCCAGCGAAGCCCACTTTTACCCGCCACACAATTCGGCCACGTTGCTCAAACCGCTGACTCCGACACGCCGTGCAGCTGAAAACTGGTGGATTGCTTCCTACAGTGCTTTACGCATTGGTGACAGCCTCAGCGCTGGCGAAGCGCCGGAAAGTGCCTTGGCACAAAAGCTGTCAGATGACGAGCGCTTGGACCCTGATGCACCGCGCGATGTGTTGCTCAGCGGCGGTGATATCCACCGTTTCCCCCGTGGGCCAAATCCTGGGACGTTCTTGCATGGCTTGCTTGAGTGGGCGGGCAGTGAGGGTTTCAAGGCGCAACCCGCGGCTATCGAAGATGCTGTCGCACGGCGTTGTAATCGGCGTGGCTGGGAAGGCTGGATCGACACCCTGAGCGAGTGGTTGGTGCATCTGCAAGATGAACCGCTGCGTCTGAACAATGGCCAACCGGCTGTCGTCCTTAGCCAGCTGACGCAGTATCAGATTGAAATGGAGTTTTGGTTTGCCAGCCACAACGTCGACGTGCTGCAACTCGATCAACTGGTGCGTCAGCACACGCATGGCGGGGCTGCGCGCGCAGGGGCCGAGCCGAGCCTGCTTAATGGCATGTTCAAAGGTTTTATCGACCTGACTTTCGAACACGAAGGGCGCTATTACGTGGCTGATTACAAATCCAACTGGTTGGGCGCAGACGATACGGCTTACACCGAAGAGGCCATGACGGCCTCCATTCTGGACAACCGTTACGACCTGCAATACGTGCTGTACCTGTTGGCCTTGCACCGCCAGCTCAAGGCGCGGTTGGCAGATTACGACTACGACCAACACATGGGCGGTGCGTTATATCTGTTTTTACGTGGTACGCGTTCACAAGGGCAGGGCGTATTTTTTACGCGACCACCCAGAATTCTGATTGAAAGCCTGGACCTGATGTTCCAGGGCAAGCCTGGGCCAATACCGGCGGCCCCCGCGTGGGAACAGGGAGTGTTGTTATGAATCGCTCGTTTGCCGAACTGTTACCCACGCCGTTGACGGCCGAGAGCCTGGCGCAACTGCAACCTCTGGATCGCGCCGCAGATTTGCTGCTGTTGCTTGAACGCTGGGTGGAGCGCGGCTGGCTGCGCGCGCTGGATAAAGCGTTTGTCGCTTTTCTTCACGAGCGGGCGCCGCAGGGCGATCCGCTGGTACTGCTGGCAGCGGCGTTGACCAGCCATCAGTTGGGCCATGGCCACGTGTGTCTTGACCTGTTTGAAACCCTTAAAGCGCCTGACTTTGCACTGTCTTTGCCGCCTGAGGGGGACGTGCAAACCGGCGCCATGCTGTTGCCCTCGCAACTGCTGGAAGCGTTGGAGGGCGACGCATGGTGCACGGCATTGCAGGCCAGTCCACTGGTTGAGCACGCGGGCTTCTCGACGGCCGATGCCGCCAGTCGCCCCTTGGTGCTGAGCGAACGGCGTTTGTATTTGCGGCGTTATTGGGCGTACGAGCGACGAATCGACAGCGCCTTGCGCCAACGTCTGACCACGGTGGAGGTTACCCCGGCTGATTTGCCTGCACGTCTGAACAACTTATTCGGCAGCCCCAAAGCGAATGCGCCGATAGATTGGCAAAAGCTGGCATGTGCCTTGGCCACGCGTGGCGCATTCAGCATCGTAACGGGCGGGCCGGGTACCGGTAAAACCACCACCGTGGTGCGTTTGCTCGCGCTGTTACAAGCACCGGCTGTTGAAGCCGGTGCGCCGCTGCGTATTCGCCTTGCCGCACCCACGGGCAAAGCGGCCGCACGTTTGACCGAATCCATCAGCCTTCAGGTCAAATCTCTGGAAGTGGACGACACGCTACGGCAAAAAATCCCCAGTGATGTGACCACCGTTCACCGCCTGCTCGGCAGCCGACCGGGGACACGGCATTTTCGCCATCACGCGGGCAATCGCTTGCCGCTGGACGTACTGGTCGTCGACGAAGCCTCGATGATCGACCTCGAAATGATGGCAAACCTGCTCGATGCGCTGCCTGATCACGCGCGCCTGGTGTTATTGGGCGACAAGGACCAGTTGGCCTCGGTTGAAGCCGGTGCGGTACTCGGTGATCTGTGTCGCGACGCTGAAGCAGGCTGGTACAGCCCCTCTACCCGAGCATGGCTGGAGCAGATCAGCGGCGAACACCTGGCGGGCAGTGGCTTGCAAACGGACACCGAGGGTTCGCATCCCTTGGCCCAACAAGTGGTGATGCTGCGTCACTCGCGGCGTTTTGGTGAAGGCAGCGGCATCGGGCAGCTCTCCCGTCTGGTCAACCAGCAGCAGGCTCAAGAGGCCCGCGCGTTACTGGCCTCTGGGGAGTATGCGGACCTGTCTGCGTGGCCACTGAGTGGCGAGCAAGACAAACGCTTTGAACGTTTGGTGCTTGAGGGCTGCGGGGACGAAGCCAAAGGTTATCGGCATTACCTGAATGTCTTGCGCGAGCAACGCCCTGTGGCAGGTGCGCCCCTCGAAGACCCTTGCTGGGCGGCATGGGCGGGCACCGTACTGAACGCATTCGAAGGGTTTCAAGTGCTCTGCGCCGTGCGAAAAGGCCCGTGGGGTGTGGAGGGTTTGAACGAGCGCATTACGCGCGCGTTGTTTGCCCGCCAACTGATAGACAGCGACCAGCAGTGGTATGAAGGGCGCCCGGTGCTGATGACCCGTAACGACTACGGGCTGGGTCTGATGAACGGCGACATAGGCATCGCCCTCAAACTCCCTGAGCGCGAAGGGCACGATGAGCGTCAGGTTTTACGCGTGGCGTTCGCGCGCAACGATGGTCAGGGAGGTATCCGTTTTGTGCTGCCAAGCCGTCTGAATGATGTTGAAACGGTGTACGCCATGACCGTGCATAAGTCTCAAGGCTCGGAGTTTTCTCATACCGCTTTGGTACTGCCCGAGGCGCTCAACCCGGTGTTGACCAAAGAGCTGATTTACACCGGCATCACGCGGGCCAAGCACTGGTTCAGCCTGGTAGAACCCCGTGCGGGCGTGTTTGAAGGCGCGGTGTTGCGCAAGGTCAAACGCCTGAGTGGCTTGATGCTGGGGTTAGGTTAAGTCGGGCAAGCGAAACGACGGCAGGGCGGGTGCCATAACGTGACGTGTATCACAGCCTATACAAGGGCTGTGCTATCGTTGCGGCATCATTCCTACAAAGATCACAGAGAATTCCTGCATGGATGTGGCTGCCTCGTCTTCCGAGCAGCGTGGTGGTGTGCGGCGATGGCTGCTTTCACTCTGCTTGTTTCTGTTGAGCACTCCCTGCTTTGCCCAACCTGAAACCCCGATCAGTTTGGCTGAACAGCGTGCCAAGGCCGTGACGCAAGTGGTACTCGGCATACTGAGCTACGCACGCTGGCCGATTGAACCCGCTCAATTGCAACTGTGTGTGGTCGGCCCCACCGAATACACCGATGACCTGCTCAAAGGCGCCACGCAATCCAGTGGCAGGCAGGTGTTCGTCCGCCGTTTGTTGGTGAACAATCCGACCATAGCCGACGACTGTAATGCGCTGTATTTGGGAAAGCTCTCAGACGAAGAGCGCAGCAGCCTGTTCAATGCACTTGCGGGGCATGCGGTGCTGAGCATCAGTGAGGGCGGCGATCAATGCACGGTCGGCACGCTGTTCTGCTTGCGTGTGGCCGATGAGCAAGTGTCCTTTGAAGTGAACCTCGACTCCGTCGCCCGCAGCGGCGTGCGCATTCATCCCAGCGTGTTGCAGTTGTCGCGCCGCAGGGCGGCACAACCATGATCGCGCTCAATAACACCAAGCACCGACGCAGCTTGCGCTCTGTACTTAGCCGTGGGCATTTGGGGTTGGCGATGGTGGCGGTGACGATGGCCAGCGTGTCGTTGACCATCCTGGGCGTGATTGCACTGAAGGTGTACGCCGACCACAACTTGCACCTGATCGGGCGCTCGATCAACTACACCGTCGAAGCCGCAGTGGTGTTCGATGACAGTGCGGCAGCCACCGAAGCACTGGCCCTGATTGCGTCCACCGAGGCGGTGGCCGAGGCCAAAGTGTTTACCGCCGATGGTGAGCTGCTGGCGCAATGGAAGCGTCCGGAAACAGACCTGCTGTCTAAAGTCGAAATGCTGCTGGCCAACAGTTTGCTCGCACAGCCCGTCACTCTGCCGATCCTGCATCAGGGGCAAGAAGTGGGCACCGTCACGCTCAGGGGCCACGGCGCCAACATGCTGCGGTTCTTGATCAGCGGCCTGCTCGGCATCCTGGTGTGCACGGTGTTGAGCGCCTGGAGTGCATTGTTTTTGTCCCGGCGCTTGCTCAATGGCATTACGGGGCCACTTCGTCAGTTGGCCGATGTTGCTCACGCGGCGCGCCGTGAACGGGCCTTCGACCGACGTGTACCTGCGGCCAACATCAAAGAGTTGAATAATCTGGGCAATGACTTCAATGCGCTGCTTGATGAGTTGGAGTCCTGGCAGAGCCACTTGAAGCATGAGAACGAAACCCTGGCGCATCAGGCCAGTCATGACTCGCTGACCGACCTGCCCAACCGCGCCTATTTTGAAGCACGGTTGGCGCGCACATTACGTGCTCTGAGCAAGGCCAACGAAAAAGCCGCTGTGCTGTTTCTCGACAGTGATCGTTTCAAAGGTATCAACGATACCTATGGCCATGCCGCAGGTGACGCTGTATTGGTGGCCGTGGCCACGCGTATCCGCGCCCAATTGCGTGAAGAAGACCTGGTGGCGCGTTTGGGCGGTGATGAGTTCGCAATCCTGCTGACGCCGCTGCACAAGACCGAAGACGCCGAACGTATCGCTGACAAGATCATTGCCAGCATGTTGGCGCCGATTGTTTTGCCCGATCAGACGCAGGTGGTGACCTCGCTCAGTATCGGCGTTGCGGTTTACCCCGAACATGGTGCCACCCCGGACTCCCTGCTCAATGCCGCCGATACCGCGATGTACCAGGCCAAGCGGATGGACCGGGGCGGCCAACACCTTGCGCAAGTGCAGCAGCTTGCGTCCCCCGCAAATACAAGGAGCTAGACACCTATGCGTGCTTTTACCCAGCGTTACTTACAGTTTTTTGGCTTCACCCTGTTGCTGGCGACGCTGGCATTGAGCGGTTGCCAGACGGCCCCGCAAAAAGGCCTGAGCCCGGCGCAAATCGCTGTGCTCAAACAGCAGGGTTTTGAGTTGACTGACGAAGGCTGGGCGTTTGGTTTGTCGGGTAAAGTGCTGTTTGGCAGCGACCTTGAAGTGCTGAACGCGCAAAGCCAGGAAATCGTTGAGCGCATTGGCACTGCGCTGCTGGCGGTGGACATCCAGCGCGTGCGCGTAGATGGACACACCGATGCTTCGGGACAGGAAGCCTACAACGAACAGCTGTCTGTGCGCCGTGCCAACAGTGTGGTCAAAGCGCTGACAAAGGTCGGCATGCGTCCTGAAAATATCCAGGTGCGTGGCCTGGGCAGTCGTGAACCTGTGGCTTCGAACAAAACCCGCGCCGGGCGCACCGAAAACCGCCGGGTCGCGATTGTCGTCATCGCCGACTAAACCCCATGTTTCGCGCACGTAAAAACGGTAGCCGCTGACGAGTAATGCGAGGCGGCGTCCGGGCGCGTAGCGGCCGTAAAGTGATTCAAAGCGGAGCGGCTGATACGCCGCAGTCACCCGCTATACGACCGCTGCGCGGCCGATTGAGCCGCGTGCCCTCGGTCCGTCTCAATCGGCAAACTTTAACTCCCGCGTTTCGCCCAGCAGCAACGGGCCGTTAAGCTCCGTCACCTCGCGGATGTAATCCCACAGCAAGGTGATGCGTTTCAACTTCCTCAAGTCCTCGCGGCAGTACATCCAGAACTGCCGCGTGAGGTTGATTTCGTTCGGCAATACCGGCAGTAAACGTGGATCTTGCGCCGCCAAAAAGCACGGCAGGATGGCCAATGAGCGCCCTTGCTGTGCGGCGACGTATTGCGCGATCACGCTGGTGCTGCGCAGGTTGGCGCTGGCGCCGGGCAGCACATTGGCCAGGTACAGCAACTCGGAGCTGAACGCCAGATCGTCGACGTAACTGATAAACGGATGCTCGGCCAGGTCTGAGGCCCGCACAATCGGTGGATGTGCGTCGAGGTATTGCTGCGTCGCGAACAGTTGCAATCGGTAGTCACACAATTTGCAGCACACGTACGGCCCATGTTCCGGGCGCTCCAGCGCAATCACGATATCGGCCTCGCGCTTGGACAGGCTGATGAAGTGCGGCAGCGGCAGGATATCCACCGAAATCGCCGGGTAGGTGTCCACAAAATGGCTGAGCTGCGGCGTGATAAAGAAACTGCCAAAACCCTCGGTGCACCCCATCCGCACATGCCCCGACAACGCCACGCCCGAGCCTGAAACCTGCTCGCACGCCATGTGCAGCGTGCTCTCGATGGACTCGGCATACCCCAGCAAACGCTGGCCTTCGTTGGTTAACGTGAAGCCATTGGTGCGCGACTTCTCAAACAACAAGGTGCCGAGTGCGGCTTCCAGCGAACTGATGCGTCGAGACACTGTGGTGTAGTCCACCGCCAGTCGCTTGGCGGCGGTGCTGGCTTTACGGGTACGGGCCACTTCGAGAAAAAACTTCAAGTCATCCCAGTTCAATGCGCTTAACGATGTGATGTTTTTTTGCATGTTAGACCGGCTTTTATGTGCGTTCTTATTAGAAGAACGCACACCTATACTCCAAAAACAGTCCCGCGACCAACCCGGCGCCCGCTCCCATAAGAATAATTTCGGAGACTTTCATGACGGCTTCTACCCCGTATCAAAACGCCCGCCTGCTGATTGATGGTGAGTGGATCGAGTCGCAGACCACCGAGTGGCACGACATCGTCAACCCGGCCACTCAGCAAGTATTGGCCAAAGTGCCGTTTGCCACCGCCAGTGAAGTGAACGCAGCGATTGAAGCGGCCCAGCGCGCCTTCCAGACCTGGAAGCTGACGCCGATTGGCGCGCGCATGCGCATCATGCTCAAGCTGCAAGCACTGATTCGTGAACACTCCAAGCGCATTGCCGCCGTCCTGAGCGCCGAACAAGGCAAAACCATTGCCGACGCCGAGGGCGATATTTTCCGTGGGCTGGAGGTGGTTGAGCACGCGTGCTCCATCGGCACCCTGCAAATGGGCGAATTCGCTGAAAACGTTGCGGGCGGGGTGGACACCTACACACTGCGCCAGCCAATTGGTGTGTGCGCAGGCATCACGCCCTTCAACTTCCCGGCCATGATCCCGCTGTGGATGTTCCCGATGGCGATAGCCTGCGGCAACACCTTCGTGCTCAAACCGTCGGAGCAGGACCCGCTGTCGACCTTGATGCTGGTAGAGCTGGCGCTCGAAGCCGGGGTGCCGCCGGGTGTGCTCAACGTGGTTCATGGCGGCAAGGACGTGGTCGATGCGCTGTGCACCCACGCCGATATCAAGGCCGTGTCGTTTGTCGGCTCAACCGCCGTCGGCACCCACGTGTATGACTTGGCCGGTCGTCATGGCAAACGTGTGCAATCAATGATGGGCGCCAAGAACCACGCCGTGGTGCTGCCCGACGCCAACCGCCAACAAACCCTCAATGCACTGGTGGGTGCCGGTTTTGGCGCAGCCGGTCAGCGCTGCATGGCCACCTCTGTGGTGGTGTTGGTGGGCGCGGCCAAGCAATGGCTGCCAGACCTCAAGGCGCTGGCGCAAAAACTCAAGGTCAACGCGGGCAGCGAGGCGGGCACCGACATTGGCCCGGTGATCTCCAAGCGTGCGAAAGAGCGCGTGCTGGGGCTGATTGAGAGCGGTATCAAAGAAGGCGCCACGCTGGAACTCGATGGTCGCAACGTCAGCGTGCCGGGTTTCGAGCAAGGCAACTTTGTTGGCCCGACCCTGTTTTCGGGCGTAACCACCGACATGCAGATCTATACCCAGGAAATCTTTGGCCCTGTGTTGGTGGTGCTAGAGGTCGATACGCTTGAGCAGGCCATCGCGCTGGTCAACGCCAATCCCTTCGGTAACGGCACCGGTTTGTTTACCCAAAGCGGTGCGGCGGCACGTAAGTTTCAGAGCGAAATCGACGTCGGGCAGGTCGGTATAAACATTCCGATCCCGGTGCCGGTGCCGTTCTTCAGCTTCACCGGTTCGCGAGGTTCCAAGCTGGGGGATCTGGGGCCGTACGGCAAACAAGTCGTGCAGTTCTACACCCAGACCAAGACCGTCACCAGTCGTTGGTTCGACGATGACAGCGTGAATGATGGCGTTAACACCACCATCAATCTTCGTTGAGGAGCGCGTCATGAAAATTGCATTTATAGGCTTGGGCAACATGGGCGCACCGATGGCGCGCAACCTGCTGAAAGCCGGGCATTCGTTGAATGTGTTTGATTTGAACCCTGCTGTTCTGGCCGAGCTTGCTGCCCAAGGCGGTCATATCAGCGCCTCACCGCGTGCAGCGGCGCAAGGTGCTGAACTGGTGATCACGATGCTGCCGGCAGCCGCGCATGTGCGCAGCGTATGGCTGGGCGACGAGGGCGTTTTGGCGGGCATAGGCGAGGGTGTTCCAGCAGTGGATTGCAGCACCATCGACCCGCAAACCGCGCGCGATGTGGCAGCCGCAGCGGCCAAACAAGGTGTGCACATGGCCGATGCGCCGGTGTCTGGCGGCACCGGTGGCGCTCAGGCGGGTACGTTGACCTTTATGGTCGGCGCGCAGCAGGCGCTGTTCGACACCTTGCACCCGGTACTCGCTCAGATGGGGCGCAACATCGTCCATTGCGGGGATGTGGGCACCGGCCAAGTGGCTAAAATCTGTAACAACCTGCTGCTGGGCATCTCAATGGTGGGTGTCAGTGAAGCCATGGCATTGGGCGCGGCGCTGGGCATCGACACGCAGGTGCTGGCCGGGGTGATCAATAGCTCGACGGGCCGCTGCTGGAGCTCTGAAGTCTATAACCCGTGGCCGGGCATCGTGGAGACGGCCCCTGCATCGCGTGGTTACACCGGCGGTTTTGGTGCCGACTTGATGCTTAAGGATCTGGGGTTGGCCACCGAGGCGGCACGTCAGGCGCACCAGCCCGTGGTGCTGGGCGCCGTGGCTCAGCAGTTGTATCAGGCCATGAGTTTGCACGGCGAAGGCGGCAAAGATTTCTCGGCCATCATCAATAGCTATCGCAAGCCTGAATAAGGACTTTTCCGGGAACCCGCGTCGGGCGGGCTTCCCGGTTTTTTGCGTCGAATAAAAAACCCCGGAACTCAACGAGCGCCGGGGTTTTTGTGTGTCTGAGGCACGTTTAACGCAGAGTGGCCAATGGCTTGCCGGTGCGCAGACGCAGCAGGTAGAAGACATAAATGATCAGCAGCCAAACCGGGATCGCATACACCGAGGCGCGAACGTCGGGGATCATCCAGATTACGGCGACGATCACGGCCATGAAGATCAGGCACACGATGTTGCTCAATGGCGACCAAAAGGCTTTGAACGAAGGCACCACGCCTTGCGCGGCCATCGCTTTACGAAACTTGATATGGGTGAGGCTGATAAGTGCCCAGTTGATCATCAGTGACGCAACCGCCAGCGAAAACAGCAACTCCAGCGCCTTGTGCGGTGCCACATAGTTCACTACTACGCACAGCATCGTCACCAGCGCCGACACGCCCAGTGCCCGCAACGGCACGCCGTTTTTGGTCAGTTTTATCAGCGCTTTGGGCGCATCGCCCTGTTTGGCCAGGCCAAAGAGCATGCGGCTGTTGCAGTACACGCCGCTGTTGTAGACCGACAGTGCTGCGGTCAACACCACAAAGTTGAGGATTTGCGCTGCGGTGTTACTGCCGATCAACGCGAATATCTGCACAAACGGGCTGCCGCTGTAAGCATCGCCGGATGCACCCAGGGTCACCAGCAGTTGATCCCACGGGTACAGCGCCAGCAGCACGGTCAGCGCGCCAACGTAGAAAATCAGCACCCGGTAAACCACCTGGTTGATGGCCTTGGGGATGACTTTTTTCGGTTCGCTGGCTTCGGCGGCAGTGATGCCCACCAGCTCCAGCCCGCCGAACGAAAACATGATGAACGCCATTGCCATCAACAGGCCGGTGCCACCGTTGGGAAAGAAGCCGCCGTGGCTCCACAGATTGCTGATCGACGCTTGCGGGCCGCCGGTGCCGCTGAACAACAGATAGCACCCGAGGATGATCATGCCGACAATCGCCACCACCTTGATGATGGCAAACCAGAATTCCATTTCGCCGAAGACTTTCACGTTCAAGGTATTGATCAGGTTGACCAACACAAAGAACACCACCGCGCTGACCCAGGTCGGCACTTCAGGCCACCAGAACTGGATGTATTTGCCCACAGCGGTCAGTTCGGCCATGCCCACCAGTACGTACAACGCCCAGTAGTTCCAGCCCGACAAAAAACCGGCGTAACCGCCCCAATACTTGTGCGCAAAGTGACTGAACGAGCCTGCGACCGGTTCTTCGACGATCATTTCGCCCAGCTGGCGCATGATCAAAAACGCGATAAACCCGGCAATCGCATAGCCAAGGATCATCGACGGTCCGGCCGATTTGAGTACGCCCGCCGAGCCGAGAAACAGCCCTGTGCCAATGGCGCCGCCCAAAGCAATCAGCTGGATATGGCGATTTTTCAAGCCGCGCTTGAGTGTGATGGGGGGAGCGTTGTGGTCAGCCATCAGGTGCCCTGTTCGTTGTTGTTTTCGGCGCGCAAAGAAAATCAGGCCGGGTGTCAGCCAGCCATCTGCACAATGAAGTGCGCGATAGTACCCCCGGTAAAAATGCAGGCATACCGTTGTGCGGGTTTTCGGGCCAATTCTTACTGGATTACAGATCCGATAACGCCTTCAGGAGTGCCTGCGCATAGGCGGGTAAGTGCGCAAACGAGCGGGCACACAGCAGCAGCTTGCGAGCGGCCCAGGGCTCGTTCAGTTCAACCACTTTAAAGGTGCGCGGTGCTTGCCAGCGCTCGATAGTGGCGCGCGGCACAATCCCCAGTCCGGCGCCGCGGGCGACCATGCGCAATACACCGTCAAAACCTTCGGCCCGAATACGCGTCTGCATGCGATAACCGCAGTGCAGTGCTTGTTCTTCCAGGTACACCGCCAGTGCGCTGTGGGCCGCCAAGCCGACATACGCGTGGCTCAGCGTGGCCGTGAAACTCAGCCCGTGTTGCTGCGCCAAGGGATGGTCGAGCGGGATCACCAGCATCAGTGGGTCATCGCGAAACGCCAGGGTTTGCAGGTCTTGGGTGTCGACGGCGTCAGAAATGATCCCGATGTCGCCAGCGTCCTGACGCAGCGCGTGGGTGATGCGCAAGCTGGTCAACTCTTGCTGATCGACACTGATGTGAGGGTGTTGGTGCACAAAATCGGCCAGCAGTTCGGGCAAGTATTCAGTGAGTGCGGCGGTATTGCACAGCAAACGCACGCGGCCTTTGAAGCCTTGGGCGTACTCGCTCAAATCATGGTTCATGCGCTCGACCTGTTGCAGCAGCAACCGGGCATGTTGCGCCAGTGCCTGACCGGCGGGCGTGGGGCTGATTCCGCGTCGGCTGCGCTGCAATAATTCAACGCCTAGCGAGGCCTCGATTGCCCTGATTCGCGCGCTGGCGGCGGGCAGCGATAAATGACTGAGGCTGGCGCCCGCAGTGATGTTGCCTGCCTGCACGATGTTCACAAACAGGCGTAGATCAATCAGGTCGACGTGCATCACGGGTGTCCTGTTTCTTGTCGGCGCAGCCTTCGGTCAGTGTCTGCCTATCGCTGGACAATAGGCTACCTCTAGCAATTGCGCATTTTCAGCGGGTATCGGGTGGCTCAGCATACGCCCATGAAAACATTAATCGAGTTTTACCAAACGCTGGGCTGGGCCTTGTCATTGCTGGTGATGGTCACCTTTTTACTGGCGGGCACGGTCAAAGGCATGATCGGTCTGGGCTTGCCAACGGTCGCGATGGGGATGCTGGGTTTGGCTATTGCACCGCCACAGGCTGCGGCGTTACTGATCATCCCGTCGCTTGTGACCAATACTTGGCAATTGGCCGCAGGCGGGGAGTTGCGGGGGCTGATCAAGCGCTTGTGGCCGATGCAGGTGGGCATTTTCGCGGGCACTGGCTTCGGCATGCTGTGGCTCAGCGTCGATGGCGGCAGCGGGGTGGTCCGGGCCTTGGGCGCAGCGTTACTGCTGTATGCGCTCAGCGGATTGCTGTTGCCTGCCTTGCGCGTGCCGCTCGCCCATGAAGCTTGGCTTGGGCCGCTCTGCGGGGTAGTCACGGGCCTTATCACCTCGGCCACCGGCGTGTTTGTGATCCCGGCCGTGCCATATTTGCAAGCATTGGGGCTGAGTAAGAATCAGCTGGTGCAAGCCTTGGGATTGTCCTTTAGCGTCTCCACATTGGCTCTGGCTGCCGGGCTTTATGGGCGCGGCGGCCTGGGAGGCGGTGAGCTGACTGCGTCGTTGCTGGCGCTGTTGCCTGCCATGGCGGGCATGTGGCTGGGGCAATGCCTGCGTCAACGCGTGAGTGCCACGCTGTTCAAGCGGGTGTTCTTTATCGGCATGGCGCTGTTGGGCACCCACCTGTTGATCAGCGGTTAGCGCAAGACGGGCTGAGCATGTCGATCATGCGCACTTCAAAGTCGCGGGCGAGGTAGTCCATGCGGGTCTCGAAAAACTGCTTCATGTGGGGCAGGTTTTCGTGCACGGCGAGGTGTTCGCGTGATTGCCAGATCTCGTAAAAGATGAACAGGCTCGGGTCTTGCTGATCGCGCAGCATGTGGTATTCGATGCAGCCCGGTTCAAGGCGACTTGGCGCAACATATGAGCGAAACAGCGCTTCAAAGTCGTCGGATTTCTCGGGTTTGGTGTAGGCGTGCAGAATAAATCCGTGCAATGAACTCATCAGGTTGGCTCCTCTCATCAGTGGTTTTAAAAGGCTACGGCAACAATCGAGCTGGTATTCGTGCTTTTAGAGCAAATGTCATTTGCTCAGGCACGGGTGTTTCCTAAAGGAGAGGCTCGATAGTGTGGCGGTCACTTTTAAACGTTTAACACCCAACGCCGCTCAACAGCGCAGAGGGTTAATTCCTGACGAGGCTGATGATGAAAAAAATACTCCTGCTTAACGGCGCTAAAAAATTTGCGCATTCGGACGGTCGTTACAACCTGACCATGCATGACACGGCGCTGGCGTTTTTTGATCGCCACGGCTTTGAAGTCAAAGTGACCCATATCGACGAAGGCTACGACGTGGCCGAAGAAGTGCAGAAGTTTCTGTGGGCTGACGTGATCATTTATCAGATGCCGGGCTGGTGGATGGGCGCGCCCTGGATCGTTAAAAAATACATCGACGAAGTGTTCACCGAAGGCCACGGCAGCCTCTACGCCAGCGACGGCCGTACCCGTTCCGACGCCTCCCAGCGTTACGGCAGCGGCGGTTTGGTACATGGCAAAAAATACATGTTGTCCCTGACCTGGAACGCGCCACAGCAAGCATTTGACGATCCGGCTGATTTCTTTGAAGGCAAAGGCGTCGATGCGGTGTACTTCCCGTTTCACAAAGCCAACGAATTTTTGGGCATGAGCGCCTTGCCGACCTTCCTCTGTGTTGACGTGATGAAGCGCCCGCAGCCTGAGGTGGATGCCGCACGCTACGAGCAGCATTTGACTGAAGTGTTTGCTTCCTGATCGCTGCCCGGGCACGAGGCTGCGATCGGGTGTTGCCACGCGTAGGGGTGGCACCTGGAAATAAAGCCCGCATCCTCGAGCGGCTCGCCAGCGACTACAATCATTGGCTATCCAATGAGGGGGCGATGTGAAAGCCAGATCTGATGAGCTGCAAACCTTTGTGTCGGTGATTGAGTGCGGCTCCATTTCGGCTGCTGCCGAGCAGGCCGGGCAAACGCCTTCGGCCGTCAGCCGTACGCTGTCGCGGCTCGAAGCCAAGCTTGAGACCACGCTGATCAACCGCACCACGCGGCGCATGGACCTGACCGAGGAGGGCAAGTTCTTCTTCGAACAGGCCAAGCTGATTCTTGAGCAGATGGATGAACTGGAAGAGCGGCTGATTTCGCACCAGCGCACGCCTTCGGGGCGTTTGCGCATCAATGCGGCTTCGCCCTTCATGCTGCACGCCATCGTGCCGTACATCCGCGAATTCCGGGCGCTGTACCCGGACATTCAGTTGGAGCTAAACAGCAACGATCTGATCATCGACCTGCTGGAACAAAGCACCGACATCGCCATTCGCATCGGCACGCTGGCCGACTCCACCCTGCATGCCCGTTCATTGGGTTGCAGCCCGCTGAACATCCTCGCCAGCCCTGAGTACATCGCAGCTCATGGTGCACCTCGCAGCGTTGCAGACCTGGCGCATCACACCTTGATCGGCTTCACTCAGAACGAGGGCCTGAACCAATGGCCACTGCGTTATGCCCAGGGCGACCGCTGGCCGATCCAGCCACACATCAGCGCTTCCAGTGGCGAAACAGTGCGCCATCTGGCGCTGCAAGGGCAGGGCATTGCGTGCCTGTCGCATTTCATGACGCATGAAGACATCAACGCCGGACGCTTAGAGGTGGTGTTGAGTGAATTCAACAGTGGCTACCGTCAGCCGATTCACGCTGTGTACTACCGCAACTCGCAATTGGCGCTGCGCATTCAATGCTTTCTGGACTTTATCCAGACCAAACTCGCGAGCTATGCAGCCCCTTACTTCAAAAGCTAAAGCCAGCACCTGATTCGTGATCTGTGCGCAAGATTGAATTGGCCCGCGGCGCCTTTTTCGCCCGTCCTGGCTCTTTGATACTGGCGCCATCACTTATTCAATCGGGAGTTTCTCCATGAAGGTTTTTGTCACAGGCGCAGCGGGTTTCATTGGTGGCTCGATTGCCACTGCGTTGGTTAAAGCAGGGCATCAAGTCACGGGGCTGGTACGCAGCACCGATCAAGAACAGGCCATGCTGGCGCTGGGTATCACCCCGGTGCTGGGCGCGCTTGATGACAGCGCGTTGCTCGCTCGGCAGGCCCAGCAGGCCGATGCGGTGATCAACGCCGCCAGCAGTGACCACCGGGGTGCGGTTCAAGCCTTGCTCGATGCGTTACGCGGCAGCGGCAAAGTGTTTTTGCACACCAGCGGCTCCAGCATCGTGGGCGATGCGTCGGGCGGCAAAGCCAGCGACGTGATCTATTACGAAGGGCAGTTGCCCGAACCCACCGTGGACAAGGCTGCACGGGTCGCGATTGACAACCTGGTGCTGGCGGCGGCCCACGACAACGTGCGCTCGGCGGTGATCTGCAACACCTTGATTTACGGCCACAGCCTGGGCGTGAAGCGCGACAGCGTGCAATTGCCGCGCTTGCTTAAACAGGCGCGTAAAAGCGGGATCGTGCGCCACGTAGGCACCGGGCAAAATATTTGGTCCAACGTGCACATCGAAGACGTGGTGGCCTTGTACTTGTTGGCGCTTACGAAAAATCCGGCCGGTACGTTCTACTTTGTCGAGAGCGGCGAAGCGGCGTTTGCCGACATGAGCGACGCCATCGCCCAAACGTTGGGTCTGGGTCAGGCCCACGACTGGCCATTGGCTGACGCTGAAGCCGAATGGGGCTATGAAATGGCCAACTACGGGTTGGGTTCCAACAGCCGGGTGCGCGGTAAAAATGCCCGTGAGCTGCTGGGTTGGGTGCCTGAACGCACCAGCGTCGTGCAATGGATCAAACACGACATGCTTTGACACCTATTGCGTGTCACCGCTGGCGCAGGCCGCGCAGCCTGCGCCAGCATCAGTGGTTGTGTGGGCGTTCGCGCATTTTTTATTTTGTGGTTTGAAAACGGTTCTGAAATCAGACAATGTTCAGCATCGTCCTACAAAAATAAAAGGAAGTACCCATGCGTGTTGTTTGGTTCAAAACCCTGACGTTGACAGCGGCCATCGCTGCCAGCTCTTCGGCGTTTGCCGTCACTCTGGAAGGCGGTGCCGTTGCTGCGCCGGATCAATATGGCGCTGAAGTCGCCGCGCAAATTCTTAAAAAAGGCGGTAATGCCGTCGATGCCGCTGTCGCCACGGCGTTCACCCTGGCCGTGACGTATCCCGAAGCCGGCAACATCGGTGGCGGGGGGTTTATGACCTTGTTCATCGAGGGCAAACCTTACTTTCTCGACTACCGCGAAACGGCTCCGCTAGCGGCTAGCCGCGACATGTACCTGAATGACAAAGGCGAAATCATTGAAAACCTGAGCCTGGTAGGTTCACGCGCCGCGGGAGTGCCGGGCACGGTGATGGGCCTGTGGGAAGCGCACCAGCGCTTCGGCAAATTGCCGTGGTCTGAGCTGCTGACCCCGGCCGTGGGTTACGCGAAAAACGGCTTCAAGGTCGCCGACAAGCAATACCAGTACCGCGAAGATGCCTTGAAACTGTTCAACGGCACGACCAACTTTGCTGACTATTTCGGCACCATGAAACCGGGCGAAACCTTCAAACAGCCAGAACTGGCCCAGACCCTTGAGCGCATTGCCGACCAGGGTGCCAAAGAGTTTTATCACGGCAAAACCGCTGACCTGCTGATCGCGCAAATGCAGCAAGACAAAGGTCTGATCACTAAGCAGGACCTGAACGATTACAAGGTCAACTGGCGTGAGCCGATGCGTGTCGACTTCCGTGGCAACACGCTGTACACCGCGCCGCTGCCGAGTTCGGGCGGGATCGCGCTGGCGCAACTGATCGGCATCAAAGAAGACCGTGCCGCCGACTTCAAAGGCGTGGAGCTGAACTCCGCGCCTTATATTCACCTGCTGGCTGAAATTGAAAAACGCGTGTTTGCCGACCGCGCCGACTACTTGGGCGACCCGGCTTTCGGCAAGATGCCGGTGGCAGAGTTAACCGACCCGGCGTACATCGCCAAGCGTGCGAAAGAGGTCAATCCCACCGCCATTTCGGCGACAGAAAAGGTCAAGCCGGGCCTGGAACCGCATCAGACCACGCACTTTTCCATCGTCGATAAAGACGGCAACGCCGTGAGCAACACCTACACCCTGAACTGGGATTACGGCAGTGGCGTAGTGGTAAAAGGCGCAGGCTTCTTGCTCAACGATGAAATGGACGACTTCAGCTCCAAACCGGGCGTGGCCAACTCGTTCGGCGTAGTGGGCGGCAATGCCAACGCCATCGAGCCGGGCAAGCGCATGCTGTCATCCATGAGTCCAAGCCTGGTCACACGTGACGGCGCAGTGACGCTGGTGCTCGGCACGCCGGGTGGTTCGCGCATCTTCACCTCGATCTTTCAGGTGTTGAACAACATTTATGACTACAACCTGCCGCTGGAAAAAGCCGTGGCTGCCCAGCGTGTGCATCACCAGTTGCTGCCTAAAGACACGATCTACTATGACGCTTACGCGCCGATCACCGGCAAAGTGGCCGACGAGCTCAAAGCCATGGGCTACACCCTGGAAGATCAGGGCTGGAACATGGGTGACATTCAAGCGATCCGCGTGAATGGCACTCAACTTGAAACCGCCTCCGACCCACGCGGGCGCGGCGTAGGCAAAGTGGTGAAATAAACCCCAAACCTGTAGGCGCTGCCGCAGCCTTCGGCAGCTCCTACTGTCCTTGCCAGTTTGTTACTATCTGTTTCTGCTGTTCCCTTCTGTTAGCCCCGATTTTAGGTACTCCATGAAACTCTCCCGTGTGCGCGCCGATGTTCTGGCCGGACTTACGACGTCCTTTGCCTTGTTGCCCGAGTGCATTGCTTTTGCGCTGGTGGCCCACCTCAACCCGTTGATGGGCCTGTATGGCGCTTTCATCATTTGTACCCTGACCGCGCTCTTTGGCGGGCGGCCGGGCATGGTCTCCGGTGCGGCCGGGTCGATGGCGGTGGTCATCGTCGCGCTGGTGGTGCAGCACGGCGTGCAGTATTTCCTCGCCACTGTGGTGCTGGGCGGTTTGATCATGATGGCGTTCGGCTTGCTCAAACTCGGCAAACTGGTGCGCATGGTGCCGCACCCGGTGATGCTGGGGTTTGTGAACGGTTTGGCGATCATCATTGCAATGGCGCAATTGGAGCATTTCAAAAATGGCGAGCAGTGGCTCACCGGTACGCCGTTGTATGTAATGGCGGGACTGGTGGCGCTGACAATGGCGATTGTGTATTTGCTGCCGCGCCTGACCAAAATGGCACCCGCCGCCCTGGTGGCGATTTTGAGCGTGGGCCTTGCGGTGTATTTTTTGGGGCTGCCGACACGCACGCTGGGTGACATGGCGCACATCGCTGGCGGCCTGCCGACCTTCAGCCTGCCGGACATTCCATGGACACTAGAAACCTTGCGCATCATCGCGCCTTACGCGTTCTTGATGGCGATGGTCGGTCTGCTGGAAACCTTGCTCACTCTCAACCTGACGGATGAGATCACCGAAAGCCGTGGCTACCCGGACCGCGAATGCGTGGCGTTGGGTGCCGCGAACATGGTCTCGGGTGCGTTCGGTGGCATGGGCGGCTGCGCGATGATCGGGCAGACCGTGGTCAACCTCAGCTCCGGTGGGCGTGGCCGACTGTCTGGTGTGGTCGCAGGGATTATGATCGTGTTGTTCGTGTTGTTTCTGTCGCCGTATATCGAGCGTATCCCGCTGGCCGCGCTGGTGGGCGTGATGTTTGTGGTGGCTCAACAAACCTTCGCCTGGGCCTCGTTGCGGGTACTGAACAAAGTGCCGCTCAACGATGTGCTGGTGATCGTCGCCGTGACGGTGATTACGGTATTTACCGACCTGGCCTTTGCGGTGATGTGCGGCATCATCATTGCCGCCCTGAACTTTGCCTGGCAACAAGCGCGACAGCTGTACGCCGACACGTCTCTTGAAAGCGATGGCAGCAAGCTGTACCGCGTGCATGGCACGCTGTTTTTTGCCTCCACCACCCCTTTTTTGAATCAGTTCGACCCGGCTAACGACCCGGCCCAGGTGACGCTCGATTGCCAGCACCTGAGCTTTGTCGACTACTCGGCGATTGCCGCGCTGGTCACCCTGCGCGAGCGCTACGCCAAGGCGGGCAAGCACTTGCGCGTGCTGCATTTATCCGAGCGCTGCAAAAAACTGCTCAAGCGCGCCCGCGTCCAAGCGGTCTGATCAATTCTCGTGAACCACGCGGCGAATAGTGCCACCACAGTTCTGGTAGCAGGTTTGATAGTCTTCGCCGCAGGTGTCACCAAAGCCGCCGTAGTGGTAGCTCGGTGATGGGTAGCTGCACAGTTTGCGCTGTTTTTTATCGCCGTTCTGGCGACAGTAGTTATAGGCCGTCAACTGCGCATCGTGGACCGCACGTTGGCTCTGTGACTGCATTTGCGCCATCGTCTTGCACTGACTTTTTTGGCTGGAGCAGGAGTTGATACAGTATTTGCCCGCCACATCCGGTGGCGGCGAGTACACGTAAGAGACGCTAGGGCCACAGCCCTGCAAGGTAAGCAACACACACAACGCACTGATCCAGCCAACCACTTTCAAACGCATTCTCAACCTACTCAAGCCTGGGCCTGCGCTGTAACAGCGACCTGTCTGGATCAGCTGTTTCAGCGCATTTTCAGGAAAATAAACGGGTCAGGACTGTAGCGTTTAGGCCACCGTGAGTGCCTTCACTCACGGCCGCCATTTTTTAGAATTCACTCAAACCTTTCAGTACGTAGCCGTTGGCGCAGGTCAGATCTTGAAGTGGCTCACCATCATTTGCAGCTGGTTGCCCAAGCGTGCCAATTCAACACTGGACTTGGCCGTCTCATCGCTTGCAGCCGCTGTTTGCTCGGACACGTCGCGCACGTTGATGATGCTGCGGCTGATCTCTTCGGCCACGGCGCTTTGCTGTTCGGCAGCGGCGGCAATTTGCTGGTTCATCGACTGAATATTCGACACGGTGCGGGTGATGCCTTGCAGCGACGTGCCCGCCTGACGGGTCAAGGTCACGCTGCTGTCGGTCAGGCCACGGCTGGTGTTCATCACGCTGGCCACCTGTTGCGTGCCACTTTGCAGGGCTGCGACCAGGGTTTGAATCTCTTCGGTGGATTTTTGCGTGCGTTGGGCCAGGCCGCGCACTTCGTCGGCCACTACCGCAAACCCGCGTCCGGCTTCACCGGCACGGGCGGCCTCGATGGCCGCATTGAGCGCCAGCAAGTTGGTTTGTTCGGCCACAGCTTTGATCACGTCCATGACGCTGCCGATCTTGTCGCTTTCTTGTTGCAGCACTGCCATCGCTTCGGTTGAGCGAGCGACCTCAACCGCCAGGCGCTCGATTTGATCAATGGCCTGATTCACCACCCGATCACCCTCACGGGCTTCGCCATCGGCAGCCGCTGCGGCTTGCGAGGCGTCTTCAGCGTTGCGCGCCACTTCCTGCACGGTAGCGGTCATTTCGTGCATTGCGGTGGCCACTTGATCGGTCTCGATCTTTTGGCTGTTGACCCCGGCGCTGGTCTGTTCGGTGACCGCCGACAGTTCTTCGGCGGCGCTGGCAATTTGCGTCACGCCATCGCGGATACCGCCAATCAACTCGCGCAGGGTGGTGCCCATGCGTGCAATGCCTTGTTGCAACACACCCAAATCATCGCGGCGCGTAATGCGCAGGTTCTGGCTCAGGTCACCGGCGGCAATGCGCTCGACCACGTCCAGGGTTTCACGCAGCGGACGGGTGATCTGGCGAGTAATGACCACCGCTGCACAGATACCAAATAGCAACACAAGCAGGGTGCTGATCAATTGAATGGTGTTGGCGCTGGCGCTTTCGTTGTCGCGACGTTCGAGCTGGATTTTGTACAGCTCATCACTGCGGCTGAGGATGCCCGAGCCGTAGTCGGTCATTTCCTTACGCATGTCGGTGATGGTTTTGTCTGTGTCGGCGTAGACCTGCAACGCCTGTTTGTATTGCGCCAGAGCGCCATCCAGCGTGCGCAAGGTGTCAGGTGCGCTGGCGCTGAAGTGGGTATTGAGTGCGCTCAGGCTGGCGATGGCCTCGCTCAGTTGTTGGCGAGCGGCTTGTTCATTGGCAACCGTTTGGGCGGCAATGTAGGCACGCACCTGGTAGCGCGCCAGCAAGAACTGCTCACGGACGGCGGTCAACGTACTCAGTTGTTCAAAGCGCCCTTCATCACCGGGCGCGCTTTGCATCACGCGGGTTTTGAGCACGTCCATCGCATCGCGGGCGACTTTGGAGCTGTGGTCCATGTTGTCGCGTGAGACAGCGGACTCGACATACGCCTTGCGCATGGTCACCAGCGCGGATTGGTATTTGTTGATGATGTCGTGCTGTTCGTTGAGCAGCTTGAGGTTTTCCGGGCTTTTGAACGAGGCGATCAGCAGCTTTTGCTGCGCCACAAACGCGTCCAGTGTGTTCTGTACGTTTTGCGCGGCGGTCTCGTCGCCATCGGTCAGCATGTATTGCAAACGTGCAACGCGCAGGTTGGTCAGCGAGCCGTTGAGGCGCGTGATGTCACTCATCCAGTTACTGCGGTCGATCAGTTTGTCCAGGCTGAGCCAGTCGCTGATTGCCATTAATAAAGTCAGGGCCAGCACCAGGCCAAAGCCCAGTGCCAGTTTCATGTTCACGCTGATGTTGCTCAGCCAGCTATTCATCTGTTCCTCCAGGAACCGTTCGCTACTTGATCGAGATTTCGCTGGAGAGTCTTTTTATTCTGGCCCAGCAGAAGGTGTATTGGGCTGTATCGGCGGGCAGTTGCAGAGCTGAAACGGTTTTTTAAACAGCTCGATAAACGGTAAACAACCTTATAAACATTGTGCTTTTTTGGGTCGGCGCGAATGGCCGATCACGTTTTTTTTCACATTCGTTTCACTGATCACTTACGTCGCAGTTTTTAGACTTCTGTTCAGTCGGGTGATGGCTGCCGCGTGCAAGGATCTGCCTCGCACACACGGCTTTTCGACCTCATTCGTTCACCGACTCGTACAGGGGCATGTGTATCGTGACGTTAAGTTTCGGCCTTACCGGCGTTAAAGGCTCAGCGCTGCGCAGCGTGCTGGCGCGTTACAGGAATGCTCTGGTGGTGCTGGCCGCCAGCGTGTTGGCAATTGCGCTGACCGTGCAACTGCTGGCACCCGCCTCGGCGCCGAACCTGGCGCAGCCGCGTCATCTAGACCGTTTGCAGACACTGACTGAGAGTTGGGCACGGGGCGATGTGATTGCTTTGGTGCGCCATGTTGAGCGTTGCGACCGCTCACGCGCGGCGTGCCTGGGACCGGTGGATGGCGTGACCCTGCGCGCAACCAGCACCGCCCGCCGGCTCGGTGCCGACTTTCAGCACCTGGGGCTACAGAGTGTCGACGTTTACAGCAGCCTGCTGACCCGCGCCCGGCAAACAGCCGACTTTATGTTTGAGCGGCCCGTGCAGCCGCAGGACTGGCTGTTCAATTGTCGTGGCTCCATGCTGCGCGATGCCCTCAAGCACAAGGTGGCGGGGCGCAATCTGATACTGGTGACCCACAGCGAGTGCATGGATCAGTTAGAGAAGTCGATGCACGTGGCCACCGACACGACTTTCAGTTACGGCGCCTCGTTATTTATCAATGCGCCGGGGACAAACACGCCACCGCAGATGTTGGGTTTTATCGAAACCCAGGACTGGAAAAAGGTCTTGCCGGCGCAAGTGGCGAGCGTTCACGAAGAGGCAGACATGCCCCACCTCTGATGGCCTCACGGTTCATTCAAGGGGGTGGCGGGTGTTTTCAGGCGTGAGTCATCATTGCGCACCGGACTGATCAGTTGGGTGTATTCCTCGATCATGCGGTGAATCGCCTCTGGCGGCTCGCACGCGCGAAACTCCATGCTGATTTGCATCTCATCGGTTTTACGCGTGTGCACGTCGTTCTTCTCACAGCCGAATGTCACAAAGAACTGCGCGCAATCGAGTTCGCCGTTCTCCAACGCATGGCTGGCCTTCTGTTGTTCGGTGGCGTGCATGCGCACCGACAGGTCGACTTTCATGACCTCCAGTGCCAACCCGCGCGGTGCCACCAGGGTGACCAGCGGCACGCGCATGGTGTGCTGCTCGTCGAGCGCGACGGCCACCATTTTGGCTTTCATGGGGGTTTGCAAATCATCAATGTCGTAGTCGAAAAACTGGTCGAACAGTTTTATGTATTGCTGCGCCACCAGGTTTTGCGTGGCGGCCGCGGCTTGCTGCAAGCCGCGGGTAATGCTGCTCAAATCGCAGGCCGTCATTGGCGTCTTGCGCCGGTCGGGCAACGCCAGCGGGTCTTTTTGGCGATTGAAAAGCGCCATGTTTCACACTCCTTGGTGTGGGGTGAGTAACCCCGTCGTCACGGACGGGGTCAGGTCGAGGAGGGTCAGGCCGGATCGTGGGTGGCGCTGCCTGGCGCTGGCAATACGCCTGCGGTGGGCAGCGCATCAAGGTGTTGCGCGGTCGCGTTCGGCATCACGATGGGCTTGGTGGCGGCATCGGTGAGGAAGTCGATCACACGCATCAGGGCTTCAGGCGGGTCTTGGCGTACCACTTTGGTGCTGATGGCATAGCGTGCGCGGGTATCGGTTTTGCGGGTTTGCGACGACTTATGGCTGGCCGAGCCTTTGATCGACACATTGAACGGGCCCCAGCCCATCGACGCGGCAAAACTGCCTTCGCCACTGGTTTCACGGGTGCTTTCGGCTTGCTGACTGATGGTCAGCTCGAAGTCGATATTGCCCTCTTCAATGGTGATGTTCGGGTGGCTGATGGCCGCGAGCAGCGGAATGCGCATCTGCTTGGTGACGGTCCCCTTGTAGACGCCTTGGTCGTCTACCAGCGTTTCGTCGTAGTCAAACTGCACCGAAACCGCTTTGCCATCCTGAATGCACACACCCATGAGGAAGTCGGCATAGGATTTACTGGCCTGTACTTGTGCCTGAATCATGGCCTGCAAAGGTCCGGCGATCATGCGGTCCAGCGGCAGGGCGTTGATCACTGAGCCGATGAGGCCCGAATCGATTTGTGACATGGTCAATCTCCGTATTGAGCTGCGCGAGGGTGCGCAATGTCACTCTAGGGGGCCGGCCGAGGGCCGTTCAGCGGGAACCGATTACCTCGCAATCGAGGTTTCGAGGCGGCGAATATTGCCGATCTGGCGCAGGCTCAAACCGTACTTGTCCGCCAGTACGCTGCGTGACAAGCCCTCACAGGTTTCCTGCTGAATGTGTTGATTGCGGATCTGGCGGCAGAAGTGATCGGCCTTGGGGATTTCCAGCGCCAGCCCGGCGAAACGCTTGATCAGCGCGCCGAGCGCATCGGGGGGCAAGATTTGCGACAGCGAGGTGCGTTCCGGGTGTTTGGGGATGTACTTGGGCCTGCCACCAAACGCGCAGGTCAGGGTGTACGCATGCTCAAGGCCCACGCAGTCGATCAGCGCTTGCAGCGAATGAGGCAGTTGGCGAATGTTGACCAGGTTGAGGTCGTTGACGTCCATTGTTCGGTCCTTGGAATCTTAAGTGTCCATTTGGATACTAAGGACGCGTGCCACCTCGGTATAAGTAGGAAATGCACCCCTTACAGATAGGAATTATTACCAAGTGATCTAGGGCGAAGCCTGAGCGCTGCACTGCGTTTTCCCCTAGCTATCAAGGCAAACGTCATCTCGGGCGGGGGTGTGAACGTCAGCGTTATCGCCCGGCCATTGCGGTCGGGCGGTGACAGGACGGCTTAATTGCGTGTCAGCAAGCGATCCCAGTTTTGCCCATCTGGAAAGGCTTTATCGCTCAGCTCGCGGGCCACAACATTGTCGATATCAGTGGCGCTCAACGTCTTTTCGTCCAGCCACGGCCACGTCGCATCGGCATCACGAAAGTTGAGTTGATCATTGAGTTGTTGGCAGGCGAGGGCGAGCAGGTGCAGCAGGTTCAGGTGGCTGGCGATGTACGGTTTTTGCGTTTGGGGGGTGCGGCTGAGCAGCGTCGATACATCACTCGCTTCAGCGCTGATCAAGGTATCGCTCAGCAGGCTCCACACCAGGGTGCCGTCACGGGACGTATCTTTATTGGCGTAGGCCGGGTCAGAGCTGACTTCAAGGGTGAGCTTGAGTTTTTGTTTTTCGAGCTGGTCAATCAAATAGTAGGCCAGGTCCGATTGACGCAAATAGGCAGTGGCCGTGTTCACAGCCAAATGGGCGTCATAGTCGTTCAGGGTTTTACTGGTCACGGTAATGGTCATGGCGGGTTCCTTGACGGGTAGAAAACATTGTCAGAGGAGCGTAGCCAAAACCCTGTGATCGGCCATGCCAAGTCGGGTTCTATTGCCGTGGATCAGGGTTGTGGCAGATGCCGTAGCCGATGGTGCAGGCTGCGTGCGGCAACAACGTCGTCGTAAAGTCCGATAAGGCGATGTTTGAGATCAAACGCCTGCTCAGAGTTCACGCCCGTTTTGCGTCCGGACACAGCCTGACGGCGGTTATGCGCAGCGGTTGCTTAGAACCAAGGCTTGCGGCCAACCACGTAAGTCTGTTCGAAGTCTTCGTCGGTCTTGGTCAGGTAGATGATGAATTCGATGAAGGCGATCAGGCCGATGATCATCGATGGCACGCCCAGCAGAATGAAGCCGAACAGGAACACCAGCAGCATGATGATGCCTTGAGCGTTGTAGCCCAGGTAGAACTTGTGCGCGCCAAAGGCACCCAGGAAAAACGCCAGCAACGCCGCCGGAATTTTTTTCGAGTTGCCGGAGGTGGCCGGGCCGTCCTGGAAGATCGCTTCAGCGTTGCTGCCATTGGTGGAGAAATCTACACGGCTGCCAGCCTTTGGCAGTACTGCGCTTTTCCACTGATCAACGCTGAACGAATAACGATTGCCGTCATCCGCCGAGATGGTGCCGGTACGACTCGTAGAGTTGAACTCAAGAACCTTGCCTTTCATGTACTGCTCCTTGTTTTCCCCTCGCTGAGTGAGGGGTAGATAGATGAGTTGCTGTGAAGTCTTTGGGGTGTAACCGGCGGACTTAAACGTGAAACACGTTCAATCGAATCGGCGACCGCAAACGAGCCGGTCAAAGCCAATTAATGCCGAATGTTTCAAAATGGGCGGCAATTGGAGCACGCGCGATAGTGGCATTTCAATAGTACTGTTTAGATGCGTTTAAATTGACAGGGCCTGGCGTAGAATCCCGCGCTTAGCGTGTCTCTCCTCTACCTGTACCAAGGGATGTCCATGATCTGGTTTCTTGAAGGGCAATCCAGCCAACGTGATGTGATTGCCGGCGCCCGAGCGGCGTTGCCTGACGGCGTTCAAATTTTTGCCTCGCACCGCCAAAGTCGTCCTGAAATCACCGGGTTGGCGGATGTGGCCTGGCGCGAGCCGCAGGACAACGAAGAGCGGATTGCCTGGGTCATCCAGCAGGCCTGCGCCAACGGCATCCAGGTGGTTTTGGCGGGCCGTGTGGGGCATGTCTACGAAGCGCATCGTGCAGACTTCGAAGCCGCAGGGTTGGTGCTGGTCACCGGCGCGTTGAGCCTGGACACCTTTGAACGGGTGGACGACAAGTCGATATTTACCCGTGAAGCGCTGGCTGCAGGCATGGCCTGTATCCCTGCGATCACGGTGCAGACTCAAGCCGAGCTGGAAAGTGCCTACGCGCAGTTATCGCGTGACGGCCGCGTCTGCGTGAAACCCACACACGGTATTTATGGACAGGGTTTTTGGCGTTTGGCCGAGGATGTAGACCCGTTTCGCTGCTTCGCCAACGCCGACTCCCACGAAGTGGACCTGAGTGTTTTCGCCCAGGCCTATGGCCGTTCACAACAGCCCAAGCCTTTGCTGGTGATGCCTTACATGCCGGGCAGTGAGTGCTCGGTGGACATGGTGTGCGAAGCAGGTAAAGCGGTGGCGTTCGTCGGTCGGCGCAAGCAGGGGTTAATGCAGTCGTTCGAGCGCGACGGCGCTGCCGTCGAGCTGGCGATCGAGGCCGCAGAGCATTTCAGGTGCGACGGTATCGTTAACGTACAAACCCGCGATGATGCCCATGGCGCGCCACATTTGCTGGAGATCAATTTGCGTTATTCGGGCGGTGTGGGTTACACCCGTGAAACCGGTGTGAACTTGCCCGGTATCTTCGCCACCCGTCGCCTGAAACTGCCCGAACCCGTGAGCGTTTGGCACCCGGATATTCAGGTCAAAGCCATCACGGTGGCCGTTTCGGTTCGTGAAGAAGAGCTGTTAAGGTGAGCGCCATTCATTAAGCGTACTGGCCAGAGGAATCAAGGAAGATGAAATTGATGCCGGGAGGCAATGGGCCTCTGAAGTCGGTGCGCTGTGAACTGAACCTGACCTGCGCACGCGCGGGGGCTTTGGGAGAGTACGCCGGGCTGGCATTGCTGGCGCTGGATGACAAGCGTCAGCCGGTCGCCGAGCCTGCGCTGCTCCATCAGCCGCAACCTTGGATGCAATGGCACGACACCTGCGGTGTGGCGCGTTTGAGCCTGGCACTGGATCAATTACCGGCGAGCTGTGAGCGCGTGTTACTGGTGCTGTATGTGTATGGCGCGCTGGGCCCGCTGCGTGAGTTGGGTTCATTTCAACTCCAGGCCGACGAAACCATCGAACATGACCTGACCCTGGCGGACTATGGCGACAGCGCGATGGTCATTGCCGAGGTGTACCGGCGTGGCGATCAATGGAAAATCCGCGCCTTGGCGGAGGCTTCGGCTTACGGTCTGAGCGCCTTTGCCCGGCGCATGGGCATCAGCCTGGATGACCGGCATCCGCAACGGCTCAGCACCGAATCTGACGACAGTGCCTCGCGGCAGAGCGCGACCGGTACAGGCTTTGCTGTCAGCGCGCAGCATATTTTGACGTGCGCCCATGTGATTGAAGGGCTGAACCATCTGTTTATTGACTCGTTCGACGGTCGCTTCAAGGCCGAAGCCGTGGTGGTCGACCGCAAGAATGATCTGGCGTTGTTGCGGGTCAGTGGCGCGCCAGCGTTCACGCCTGTCACGTTTCGTGAAGGCATCGGCAGCGAGTTGGGCGAAAGCGTGGTCACCCTTGGTTTTCCACTGGCCGGGTTGGCGGGTGGAGGCGTGCAAGTCTCCCAAGGTGTGGTATCGGGGCTATTTGGTGTGCGCGATGATGCCAGCCTCATGCAGTTCACGGCGCCGATTCAACCGGGCTCCAGTGGTAGCCCGGTGTTTGATCAGTACGGCAGGGTGGCAGGTTTGGTCACCTCAAGCATGGCCGATGCACAGAACATGAACTTTGCCGTGAAGACGGCGCTGTTGCTGGCTTTTCTTGAAGCTGCCCGCGTTCCCGCTCAGAGAGGACGCAGCGAACACGCATTGAGTACGCCCGAATTGGTGCGGTCTTCGCAATCGGGTTTGTGGCGAATAGACGCCAGCCATCTCCAGTAACGATTTCGCGCTTGTTTTAAACGGTTGAGTCGCGAATCGTCTCTCACTTTTATGTATTTCCAGGTATGAAACTTCAATGAATAGCGGTAACCCCCTGACCGACTCCAAGGCTTTGCACGCAAACCTTAAGCGCGGTCGCCTGGTGGTTGAGGTCAATGCATCGACCTTTGATCCTCAGGCACTTTTCAGCTTTGCCGAACGTCGTAATCCCAAGCGCGCCTTTTTATTTGTGTCACGCGTGCTCGGTCGTCACATCCCGGCCCGTCCTTCGTTGATGGCTGACAGTTTCAACGCCCTTGCGGCACACATTCCTTCGGACTTGCCTGGCCCCGTGCTGGTGATCGGCATGGCAGAAACGGCCGTCGGCCTGGGTGGCGGTGTACACCGCGCGCTGAGCCAGACCCGTGATGACAGTGTTTATCTGGTCAGCACCCGTCACCCCACTGGCAGCGAACTGTTTGCCCGCTTTGAAGAAGAACACAGCCACGCCAGTTCGCACTTGCTGCACCTGCCGCAAGACCCGAAAACCCGCGAACTGATGCTGACTGCTCGCTCGCTGGTGCTGGTGGATGACGAAGCCTCGACCGGCAACACGTTTATCAATCTCTCCAATGCCTTGGCCGAGGCCGGGCTGAGTAACATTGAGCGCCTCGTCACTGTCACCCTTACAGACTGGTCGCAAGATGCCGTGCGTAAAGAGCTGGGTCAACACGTCACCAGCGTGTCGTTGCTCGACGGTCGCTACACGTTCGACGAAGATCCAACCGCTGACCTGCCTGAAATGCCTGAAGTGGGCAGCGTTGCCCAAGGCGACTGGCCTCTGGATGCAAATCGCGACTGGGGGCGCATGGGTGTGCGCGAACACCTCGATACACTGGCGCCAGACCTTGAGGTCACACCCGGTGAACGCATCTTGGTGGTGGGTACCAGCGAGTTTGTATGGCGTCCCTTTTTGTTGGCCGAACGCCTGGAAAAAGCCGGTGCCGATGTGCATTTCAGCTCCACCAGTCGCTCGCCGATTGCCTTGGGCCATGCCATCGATCACGCGCTGTCGTTCTCTGACAACTACGGGCTGGGCATTCCCAACTTCCTTTATAACGTCGCCCCCGGCCAGTTCGACCGGGTGCTGATTTGCAGTGAAACCCCGGCCGCTGCTGTCGACCCGGCGCTGATCAGCGCATTGAATGCGCAGGTGATCGTTGATGACAAGTAATCGCCCGCTGGTGTTTGTTGACCTCGACGACACCCTGTTCCAGACCGCCCGCAAAATGGGCGACGAACCGCGCTTCACTGCGACCCTCGACGTTGACGGTCAGCCCAATGGGTTTATGAGCGCGACGCAAAAGAGCTTCGTTGAGTGGCTGTTGGCGACCTCGGATGTAGTACCGGTCACCGCGCGCAGCATTGAGGCCTACCAGCGGGTGCAAGTGCCGTTTACCCACGGCGCGGTGTGTGCCCACGGTGGCGTGATTCTCGCGGCGGACGGTTCGCTGGATGCCGCTTGGCACGCACGCATGTGCGAGCAGTTGGCACTTGAGCAAACGCGCCTGCGTCAACTGAGTGAGCAAACGCTGGCGATTGGCACTGAGTTGGGTTTCTCGTTGCGCGGTTGGGTGGTTGAAGAGCAAGGGTTGGCCAATTACGTGGTCACCAAGCACAACAACGAAACCGATGAAGCGCTGCTCACCGTATTGGCCGAGGTCAAGGCGCGGGGGCTGCTGGAGGGCTTGTACGTCCACGGCAACGGTAACAATTTGGCGTTCCTGCCGCTGGCGCTGCAAAAGCGTGAAGCGGTGCGCGAGTGGATCCGCCGCGACCAGGCGATCAACGGCAAGCGCCCAATGCTTGGCTTTGGCGACAGCGTGTCCGACCTGGGCTTTATGGCCGAGTGCGATTGGTGGGGCACGCCCCGGCGCGGGCAACTGGCCAGCCATGTAATGGCGAGCGTCGACCATGAGTGACGCGTTTGAAGGGTTGCAGACAGTGGGCAGCGGCAGTTATGCCGCTGATGACGTGCACTTCCTGCTGCGAGCGATGCAGATTGAAGTTACCGATGTGCAGGAAAAAGAGCGCCTGATCCAGACTCAACAGCGTCATTACTCCGAGATGATCAGTCAGGAGCATCCACCGTCTGACACGCATAAAAGCCTTTACCTGCTGGCGCTGGCGCAAAATGGCGCCCGCATGGCTGGCGATGTGCAAGCACTGGCTCAGGCGTTGAATGAGCGTTACACCGGGCCTTCCATCGCGCTGGTGTCGTTTGTGCGTGCGGGCCTGCCGCTCGGTGTGCTGTTACGCCGGGCGCTGGTAGAGCAGGGTCGCGACGCACGGCATTACGGAATCAGCATCATCCGTGACCGTGGCATCGACAGCGTGGCACTAGAAGCTATTATCAAAGCCCACGGTGCCGAGAACATCGTGTTTGTAGACGGTTGGACCGGCAAAGGGGCGATCAGCGGTCAAATCCGTACCAGCCTGGCGGGCGATTCGCGTTTCCCGGCTGACCCGCGCCTGGTGGTGCTGGCCGATCCATGTGGCCGTGCGTGGTTGTCGGCGTCGGCAGAAGACTGGTTAATACCGTCAGGTATTTTGGGGGCGACCGTGTCCGGTTTGGTGTCGCGCTCCATTTGGCCGCAAGAGCCCGGGCTGCATGGCTGTGTGGTGTATGGGCATTTGGCCGGGCATGACGTGACGCAAGCGTTTATCCACAGCATCGAAACCGAGCGCGCCAAGCTGGCGCCCAAAGCCTCGGCGCAACCGTGGACGCCAGCGCAAGCACAGGCGTTGCAACACTCGGCGGTGGCCGCGGTCGAACGTATCTCGGCGCGCTTTGGGGTGAGCAATCCCAACCGCGTCAAACCGGGGATTGCCGAGGCGACGCGCGCGGTAATGCGCCGTGTTCCTGACCATGTGCTGGTACGCAGCCGTGACGATCAGGATGTGCAATTGCTGATGCACCTCACCCGTCAGGCGAATATTGACGTCGAAGAAGTGGGTGACGAGCTGGGGCCTTACCGTGCCGTGACTGTAATCAGGAGTGTTCGCTGATGATCAAACATTCCGCTTATGCCTTGGGCGCCACCCTTTATATGCCGGCCACGCGTCCCGATATTCTGGACGTGGTGTTTGGCGAAAAAATTCAAGGGCTGCGCTCGTTGGTGGTGTGCCTTGAAGACGCTGTTGCCGACACTGACGTGCAGCAGGCGCTGGCCAACCTGAAGAATCTGTTGCTGGGGATTGAAGCGCGCGGCGGGCGACCGTCCAGCGGGCCGATCCTGTTTGTGCGTCCGCGCGATGCCGAAATGGCGGCGGTGCTGAACGACTGGTCATTGATGCGCCATGTCGATGGCTTTGTGGTGCCCAAACTGCGCTTGAGTAATATCGGCCAATGGCAACAGGCGGTCACGCGCAGCGAGTTGATGCTGATGCCGACCCTTGAAACCCCGGAGGTGTTTGATCCGGGAGCCATGGTAGAACTGCGCAGTGCCATGCTGGAACAATTGCCGGGGCGTATTATCGCGCTGCGCATTGGTGGTAACGACCTGATGGGTTGCCTGGGCTTGCGCCGTAACCCGGCGATGACCCTTTACAGCACGCCCATGAGTTATGTGATCCCGATGCTGTGCGGGGTGATGGGCTCTGCGGGGTTTGCGTTGACTGCGCCGGTTTTTGAACAGCTCAATACGCCGTACTTGCTGGAGCAGGAACTGGCGTTGGACATGGCGCACGGGCTTGTGGGTAAAACGGCCATCCACCCGTCGCAAATTGCAGTTATCCACAGGGCGCTGCAAGTCACCCTTGAAGATTTGAACAGCGCACGCCAAATACTCAGTGAGTCGGCGCCTGCGGTGTTCAAGTTCAATGACGCCATGTGCGAGCCGGCAACGCATTACAAATGGGCACAAACGGTGATTGAACGCGCGCATTGGCAAGGGGTTCGTACCGAGTGTGGTAACCCGTCCGACACTTTTGGAGGCAGCCTGAGATTGGCTGAATTGGTAGGTTGAACGAAGTTTTAAAGAAATCGGCTACAAATAAACAGGTGCTGTCCGCGTTCGATTTCGACGGCACGCTGACATATCACGACAGTTTTGTGCCGTTCTTGCGCTTTGCGTTCGGCAACCGGCTGTTCGCCATGCGTCTGTTGCGCATGATTCCAGCCACTCTTGGCTACCTGTTGGGTCAGATATCTCGCAACGATTTGAAAGAGAAGCTCATCACGGTTTATCTGACCGGCGCCAAAGTCGCCTGGGTAGAGGAACGCGCCGAAGCATTTTGTGACGTTTCGTGGCAGCGGTTAATGCGGCCTTTGGGCTTAACATCTGTCGCCCGCGAGCAAGAGGCGCAAGCATTGGTGACCATTTGCTCGGCCTCGCCTGAGTTAGTGCTCAAGCCTTTCGCCAAAAAACTGGGCATCGGCTTGATCGGCACTCAGCTGGAATCGGTTGATGGCGTGTTGACGGGTGAGATCAGCGGCACCAATTGCCGTTGCGAACAAAAAGTAATCCGGCTAGAGGCGCAATACGGGCCTTTGGACCAATACACATTGCGCGCCTGGGGTGACACCCGGGGCGATGAACAGATGCTCGGAGCCGCTCAAGAGCCACACTGGCGTGAATTTCACGCGTTGTGGCGCCGTAAGCGGCCACTTGACGTGTGCTTGCGTGAAGAACTGTAAGCACGACTCGTCATATACAGGCAATAAACTGGGTTAAACAGCACGTTGTGCACCGTAGCAGACAAGGAGACGCTTCATGGCCATTTCGCTGTCCAAGAACCAAACCATTTCCCTCGAAAAAGAAGCAGGAACCGGTCTCAAGAAAATCCGCATGGGCCTGGGCTGGGACCCGGTCAAGCCGAGCGGTTTTTTTGCCAAGTTGCTCAACAGTGACACGGCCATCGACCTCGATGCCTCCTGCATTGTGCTCGACAGCAGCAAACAGCTGTTGGATCTGGTCTGGTTTCGCGAGCTCAAATCCAAAGATGGCTCTATCGTTCACTCCGGCGACAACCGCACCGGCGAAGGTGATGGGGATGACGAGTCGATTCAGGTCAATCTTGAGCAATTGCCGTCGGGTGTTAAGCACCTGGTGTTTACGGTCAACTCGTTCACCGGGCAAAACTTTGAGTCGGTAGAAAACGCCTACTGCCGTATCGTCGATGAAGTGACAGGCAAAGAGCTGGCGCGTTTCAACCTGTCGGATAAAGGCCGGCATACGGGTGTGGTCATGGCCTACCTGAGCCGCACAGCGGCGGGCTGGGATTTGACCGCAATCGGGACTGTGGCCAATGGCCGTACTGCTCAGGACCTGGCTAACGAGGCTGCTCAGGCGGTGCGCGCATGAGCACATTGACTCCGGGCGCCAATACGTCCGTTTCATCGGGCAGCCAAACCGTCACCATCAGCTATGCCCCGGTTGCAGGCGCTGACCTTGACGTGTCGGCATTCCTGCTTGCGGAGTCAGGCAAGGTGCGTGGCGACAACGACATGTGCTTCTTCGGCCAGCAAAGCGTGAACAATGGCGCGGTCAAACTGGTGGAATCCGCCGCTGGGCGTACGGTGTTCAGCCTCAACCTGGAGGCCATTGATCCGGCCATTGAAAAAGTCGCGTTGACTGCCACGATCTACGAGAACAAAGCCAAATTTGCAGCGTTCCCGCAGTTGAACGTATCCGTGAGCGGGGGCATCGAAGCGCCGATTCCGACCCAAGGCATGCAAGAAACGGCATTGATTCTCGGCGAATTCTACCGTCGCCAGGGCGCCTGGAAATTCCGTTGTGTGGCCCAGGGCTTTGCCGGTGGCCTGGCGCCTTTGGCTGAGCACTTTGGGGTTGATATCGCCGCGCCTGCGCCCGTTTCTGCGCCAACGCCAACGCCAACGCCAACGCCAACGCCTGCTCCAGCGCCAGCCGCACCTGCGCCGGCGTCCAAAATCAACTTGTCGAAGATCACCCTCGACAAACAGCGTCCCTCCATCAGTCTGGAGAAGAAGGACGGCGATTTTGGCGAGATCAAAATCAACCTTAACTGGAACCGCACCTCGCAAAGCAGTGGCGCAGGTGGTTTCTTTGCTTCGCTGCGCGGCAAGTCGGGCGGCATCGATCTGGATGTGGGTTGCCTTTACGAAATGGCCAATGGCCAAAAAGGTGCAGTACAGGCCCTGGGCAATGCGTTCGGTGACTTCCGTGACGAGCCATTTATCCAACTGATGGGCGACGACCGTACAGGCTCGGTGAGTGATGGCGAGTGGTTGCGCATCAACGGCAAGGAATGGCGTCAGATCCGTCGCGTGCTGGTGTATGCCTTCATTTACGAAGGCGCCCCGAACTGGCAAGCGACTGACGGCGTGATCACGTTGTACATTCCGGGCGAAGCGCCCATTGAAGTGCGCTTGAGCGAGGAGGGCGGCAGCAAAGGCATGTGCGCCATCGCTCTGCTCGAAAACGTCGGTGGCAGTGTGCGGGTTAACCGCAAGGTCGAGTTCTTCAAAGGGCATTCGGACATGGACAAAGCCTTTGGCTGGGGCATGCGCTGGTCTGCCGGGTCCAAATGAGCGCTCTGTGAATGGCCGCCTGCTGATGCAGGCGGCGCTCCTTCAATCTCTGACAAGGTGACTCCAATGCTCGAATGGCTGAAAACCAATGCAACTGCCGCCCGTGACAAGCTCTCGGCGGAAGTCAGCAAGTTCAAGAACCGTGAATTCATGGAAGCAGTCGTTTCCGGGTGCGCTCTGGTGGCCGCCGCTGATGGCACCATCAGCAGCGATGAAAAGCAAAAGATGGTCGGTTTTATCCAGAACTCCAATGAGCTGAAAGCGTTCGACGTTAAAGACGTGATCAAGTCATTCAACGCCGTGTGCGAAAAGTTTGAGTTTGACCAACAGATCGGACGTGCCGAGGCACTGAAGTCGATTGGTCAATTGCGTAAAAAAGAAGATGCCGCCCGTCTGCTGGTGCGCGTGTGCTGCGCCATCGGCAGTGCAGACGGCAACTTCGATGAAAGTGAGCGGGCTGCTTGCCGCACCATCTGCAATGAGCTGGGGCTGAACCCTGGCGATTTTGATCTCTGAGGACATCATGGAAAACACGGCAATTGGCTTTCCGCCAACTACCATCGCTGTATTTGTGGCACTGGCGGTCATTGCTCTGGCAATCGATCTGTTCACCCACAAAAGCGATAAACCGGTCTCGCTGACCAACGCTGCCGTTTGGTCAGTGTTTTGGGTGCTGATCTCCCTCGCCTTTGCGGGCTACCTGTATTACGCCCACGGCCCAAGCGTGGCCAGCCTGTTTGTGACCGGTTACGCGCTGGAAAAAGTCCTCAGCGTCGACAACCTGTTCGTGTTCATGGCGATCTTTGCCTGGTTCAAAATCCCTGACGCCTTGCGTCACCGTGTTTTGTACTGGGGCATCATCGGCGCCATCGTGTTCCGTCTGATCTTCGTAGCGATCGGTACTGGTCTGCTGGCGTTTGGCCCATGGGTCGAAGTGCTGTTCGCGGTCGTTGTTGCCTGGACGGCGATCATGATGCTGCGCAGCAAGGAAGAGGACGAAGAAGAGGACTACTCCCAGCACATTGCCTACCGTTTTGCGAAAAAGCTGTTCCCGGTATGGCCGAAGCTGCACGGGCATAATTTCTTTGTTTCGCGCACAGAGCTTGAAAAAGAGATCACGAAGCCGCAGAACAAGGGAATGACCCTGGTCGGTAAGGGCGCTCTGTTCGCGACACCGCTGTTTTTGTGTGTGGTGGTGGTTGAGGTGTCGGACATTCTGTTCGCATTCGACTCCGTCCCGGCAGTGATTGCCGTGAGCCGTGAGCCATTGATCGTGTACTCGGCGATGATGTTCGCGATTCTGGGCCTGCGTACCATGTACTTCGTGCTTGAGGCCCTGAAACGCTACCTGGTTCACTTGGAAAAATCGGTTATCGCACTGTTGTTCTTTATCGCCGGCAAGCTGGCCCTGAACGCAACCGATCACCTGTTTGGCCACGGCATCAGCATTGATCCGAACACCAGCTTGATCGTTGTGTTGGTGGTATTGGCCATAGGTATCGTGGCCAGCATCATCTTTCCCGGTAAAGATGAAGAGCAATCTGACGTCAAAAACGACACGAACGCTTGATCGCATATTTATTAAGGAGAATTACTCATGGCACTTTCCCTCTCCAAAGGCGGCAACCTGTCTTTGTCCAAAGAAGCCCCCGGGATGACCAAAGTCCTCGTGGGTCTGGGCTGGGATGCTCGCTCCACCGATGGTCAGGATTTCGACCTGGATGCGAGTGCTTTCCTGCTCAAGGCTGACGGTAAAGTTCGCGCTGACTCCGATTTCATTTTTTACAACCAGCTCAAAAGCGTTGATGGCTCGGTAGAGCACACCGGCGACAACCGTACCGGTGAAGGTGACGGCGACGACGAGGCAATCAAGGTCGACCTGTCCAAGGTCCCTGCTGATATTGATCGCATCGCGTTCACGGTCACCATTCACGAAGCTGACGCGCGTAAGCAAAACTTCGGTCAGGTGCGCAATGCGTTTATCCGCATTGTGAATCAGGACAACAACAGTGAAGTCGCTCGTTATGACTTGGCTGAAGACGCCAGCACCGAAACGGCCATGATCTTTGCCGAGCTGTACCGCAACGGCGCCGAGTGGAAGTTCCGCGCGGTCGGCCAGGGCTTTGCAGGCGGTCTCAAGCCGCTGGCTGAAAGCTACGGCCTGAAATTTTAATCGTCACCCCATCAACTTTTTATATAAGGGTTCACGAACATGGCAGTAAGTCTGAGTAAAGGCGGCAACGTTTCCCTGACCAAAGAAGCGCCGGGCCTGACCGACGTAGTTGTTGGTCTGGGTTGGGATCCACGCGTGACCGATGGCCAGGAATTCGACCTGGACGCCTCGGTGTTCATCGTGGGCGAGAACGGCAAAGTGCTGAACGACGGCAGCTTTGTGTTCTACAACAACAAAACTTCGCCAGACGGCAACGTTGTGCACCAGGGCGACAACCGCTCCGGCGCAGGCGAAGGCGATGATGAGCAGGTCAACGTCAACCTGGCAGGCTTTGCTCCAGAAACCAAGAAACTGGTTTTTGCAGTGACCATTCACGACGCTGATGCACGCAAGCAGAGCTTTGGCCAGGTTTCCAATGCCTTCATTCGCGTTCTGAACAAAGCGGATGGCAAGGAAATCGCGCGCTACGACCTGAGCGAAGACGCCTCGACTGAAACCGCGATGATTTTTGGTGAGCTGTACAACCACAATGGCGAGTGGAAGTTCAAGGCAATCGGTTCGGGTTTTGCGGGTGGCCTGGCGCCATTGGCTGCGAGCTACGGCGTTAATTTGGGCTAATCCCCAGCGTTAATCAAAAGGCCCGCTGCGTAACCGCAGCGGGCCTTTTTTTTGAGCTACAGGCCACACGTATTGCTGGCGTATCCCGTCTAGAACACTTTAAAAATACTCATGTCCGCAGCAGACACGTTGATGTGAGCGATTGCGCAACTTTTACACAGTGAAAAATGTAATGTGCTTGGTTTTAAACTCGCCATCCCTTTAAAACAAAGGCCTGTGGTTCATTGCGCAATTATTGGCAGCTCGTTGCGCAACAAGTTGCTCACTATCAGCTGGGAATCAGACTTTTTAGTGTTTGTTTTTATTGTCGGTTTCGCCAAAGCCCCGGTTTAAACGCCTCGGTTTAGTGTTGGCACAACTCTTGGTTATATAACGGGGACTGCAAGTACATTTGTCTTGCGGGTTACTCATAGTGTTTTCAAGGAGAGTGTTATGGCTACGCCAGCGTATATGTCCGTCACCGGCGAGAAACAAGGATTGATCACAGCGGGTGCATTTACAGCAGACTCAGTGGGAAATACGTACCAGGAAGGGCATGAAGATCAAGTTATGGTTCAGGGGTTCAGCCATCAAGTGATCATTCCGCGTGATCCGCAGTCCGGCCAGCCAACCGGGCAGCGCATCCATAGGCCCGTGTGCATTACCAAAGTGTTCGATAAGGCGTCGCCCCTGCTGTTGGCCGCTCTGACGTCGGGTGAGCGCATGACCAGCATTGAGATCAAGTGGTACAGAACCTCAGCAGCCGGTACCCAGGAGCACTACTACACCACCACCCTTGAAGACGCGATTATTGTTGAAATCAAGGACTACATGCACAACTGCCAAGACCCTTCCAACTCACATTTCACGCACCTTGAAGACGTGCACTTTACCTACCGCAAAATTACGTGGACCCATGAAATCAGCGGCACTTCGGGTTCGGACGACTGGCGCGTCCCTAGTAAGTAATTAATCAGTGTGTGACCGTTATCGGCCCGTGCGCGGGTCGATAACTTTGTAGGAGTAATCCTGTGTTTAGTATGGAAACTTCGCTCTCTGAATCTCTCTCTTCTGAACTTGTTGCGCAGGGCTGCACAGGCCTATTAATGGATGCTGTAACTCTGCTCAACTTGCCCCATCAATTAGCGCAGTGGACGAATCCGTGGATATTCGAACCTTTATATACCGCCCCCCACATGGCAGGACTGGAAAGCGTATCGCCGCGCATTTTGAAAATCACAGATATTCAAAATCCGGTGTTGCAAGATTTTTTGGCTCATAGCCATGAAGAGTGGGGCTATTTGCTGCTGTGCGACGGTACGTGGCAGACGTTGGTCCAGCACATGCGCTGGTTGACCGTGGCGCGTATGCCTCACGGGCAAGATGTGTTTTTGAAGGTGGCCGATCCGGCGGTAATGCATGCCGTACTCAACAACAGAGCGTGCGAGCAAGACGCCACGCTGTTTGGTCCTTGTCGACAAATCCTCATGGCTGATGGCATTCAGGGCCGTTGGCATGCGCACAACCGCCCGGGTTCGGCGCCGGAGCCGAGCCATCAAACACCTTACCTGTTGAATGCGGCGCAAGCGCTTGCCTTTGACGATGTGAAGTTTCGTGGCGTGGTGAAAGATCTCGATACGCACATGCGCCACTACTTCTCGGGGTATCAAGGCGCAGCAACACCTGCACAACGTTGGGTTCATTTACAGGGCCTGGCCACTCAAGCGTATGAGCGTGGCTTTAACAGTGAACTCGACATCATCCGCTACGCCAATATCCACGGCTATTTGGGCGAAGAGGCCCTTCAGATCCACCTCGACCTTGAACGGATCCTAAGCACTGCCTCCCCCCAAACGCCTTCGCAGAGGGTAGAAAAAGCCGCCCATATAGCCCGATGCCGCGCCTTGAGTCTGCGGGAGCCTGAGTAATGCCAAACGCTTTCTTTCCAGAAAACCCGAACAACGTCAACAAAAGCCGGGATGACGCCCGAAGCAGCTTGGGCGCCTGCCCACTGATGAAAGACACCGTGCAATTGGTGCCGCTCTGTGATGGATTGGTGGATAACCCCGCGCTGGACCCTGCGGGGAAAATCGCGATGCCATACAACCTCACGACTCGCCCGTTGGGCATCAGGCTGCTGCGTGATGGTTGGTTGTATGTGATTGAAAGCAATGGCACGTTGACCGAATTCCGGCTGCTCGACGGCATACTCAGCGCCATGCTCTGGCAGGGCAAGCGCGTGACCCGGGATGTGCGTGATGAGCCGATCAAATCGCCGACGCTGATCGTCTCTAAACGCAGCGCACTGCACGTCACCTACAGCGAAGTACAGTGGACCGCCAAAAAGTGCCATCAAGTACTCGACAGCAAGGCTGAGCGCCAGCACTTCATGCAAGCGGTGAACGTGAGCAGCGCAAACTGCCAAACCGGCGCGCCGCATCTCTTAACCCCCGACATGGCCGAGCATTGGTTGGCAGAAGTCGCCAGCGAGCGGATCAGGGCCGAGCAGGTAGCCAAAGAAAAGGCCGAGCTACAGGCTTATGTCGAAGCCGAGAATGCGCAGCGGCGCCTCAACCAAGAACCGGAGCTGGAACTGGGCATGCCGTTACCCACCCTGACAGTGGATGCGGTGCCTGAATACGAGCGTTTGCCGTATCTATGGGAATTGCCCGCACGGTTCACTGAGCTGCCCATGACGGCACTCACGGCCTGCATTGACCCGCACTATCGGCATGACGTGCTGTACCTGGTGGTGGATGACACGCTGGGTGTGCTGCGCGAACTGGCCCAGTACCAGGACGAGGCCGTAGGCTGGATTGAAAGCTGGGCTAACGGCGGGCAGAACGAGGGTGACAACGAGCGCGATTATTTGCTGGCCTGTTATATCGAGTCCTTGAGTCAGCTCAACGCGCCTGATCTCTCAGCGCTGGGCGAGGCGAGCGATGATCCGGGGATCAAGGCGTTGTTTGCTGACTTGGCGCTTCTGCCGGAGCCGGATCGCGGGATAACGTCCACGGCGATTCTTCAATACGTCAATAAAGGTGGCTTGATGTCACCGCCTGCGGGCAGCCCGACGCCGCCTGAGTTGGTCGACCTGCGTAAGGCCGCGCAAGACGAAGCGATGCACATGGTCCGGTATCAGGGGTCTACACCGGACTACACCGCCTTGGGCCGTAATATCGGCGAGGCTGACCGACGCTATTACACCCGCGAGCATTTTCGCGTGGCCCCGCAAGGCTTTGTCGACACCCACTTCGATGCCTTGATCGCCCTGGGGCTCAAGCAGGACAGTCGCATGGACGACATCCTTTATGGCGCCAAATTTGGCCAGCGCGGGGTCAATGAATTGATTGACCGTGAGGCGATGGACAGCGACCTGTTCGCCCACCGTCACGGGCTTAAACGCTGGAATAACCTGCTGGATCGCATCACGGCTGACCGCGTCGCGCGGGTCTGCTGCGGAGCGTTTCACAAAGCCGCCTGGTATTTCGATGCGCAGAACAGCGCACAAGTCGGCATGGCGTTTGTGCTCGAATACGGCTGCCTGAAAGACATCTGCCGCAGTGACGACGCCACGCACCGGTTGTATGAATACACAGAACAAAATCCTCAATTCAGCCGTCCGCTGTACTACACCTTGCCCCATAGCGAACAGACTGCACTGTGGGTGCAATACGCCTTTTTAGCTGCGGCGGGTGTCGGGTTGCTCAACAACCTGAGCGCCTACCAAGGCGCGTTAGCCAAAATAGAGAATGGCCGCTTACCCGCGTTGGATCAGCTACCAGAAAGCACCCGTGCAGTGGCCGATGCCGCCCAACAAACCATGACCCCTGCGCTCAATCGCGGCCTTGAAAAAACACTTGCCGACTTTGATGGCGTATTCAAAGGGCAGACCATGCCCGACCTCGACCAATTGTTTCGCAACCTGCCTAAAAGCTTGCCCGCCCGCATTCTCGACGCCGCCAAACGAGAAGGCGTGACCTTCAGCATCGCCTCCGAGGCCGAAAAAATCAGCCTGCGCGAAAGTTTGCAGGAGGTGCTGAAAAACCGCAGTGAAATGACCGAACTCAAACGCGCACGCAACCGAATCAAGCGCACTCACGGCCACACCCACCGCAAGGCCCAAGCGTTGCTGGGGGAAATCGAACGTGTGCAGCAACTGTTGCTGTTGGACGAGGGCCGCTTGGCGGCGGGCATCAGCCCGATTACTGAATTGCCTGACGAACACCGCCGGCTGTACGGCTCAACCCCGGGACGTGCCGGGTTGACTGTGATCTTTCCTGCGGCTCACAGACAGGAAGTCGCGGGGCTGATGAAGAACTTTCGCAAGGGTATTGGCAGCACCACAACAACGAACAAACTGGGGGATGGGGCGGCCTTGTTATTGTTTGTGGCGCAAGCGGTGAATCTGGTGCAGTTGGCCAAAGAGGTCCTGAAGCAGGAAGCAGATAAACGTATTTTCGGGCCTGCGTTAAATGCGCTGGCTACGACCGCGGCAGTAGGCTTCGCTGCGGCTCAGGGCGTTTTTGATAACGCGCTAAATGCACGAAGTTTGGTGTTGGCTCAAAGTCTGCAGAATCATGCAGGTAAGTCGTTAATTGTACAAATGGGTAAGTTGCATGTTGGGTTGGGTCTAGCAAGTTATGGCTTAGGTTTGTATTCGGCTCTAGTTAGTTTGAATAATCATCATGAGGGTTGGGTGCAAGCCGTTAGAGCGGGGAATTACGCAGCTCAGAATGCTGCGTTATTCAGTGTGCTAGGTTCTGGAGGGCTGGCATTGAACAATGGGTATGGGCTCGCAAGTACTCTTCGTTCAGGGGTGGATGTAATTATTGCGAAGAGAGGTGCTGCTCGGGCTGCAGTATGGGCATCCTCTGGGGGGCATCTTGCAAAAGTTTTTTTTCGGATAAATTTAGCCGGGATTTTATTTACATTTTTAGAGCTGGGAGGTACTTGGTTTTACAATCGCTTTAACGTCAGTGCTCACGATAAATGGTTGCAAAGCACTCCTTGGGGACTAAAAGTGGCAGAGCGCAAAGTTTTTAGTATTTTGTGCTTTGAACAATATTTGAAAAAGTTGTTATACGCGCCATTTATCCAAGTCAAAGAAGAAGGATATGACTCGCTCTTGAAAAATATGCTGTTAAAACCTAAGCCGGGAGATGTTTGTTTGATTTTTCCAAATCTCACGCTGTCGGGTTTTCAAGCCGATCTTTACGGGACCGTGACTCAAAGATTGAAGATCGGAGCTCAGCGTATTACTACGATTTTTCATGAGCGTAGCTCCACCAGTCAGGTCTCTAGTGATGTGAGCCACCAGATTGAATCGGGGCTGATCCGGGGGGGCACAGAACAGTTAGTGCTTAAGTTGACCGGTTTTAGAAGTCCTGAACTAATGATTGGTCAGGTTCGTGAAGAATTATTAATCGGTCTTGAAATTTATTCGCTGAATAAAGAGGGACTGTGGAGCGTGCAGTCTTATCACATTCTGTTCGATACTCAAGGAGTCGGACGTTTCCCCTCGACTGAGCAATGCGTATCCAGTGCACAGTTAACACTTTTGACAATTGACGTAGATGCTTTGGGGTTAACGATATATGACTGAATATACAGCGGCTGGCTCGTCGTGCCCAGAGTTAAAGATAGAGCGGTGTGCGGGCGATAGAGAACCCTTTCCCTCAGGAGAGCTTACCTATTTAGCTCCCTTGCCTCTGCCCACACAAACTATTCCGTATAGCCCGCATATAACCCGGATTGGTGACGCCTATTTAGAGTTTGGCGCAAGTGAGCCGAAAGTCTTCGCCTATCAACTGTTCTTAGGTGGGCCGGTGGGGATTATATGTCTGATAATATTGGGGTTTCCGGTAATGATGAGTGTGTTGACAGTTTTGATTGGCTACGGTGATGAAGCTTGGAATATGTTTGTAGGTATTTATTTGGCTGCATGGGAGTCAGCACTCTGGTTTGGACTACTTTTATGCAGCCTATTCTTTTGCGTTTGGTTACATTGCCACATGCTCTTCATCAAAGTCGTTCCCACCCGTTTTAACCGTCAACGTCGCGAGGCCTGTTTCGTACCGGAAGGTTCAGATGAGCCGATCTTTGTACCTTGGGAATCACTATATGCCTGGGTAGTACAGTCCCAAGGCGCCTCCCAATATGGCGTGATTCGCCAATGCGGAATGGGGTTTGGGTTTGAGCATGAAGGCGAATGGGTTCGTGTGGAGTTTGAATGCGCGGGCACCGCGGCGGCGCTAGCGCATTGGGAAGCGATTCGTGGCTACATGGAATACGAAATAAACGACCTGAAGGACGTTCAAGATCCCGTCGACCTGCAAGGCCCAGACGACCCGCCCCACGAGGGCGTGCACACGTTTCGCAATGCCCGTGCCCGTTTGCATCAACGTATCCGCGACAAGGAAGTCGGCTGGGTGCACGGTTTTTTCTGGTATCTCTACCACGTCATGACCCTGTGGACGCTGCCCAACCATTTGGTCGAATGGGAGATAAAACGCATCGCCAAGGTAGGGCGCCGAGCGCTGCCAGCCGTAATGCGCGAATGGTCCGAGCCTCTACCTCCCGATCAATGGGCCAAACCCAGTGCTGAATTACTGCGCCTAAGCGCCAACGTCAAAGCCCTGAAAAAGCGCTGCCCACGTCTGTCGATTACCGATGTATTTGCACAGGTTTATGCCCGTGAAAAGTCGGAAGCGGGCAAGCGTAAAACCTTTAAAACATAGGCGCCATTATCAGAGCTGCCAACGGGTTCCTGGCAATGCCCAAGCCAATGCTGGCTGCTCACGCAGTAAGGTCCATTGACCGTTGTGCAATTGATGCATCGACATCTGGTGAAAGGTTCTTTTTGTAACGCCGGTGTATTCAATCAGCGACACCAACAAAGGCACCTGTGCTTTCCAGTTTTCGGCAATGAACTGATGCGCGCACTCGATGCTGCCTTGCAGTACATAGCTAAACAGAAAGCAGAACTGCGGGTTGTGCGCCAGTGCTGCATCCGACAGTTTTTTGGGTTCGCCGATCTGCTGTCGTGACGGATCAATCCATTCCCACTCGGCAAACAAAATAGGCGACCGCTGTGCGTCGCGCACCACTGCGTCAGTGCGGTTGGACGATTCAAAGTGAGTGAAAAAGCCGAGCAGGTCCCCGACACGACGCACCGTGATGCCGGTATGGATATTCCAGTCCGACAACGAGCCCATGTCCCGGTTGTACCCATCCATGGGGAAATCTCGATACCAGTTGTAGGCGAAGAGCGTGGCAAAGTCGTTCAGTAAATCAGTGCTTAGCATGTCTGTTGTACTCAGGGATTATGTGGCTGAGCGTGCGCGTTAAGGTCGTGCGCCCTGGCAGTGTGAAAAGCGGTTGTATCCAGATGCTAGCATTTAGCCACTTTTCTGGGCGGCGGTGCATTACGCTTCTCATCGCGCAGGAGCGCGCGTGGTGGGAGAGAGGGCTGCTGTAACGTGTTGTGCTTGTATCGAAAAAAGCCGAAGTCGCCCGATATCGATGGCTAAGTGAAGTTGAAGGACGAGCCGGCCCAGCCAGTGTCGGGGGTGGTGAACGCCTTAGAGCAGTCGTAACAGATTGAAATTTAGCCCTAAGGCATGTGCCATGCCACCAGCTTGACGGGGTAAACTTGCGTCTTTGCTCGTACTCCAAGGAGTTATTGCGTGAACACGGAAAATCATTCCCAGACGGCTGCGTTTCTTTGGTCCATTGCCGATCTGCTGCGCGGTGACTTTAAACAATCGCAATACGGCCGCATCATCCTGCCATTCACCCTGTTACGGCGCATGGAGTGCGTACTTGCCCCGACCAAGGATGAGGTAATCAAGCAGACATTTGCCCAAGAAGGTCGTCCTGATACTGTGCGCGAGATGATTCTGCTGCGCGCTGCCGGTCAGCAGTTCTTCAACGCCTCGCCGCTGACCCTCGGCACACTGTCCGACACCCAAACCGCCTCCGACTTGATGAGCTATGTTCAAGCGTTCAGCAAGGACGCTCGCGAGATCTTCGAGCACTTCCACTTCGAAGATTTCGTTCAACAACTGGAGAGTGCCAACCTGCTGTACCAAGTGGTGCAGCGTTTCGCGGCAACCGATTTGAGCCCCGAGTTCATCAGCAACTTCGGAATGGGCATCATCTTTGAAGAGTTGATCCGCAAGTTTGCAGAAAGCTCCAACGAAACCGCGGGGGAGCACTTCACCCCGCGCGATATCGTGCACCTCACCACCTCGCTGGTGATCACCGATCAGGACCACAAACTCGCGGCCAACAGCATCGTCACCATCTATGACCCAACTGCTGGCACCGGTGGCTTTCTGTCTGAGGGTGATGAGTACATCCAGTCCATCAGCAAAAAGGTCAGCGTGTCGCTGCACGGCCAGGAGCTCAACCCCGAGTCCTATGCCATCTGCAAGGCGGACATGCTGATCAAGGGCCAGGACGTAGCCAGCATCAAGCTCGGCAACACCCTGTCCAACGACCAACTGGCCGACAAACGCTTCGACTTCATGCTCAGCAACCCGCCGTTCGGCGTGGAGTGGAAGAAAGTACAAAAGCAGATCACAGACGAGCACAGCCACAAAGGTTTTGACGGCCGCTTTGGCCCCGGCCTGCCGCGCGTTTCCGACGGTTCGCTACTGTTTCTTCTGCACTTGGTCAGCAAAATGCGTGACCCGCGTGACGGTGGCTCGCGCATTGGCATCATCCTAAATGGCTCGCCGTTGTTTACCGGGGGCGCAGGTTCGGGTGAGTCAGAGATTCGCCGCTACCTGCTGCAAAACGACCTAGTCGAAGCTATCGTCGCGCTGCCAACGGACATGTTCTACAACACCGGCATCGCCACCTATGTGTGGATCCTCAGCAACCACAAGGCGGTTGCGCGCAAGGGCAAGGTGCAACTGATCGACGGCAGTAAGCACTACGCCAAAATGCGCAAGTCGCTGGGCAGCAAGCGCCAGTACATCACTGAAGATCAAATCATAGAGCTGGTGCGCCTGTATGGCAGTTTCGAGCACAGCGCACAGAGCAAAATTTTCCCCATCGACGCCTTCGGCTACCGGCGCATTACTGTTGAGCGCCCGCTGCGTTTGAACTTCCAGGCCAGCGCAGAGCGTATTACCACGGTTATGGAAGAAAAGGCTATTCAAAAGCTTGGCAGCGTTGCTCAGCAGCCACTGATAGTGGCCCTGCAAGCGATGGATGCCAGCGTGCTACACCGCAACCGCGAGCAATTCACTAAGCTACTGAAAAAAGCCCTGACCGCACACGGCGTCAGCATTAGCGCGCCGGAGCTGAAAGCACTGCTAAATGCACTGAGCGAACGCGATTCTGAGGCTGATATCTGCATGACCAAAGGCCAGCTAGAGGCGGACACTGGCCTGCGCGATTACGAGAACGTGCCGCTGGGCGAGTCGGTGTACGACTATTTCCAGCGTGAAGTTATCCCCCATGTGCCGGATGCTTGGATCGACGTGAGTAAGACCGATGTGCTGGACGGCGAGGTCGGTATCGTTGGCTTCGAGATTCCGTTTAACCGCCACTTCTACGTGTTCCAGCCGCCGCGTCCGCTGGCCGATATTGACCGCGACCTAAAAGCTTGCACCGACCGCATCAAGCAGATGATCGAGGGGCTGTCGGCATGACGCTCCCCTCTTATCCGAAATACAAGGCGTCAGGCTTTATCTGGTTAGGTGACGTGCCTGAAAGCTGGGCACTCAAGCGTCTTGGCCATTACTTCGATGAGCGCCGCGAAAGGGCCAGTGATACTGAGTTCGAGCCTTTGTCAGTGACCAAGTACGGGATTGTTCCTCGGCTTGAAAGCGCCGCAAAAACACAGGATGGGGACAATAGAAAGAAAGTGTTGGCTGGCGATTTTGTTATCAACAGCCGCTCCGACCGTAAGGGGTCTTCCGGATTATCTCCACTGGATGGATCAGTCTCGTTGATTTGTACCGTATTGATCCCGACTGGATTACACGGCCCATTTATTCATCACTTATTCAGAAGCGCGCTTTTTCAGGAGGAGTATTACCGTTGGGGCAAGGGAATAGTTGCTGACCTTTGGAGTACGAATTTTTCTGATATGAAGAATATTGTGCTGGGCGTTCCTTCTGAGGCTGAGCAAACCCAAATCGCCCGCTTCCTTGACCACGAAACCGCCCGCATCGACGCGCTGATCGAAGAACAGCAGCGGCTGATCGAACTGCTCAAGGAAAAGCGTCAGGCCGTAATCTCCCACGCCGTCACCAAAGGCCTCGACTCCACGGTGCCGATGAAAGACTCCGGCGTGGACTGGCTAGGCGAGGTGCCGGCGCATTGGGTTGTTGGTCCGCTGCGCTGGTATGCAACTATTCAGGGAGGCATCGCCAAAGGAAAAGATTACGAGGGGCGCGAGACCGTTTCGCTGCCTTACCTACGTGTTGCCAATGTGCAGAACGGTTTCGTGGATCTCACTGAGGTCAAAGAAATTTCGGTGCTTGAATCTGAAGTTGAGCGTTATAGCCTGCGTTCAGGTGATGTGCTTATGAACGAAGGCGGGGATAACGACAAGCTAGGCCGCGGAACTGTTTGGCAAGGGCAGATAGAGCCTTGTCTTCACCAAAATCACGTATTTGCTATTCGCCCGAATGATTTGCTCTCAGCAGAATGGTTGACTGCGTTTACGCAGTGCGATCAAGCACGCAGTTACTTTTTCTTGAACTCCAAGCAAAGCACTAACTTGGCCTCCATATCAGCAAGCAATGTCATGAGTCTTGCTTTGCCAATCCCTTCGGTTGCTGAGCAAAAAGAGATTCTTTCAGTTTTGAATGAAGGCCGCGTAGCTCACGAAGAGCTAGTTAATCTAGCTACTTCAACCGTCGAATTTCTCCAAGAACGCCGCTCCGCCCTTATCTCCGCCGCTGTCACCGGCAAAATCGACGTACGCGGATGGCAGCTACCGGCCAGCGCATCCACCCCAGAATTAGAACAAGAGGCCGTGTAATGGCGGACAGCAAGGAAGCGCAATTCCAGCAGGACGTCATCGACGCCCTGGCCGCCCAAGGTTGGCTAGTCGGCACAGCCAGCGGCTATGACCGGCGCACGGCGCTGTATACCGAGGATGTGCTGGGTTATTTCAAGGACGCCTGGCCGGAGCGATGGGACAAGTTCGCCAAGGCCAACCCGAACAACCCGAATGATGTGCTGGTGCAGAAGCTCGTTCGCGAGCTGGAGCAGAGCGGAACCCTGGATGTGCTGCGCCATGGCTTTAAGCTGCCGGCGGTGAAGGTGGAGATGTGCAGCTTCCAGCCCGACCACGGCATGAACCCGGACACCCTCAAACGTTACCAGTGCAACCGTCTGCGTGTGGTGCCGGAGGTGTCCTACTCGCCGCATGCGCGCGAGGCTGGTAGCAGCGAGCAGAGCTACAATCCACGGCTGGATCTGGTGCTGTTCGTCAACGGCATCCCCACCGCCACGCTGGAGCTGAAAAGCGAGTTCAAGCAGTCGGTAGAAAACGCCAAGCGCCAGTACCGCAATGACCGTCCGATCAAAGACCCGCTGACGCGAAAACCCGAACCACTTCTGACCTTCAAACGCGGCGCGCTGGTGCACTTTGCCGTGGGCCAGAATGAGGTGGCGATGACCACCAAGCTGGCGGGTAAAGACACCTTTTTCTTGCCGTTCAACCTCGGCAGCGCAGAAGGTGGTGCGGGCAATCCGATGCCTGAGGACGACAGCCAATACGCCACCGGCTACCTGTGGCAACGCCTGTTGCAACCGGATGCCTGGCTCAAAGTGCTGGGCCGCTTTCTGCACTTGGACAAAAAAACCAGCGAAAGCTTCGACGGCACGCCGGTGACCAAAGAAACCATGATCTTCCCCCGATACCACCAATGGGAAGTGGTCAATAAGCTTATCGACACCACCCGCGCCGAAGGGCCGGGCAAGCGCTATTTGATCCAGCACAGCGCCGGCTCGGGCAAGTCCAACTCCATCGCCTGGACCGCGCATCAACTGGCCTCGCTGTACGACGATGCTGGTCAGCGTCTCTTCAACTCGGTGATCGTGGTCACCGACCGCACGGTGCTCGACAGCCAGTTGCAAAACACCATCTATCAGTTCGAGCACGCCCAAGGCGTGGTTAAACCGATCAGCCGTGATGTCGGCAACCAAAGCAAATCCGAGCAACTGGCCGAGGCGTTGGCTGAGCAGACGCGCATCATCATCGTCACCATCCAGACCTTCCCGGCGTTGTTTGATGCGCTGGACAAATATCCCAAACTGGCCAGCGGGCGCTATGCAGTGATCGCCGACGAAGCACATTCCTCGCAAACCGGCTCATCGGCCAGCAAGCTAAAACAGATTCTCGGCAGTGATGCGCTCGAAGCCGAAGAGGTGAGCGCCGAAGAATTGCTGGATGCTGCCGTGCAAGCGCGCCAACCCAATGAGCGGATCAGCTATTACGCCTTTACCGCAACGCCTAAAGCCAAGACCCTGGAGCTTTTCGGTCGTCCGGCTGATCCGACGCTACCGGCCAGTGCCAGTAACAAGCCGGAGGCGTTTCACTTGTACTCTATGCGCCAGGCCATCGAGGAGGGTTTTATCCTCGACGTGCTGCGCAACTACACCACCTACAGCACTGCCTGGAAGATCGCGCACCCCGACGGCGAAGACGATGAGGTGGACAGCAAAAAGGCACGCATTAAGCTGGCGCGTTGGGTGCGTTTACACCCGTACAACATCAGCCAGAAGGTAGAGGTCATCGTAGAGCACTTCCGCGCCAATATCCGCGGTCTGCTTAATGGCCAAGCCAAAGCCATGGTCGTCACCAGTAGCCGTCAGGAAGCGGTGCGTTATCAGTTGGCTTTAAAAGCTTATGTGCAGCAAATGGGTTACAGCGATGTGCATCCGCTGGTGGCGTTCTCCGGCAGCGTATTACCGGATGAGGTGATCCCCGAAGAGGTGACGGAAAACAGCAGCCTGCTCAACGCTGGCCTGAATGGCCGCGATCTGGCAGACGCTTTCGACACCCAAGACTTCAACGTGATGATCGCGGCCAACAAGTATCAGACTGGCTTCGATCAGCCCAAGCTGTGCGCCATGTATGTGGACAAAAAACTGCAAGGCGTAGACTGCGTGCAGACGCTGTCGCGATTGAACCGCACTTTCGGGGATAGCAAGGAAACCTTCATCCTCGACTTCTTCAACGAGCCGCAGGATATTCTCGATGCCTTTTTGCCGTACTACACCAAGGCCGAGCTGACCGACGTGACCGACCCGCAGATCATCTATGACCTGCAGAAAAAACTGGATGCCGAGGGTATCTACCACTGGCAGGAAGTTGAAGCGTTTGCCTTAGCCTTCTTCGACCCCAAGGCGCAGGCCAGTAAGCTCAGTTATTACTGCGCACCCGCCAAAGAGCGCTTTGCCAAGCGTTATGCCTTCTCTCTTGAGTCACGCCAGCAAGCGCTGGATTACAAACGCATCGCCCAGGCCAATGGAGACAGTAGCGGCTTGAAAAAAGCCGAGCACGCCTTGAAAGAAGCGGGCGAACAGGTGGATCAGCTCGACCTGTTCCGCAAAAACCTGCAAAGCTTTGTGCGTCTGTACGAGTTTCTTTCGCAGATCGTGCCTTATGAGGATCGCGAACTGGAGCAACTGTGCGTGTACGCTAAGCACTTGCACCCGCTGCTGCGCGTTGATCGCCTGCTACAAGACGACGTAGATGTCGGCGAGCTTCAATTGAGCCATTACCGTCTGAGCAAGCGCGCTGAACACCAGTTGCGCTTGAATGAGGAAACCGGCGAGTACACTCTAAAACCTGGCAGTGACGTGGGCAGCGGCAAGCCCCATGACCCGGAAAAGAAGCGCTTGTCAGAAATCATCGAGGCGCTTAACGATATCTTCGGTGCCGAAGTGAGCGATGACGACCAGTTGCAGTTCCTCACCGGCATCGCCCAGCGCATCAGCCGTCAGGAAGATGTGATGGCCCAAGTGAACAATCACTCGGTGGATCAAGTGATGCACGGCCTGTTTCCCAAGCGCGTCCTCGACACCGTATTGGACGCCATGACCGATCACGAAAAGCTCTCGCTGGAAGTGCTGGATAACGAGACGAAGAGCCGTGCGTTTGCGCTGGTAATTTTGAAGATGCTCAAGACCGCAGCGGCCCTCGATGATAACCGCGTGGGCGGGGCCTGAAGTGGCCGCTAAAAATAGGGAGTAACAGTGGCAATTCCGGATTTTCAAAGTGTGATGCGCCCGGTGCTGAATACTGTGCAGAACGGTGCGCCGTTACCGCTCAATACGCTGCGCGAGCGGGTAGCTGATCAGTTTCAGTTGACCGAAGATGAACGCAAGGAGCGCCTGCCTTCCGGTCAGCAGACGGTGATCAACAACCGAGTGGGCTGGGCTCGTACCTATCTGAATAAGGCTGGTCTGCTGTGCATTCCGACAAAGGGCATGGTGCAAATTACGCCGCGTGGCCTTGAGGCCCTGGCCAGTGGTCCGCCGCGCATCACGGTGAGCTGGCTGAAGCAGTTCCCCGAGTTTGCGGACTTCCATACGACCAAACCGCGAACGGCTGACACACCCGTTGTGATGAGCATTGATAGAGCAGAAACCACGCCGGACGAGCAGTTGGCGGATGCACATCAGGCGCTGATGCAGTCCCTTGCGGACGAGCTGTTGGAGCAAGTCCGGGCAGCTAGTCCCATCTTCTTTGAACAGTTGGTGGTCGACCTGATGATAGCGATGGGGTATGGCGGTTCGCGCAAGGAGGCAGGTAAAGCCACCCAGGCGACAAACGATGACGGTATCGACGGCATCATAAAGGAAGACAAGCTTGGCCTCGACGTGATTTATCTGCAGGCCAAGCGCTGGAGCAACACAGTGCATCGTCCGGAGATCGACAAGTTTATCGGCGCACTGACCCGCCAACGTGCACGTAAGGGCGTATTCATCACCACCTCAGAATTCTCCGAGGGAGCACGCACTGCAGCGCTGGGGCTGGATATCAAAGTTGTGCTGATCGACGGTATTGAGCTGGCGCGGTTGATGGTGGAAAACAACTTGGGCGTGAGCGTTAAGCAGGTGTATGAAGTGAAACAGCTAGACAGTGATTACTTCGCAGGGGAGTGATCAGCAAGGCGGGTGAGCAGATTAGGCCGGTCGGATGCGCGCAGGCCAGGGTCTGGTCAAGCATCAAAAAACGTCCTCACTATCAGACAAAAGGTAATCCCCCATTTCTAATACACGTCAGAAATAGAGGTCAGGCCGCCAGGGCCAACTTCTGTTTAGGGGTGATGCCGCCGAGGGCCATATTCGGTCGCTCGTGATTGTATGTCCAGATCCAGCTCGTGCCGTAGTCCTGAACTTCAGTTATCGACTCAAACAAGTAATGGCCCAGCCAGTCGTAACGTACGTTATAGCGCTCGACGTAGGCGTTTTGTTGCGGGTTGCCCGGCTGAATAAATTCCATATCGAATGCCCTGCTTCTCTGCCCATCCAGTGAGTTTGGTGCTGATAAACTCGGGGCCGTTATCACTGTGGATTGTCTGTGGTTTCCCGCGCCATTCAATAACCTGGTTCAGCGCTCGACAACACGCTCTGCCGGTAGCGACAAATCAATTTCCATACTCAGGGATTCACGGTTGAAGTCGTCAATCAGATTGAATACCCGAAAACTGCGCCCATCGGCCAATTGATCGTGCATGAAATCCATCGACAAGCACTGATTGGTGGCTGCAGGAACGGCCAGCGGCTCAGGCTTCTCGCGCACGATGCGCTTGCGTGGCTTGATACGCAGATTCAGCTCCAGTTCGCGGTAGAAACGATACACACGCTTGTGGTTCCAGCTATGACCCTTGACGTTGTGCAGATACAAGAAGCACAAGCCAACCCCACAGTTATGCTGGTTGTGGGTGAGCTGGATCAGTTTGTCGGCGATCTCAGCATTTTCAGGCGCCAAACGCGGCTGATGGCGATAGCACGTGAGGCTGACTCTGAAAACAAGGCACGCCAACTTGATATTGCACCGACCTGAACGAACCACTTGCTGCGCCATCTCTCGTCGTCGCGATGGCTTCACCACTTTTTTGCCATGGCTTCCTGGATGATTTCGGCTTTAAGGCGCTCTTCGGCGTACATTTTTTAAGCCGTCGATTCTCTTCCTCCAGCTCACGCAAACGGGTCATCAGCGAGGCGTCCATGCCGCCGAACGTGGTGCGCCACTTATAGAACGTGGCCGAACTGATGCAATGCTCACGGCACAGCTCTGGCGCTGGAGTTACAGCCTCGGATTGCTTGAGGATGGCGATGATTTGGCTGTCTGAAAAACGCGATGTTTTCACGCAAAATTTCCTTGATCCGGTCAGGAGAAAATTCTACTTCTGATGCGTACTTATTTCAGGGGGATTACCGTCGATGCCTTGTGCAAGCAGCTCTCTGGCCTAAACGGTTTTCTTCCTGGCTTGCGCAAGAGAAACCTCGGGATATGATCCGAGTGCCATGTTGATTCGGTTCTTGGTTACGGGATGTCGATAGTTGAAGTTCCACTGCATCGAGTGATTGACCCTGACTCGCAGTTGGAGCCCGTCGCCATCAGTGAGGATGTAATCCTTGTCTTTCGGTTTGACCGCCTTGAGCTGGCGGTCGGAGAGGCGGGTGGTTTGAGCGCACATAAGAAGTACTCCATGACACCTTTCGGTATTCCCAAGATTAGCGCTGGGTAGCCGGGAATACCATTGGGAATACCAAAGCGCCTGGAACTCAAAAAACCTGGAAAGCCCTCCGCAGCCCTTAAATCCCCGTATTCACTGGATTTCAGGCACAAAAAAAGACGTCCGTGGACGTCTTTAGATGTTGAGTTGGTGGAGCCGGGGGGATTTGAACCCCCGTCCGCCAGTACTCCGCTGTCGGTACTACATGCTTAGCCGTTTCTATTAAGTTAACCCTCAGCGACCCGAAGGGCAGGGTGCTTTGGGCGAGTTGTGTAAGTTTTAGCCGCTTCGTCCACAACGTACTGCACGGCGATCCTGTTCTATATGACAATCACTTCAGGTTTACAGGCATCCCCTAGTGATTGCTGGACCCGAAGGTACCAGGAGGATGGCTAAGGCAGCTTACGCTGCGAGAGCTTGACCCTCGTAGGTTTCGTCATTGGCAACTATAGAAAGTTGCAACAGTGGATTTACGAGTTCTGTTACCAACTCGGCATGCACCTAGAGTTTCGCAACCGGCGTCGAATCCTAAACGGCCCCGATGCCTGCTGTGTGTAACCAGCAAGCCAGCGCAGTCTACGCCAATCCTGCGCAGAAGGCCAACCTCAAGGCTTATTTGCCTTCACCACCCTTGTTGATGTTTTGAATGCGCTGCAACTCTTGGGTGGTGATAGAAATGCATTCTTTGTCGTTGCCGCTCTCTTTTTCAGCCACGGCTTTGTCATAAGCGGCTTTGAGGTTGTCATTGGTGTTTTCGCTGGTTTGGCCAGACGTTGCCATCGCATCGTTGATCTTTTGCAGGTTGATGGAGCACAGATCATCTTTAGCCGGTTCGGCCGCAAATACGGGAGAAGCCAACATTGCAGCAGTGATAAACAGGCCAGCAAGAGCGGTACGCTTCATGGGAAAACTCCTTGTGCACAGATGAGGCCCGGTGTTTGCGGGCTCGGTTTTATACCCCAAACAGTGGGGCCTTAAGCCAATTGACTATAGCTGTGCTCAAGGGTTCTGCTTTTATTTGGCCATCATTGGATTAGTTTTTTTATGCTCAAAAAAGGTGCGCAGAACCTGCATTGTCTGGGGTAGTCGTTGCCACAGGCTGTGAGCTTTTCATTTGAGAAGCGCGCAGCCTTTGGCAGCGACATACCGACTACGTGGCGTTACAGCGATTTGGCCGCCGTCACGCGATCGACCAAATACACCAAGCCGTGGTAGTCAATGCCGCCATGTTGCGTCAGGCCAATCTCGCACGTGCGACTGGTGGAAATCCCTTCGCTGCAATGCTGCACGGCGTCTTTTAAGCTGCGCAGCGAATGGGCGTTCAGCTCTGGCGTGGTGAACCCTTTGTCGCCCGCGAAACCGCAACAGTGAATGCCTTCCGGGATCACGACTTCTGTGCTGCACATTCGTGCGATGTCGATCAGTGCCTGACTCTCGCCCAAGTGTTGCGTGCTGCACGTAACGTGGACGGCGATCGGAGCTTGTTGCGGGGTGAAGCGCAACTTATCCACAAGGTGGGTGCGAATGAAACGTACCGGGTCGTACAGGTCGAGACGCGTTTCACCCAGGTCTTGCACCAGGCGTAACGTGCACGGGCTAGTGTCGCAATAGATCGGGTCAAGCCCGCCACGGCTGGCGTGCAGTAGGGCGCCAATCAGTTCCTGGCGTTTGTGTTCGGCTTGTTCGGCGTAGCCCTTGGAGGCGAATGGCTGACCGCAACACAGGCTGTCCAGGTTGTCCGGGAAGACCACTTGGTAACCGGCTTTTTCCAGCAAGCCACGGGTTTTATCCAGCAGTGACATTTGCTCGCTGTCGCCTGCCGCGGGCCCCATGACGCGGGATACACATGCCGCGAGGTACACCACGCGTGGTCGTGCATCTTTCACCGGCGGGCTGAAGCGAATGGCCCGCTCGGGTTGCGGCATGGCGTTGGTCCACAGCGGGACTCGTCCTTTGCTGGCCTTGGTGAGCGTCGCCGATAGTTTGGTTAGGCGCGGCGCGCCCAGTAACATGCGCGCACCGTTGGCCACGTGCAGGGTAAAGCGGGCGCCTTGTAGCGTGGTCGGAAAATGGGTGCCCAGCCAGTCGGCCGTTTTGAGGTGAGTTGCCTCGCGAGCGCGCAGTTTTTTGACCAGTTCTCCAGTGTTAATCCCTACCGGGCAACGTTGCGCGCATAAACCGGTCGCGGCGCAGGTATCGATGCCTTGGTATTCGTAGGCTTTTTCCAGTTCGCGGGTATCCACGCCTGCGCGTTTTTTCGCCTGTATGTCGCGCCAGATCACTATTCGCTGTCGGGGGCTGAGCGTCAGTCCTTTGGACGGGCACACCGGCTCGCAAAATCCGCACTCGATGCACTTATCCACAATCTCGTCGGCGGCAGGCAGGGGCTTCAAGTGTTTGAGGTGGATTTGCGGGTCTTCGCTGAGTACCACGTCCGGGTTGAGAATGCCTTGCGGGTCGAGCAGGCGTTTAAGTGCCCACATGAGTTGATACGCGTCGCTGCCCCACTCCAGTTCTACAAAGGGCGCCATGTTGCGACCGGTGCCGTGTTCCGCTTTGAGGGAACCACCAAATTCCACGGCCACCAACTGCGCCACGTCATCCATGAACGCCTGATACCGTGCCACTTCTTGCGGGCTATTGAAGCCCTGGGTGAAAACAAAGTGCAGGTTGCCTTCAAGCGCGTGGCCGAACAGGATCGCTTCTTCATAGTGATGTTTGTCGAACAGCTCAATCAGGCGATTGACGCCGATGGCCAGTTGTTCGACAGGGAAGGTCACGTCTTCGATGATCACTGTTGTGCCGGTTTTACGTACCGCGCCGACTGCCGGGAAGGTGTCTTTGCGAATGGCCCACAGCTTGGCGTTTTCGGCTGGATCTTCGGTGAAGTCGACTTGTTTCTCGACAGGGAATGCCGACAGCGAACCCATGATGTGCGCCAATTGTTCGTGCAACAACGTCTGCGTAGCGGCGCGGGACTCGATCAGCAGGGCGCAGGCATTAGCCGACAGTTGTTGTACGAAAGCAGGCATGCCGGGTTTGTCTTGTACTGAGCGCAGGCTGCGGCGATCGAGAAGTTCAACGGCAGACACGGGTTGGCTTTTCAGTACGGTCACAGCGTTACAGCAAGTTTCGACGTCCGGGAATACGATCAACGCCGAGGCTTTGTTCGGGTGATCAATGACGGTGTCGTAAGTCACCGAGCTGATAAACCCCAGCGTTCCTTCGCTGCCCACCAGTAGGTGGCTGAGGATATCCAGCGGGTCGTCAAAATCCACCAGGGCGTTGAGTGACAACCCGGTGGTGTTTTTCAGACGGTATTTGTGGCGGATTTTCGCAGCCAAATCAGTGTTGGCGCGGGTCTCGCGGGCCAGGGTCGCAAGCTGTTCCAGTAACGGGCCGTGGCTTTGGCGAAAGTCGGCGACATTAGCGGCGTCTTCGGTGTCGATACGCGTACCGTCGGCCAGCACTACGCGCATGCCCGCCAGGGTGTGATAAGTGTTTTGCGCGGTGCCGCAGCACATGCCACTGGCGTTATTGGCGACGATGCCGCCAATTTTGCAGGCGTTGATCGAGGCCGGGTCAGGACCGATCTTACGCCCGTACGGTGCGAGCCAGGCATTGGCTTGTGCGCCAATCACACCGGGTTGCAGGCGGATTTGAGTGCCTTGGCCGCGAATTTCTTTAGCGTTCCAGTTATCGCCGAGCACGATCAGTACGGAGTCGCTGATGGCTTGGCCGGACAAGCTGGTGCCGGCAGCACGGAAGGTGACTGAAACCTGGTCGCGGCGCGCCAAGTGCAGCAGTTCAACCACTTCGTCTTCGGACTCGACGCGGATGATCAGCTTTGGGATCAAGCGATAAAAGCTCGCATCGGTGCCAAAGGCCAGCGTCGACAGCGCGTCAGTGAAGCGACGATCGGGTGGGATCAGTCGCTCAGCATCACGCACAAAGGCTACGGGCAGGCTCATGCATCCTCCAGAATTAACAGCACCAGGTCTTTCGGACCGTGGGCACCGTAAGCCAGGACTTGTTCAATGTCAGCGGTTTTAGAAGGGCCGGACACCAGCAAGGCATTGGTCGGCATGCCGGCGGACCAGTTCATTTCACGTTGCACCTGATAGAAGTTGTCGCGAATTTCGCTGGCTTTCAGCAGGGCGAAATGCACCGGTGGCACAAGGCTCATCAGGCGCGGCTCTTCGGCTGTCGGCCACATGATCAGGCTACCCGTGGCCGCGATCGCGCCCAACGTAGTGGTCAAGCTGGCGGGCGTGTCGTTGAACAACTCGTCTTTCCATTCCTCCACCGGCCGATCGTAGGCTTTGAGTGTCGCTAGCGTCGGGTTCTGCGCCCAGTGCGCGGTAACTTTCTGTCCGTGGGGCGTCGACGGAGCAATCAGCAAACTCGGTAGCTGGCGATCTGTAATCAGCTGGGCCAGCAGCGCAGGCCAGTCGTGTTCGGTGCTGAGGTGGATTTCCGTGTGCACGGCTTCCATCAACTTACGCAGTTGGGGGATGCGCTGTTCAAGCGTGTACGTCCAGGGCTGGGTCACCAATTGTTCGTCGAAGTTGTCAGCCACGGGTGTAGTGCCCGTCAGGCTGTTGCGCAGTTTGTTGAGGATATTTTGCTTAGCGCTCATGACTGATCTCCCGACTGTTTCGCCAAGTGCTCGCGGGCCATGTCGTGCAACGAACGGGCGGCGGGTTTAGGGGCGCTGTGGTTTTGGGTCCAGGGTCCTACCTTGTTCGGCGTCAATGCGCGCAAGCGAGTGGCGGCCTTGAGGAACAAGCGGTACAGGTTGGGTGAGCTGTTGAGCTTGGCCCAGGCGTTCCAGATGAAGCGTTCTTTGCGTGAATACTTGCTGCCCTGACCGCGCATGATGCGAGGTTGGGTGGTGGGCGCTTTGACGTTTTCTTCACGCAGGCGGCGTAACAGAGCAGGAATCGGGATCTTGACCGGACAGACTTCCCCGCACGCTCCGCACAGCGACGAAGCGCTAGGGTGATCCGGCACCTTGGCCAGCCCCACCATGTGCGGCGTGATAATTGCGCCGATAGGGCCGGGGTACACCTCGCCGTAGGCATGACCGCCAATGCGTGTGTAAACCGGGCAGTGGTTCATGCAAGCGCCACAACGAATGCAATTGAGGGTTTGGCGCAGTTCACTGTCGGCAAATGCCTGGCTGCGGCCGTTGTCCAGCAGCACTAAATGCACTTCTTCAGGACCGTCTAGCTCGCCGGGCTTACGTGGCCCAGAGATCATGTTGACGTAAGTCGTGATCGGCTGGCCGAGCGCAGAGCGGGTCAATAGCGAGAGCAGTGGGACCACATCACGCAGGTTCTCGACTACCTTCTCGATTCCGGTGACGGCAATGTGCACCGGTGGAACGGTGGTCGACATGCGCCCGTTGCCTTCGTTTTCCACCAGTAGCAGGGTGCCGGTTTCGGCCACCGCGAAGTTGACGCCTGAGACGCCGATATCTGCTTCAAAGAATTTTTGTCGCAGTACACGCCGACCAATCTGGATCAGTTGGTCGACATCTTTGGTGTAGTCCACACCGAGTTTTTCGTGAAACAAGTCGGCTACTTGCCCGGCGTTTTTATGGATCGCGGGCATGATGATGTGGGACGGTTTTTCGTTATCCAGTTGAACAATGTACTCACCCATGTCGGATTCGAGGCATTCAATGCCTTGAGCACCCAGGACATGGTTCATCTCCATTTCTTCGCTGACCATCGACTTGCCTTTGATCACCTGCTTGGCGGCGCGGCGGCGTGCAATCGAGAGCACGATGTCGTTGGCTTGTTCGACCGTTTCAGCCCAGTGAACGTGCACGCCGTTACGGGTCAGGTTGGCTTCGAGCTGTTCAAGCAGGTCTGGCAGTTTGGATAAGGCGCGGGCACGGATTGCATTGCCCAGTGCCCGTAGGTGCTCGCGCTCGTGGGCGTCGCTGAAGGCCACGGCGCGTTTGGTCATCAGAGAATCCATGGCGCTGCGAAAGTTATTGCGCAGTTGTTTGTCAGCCAAGGCTTCATGGGCGCGCTCGCGGAAGTCTTCTTCCACTGCAACGGTCGGAATCAGTGTGCCGGTGCTCATTGTTCACCTCCGGTGCGCTGCCACAGGAAACTGGCCAGATGCTGACCGCGCAGGGATTGTTTCTGTTTTTCCAGTGAGCCGTTGATGTTCATCAAGCAACCGCAGTCAGCGGTGAGTACTTGATGCGCACCGGTTTCAATCAGGGAGCGGGTTTTGTCAGCCACCATCGCACCGGAAATATCCGGCATGCGCACGCTGAATGTTCCACCAAAGCCGCAGCATTCACTTTCGTGGCTGTGGTCGATGCGTTCCACATTCGCTAATTGCGCCAGCATTTCGCGGCCGTGCAGGTGGGTGTTCATTTCACGGCGGGCCGAGCAAGACGTGTGCAGCGCCACCTTGACCGGGGCGCCGTGGTCTTTGAATTGAACCTTGCACACGTACAGCAGGAATTCGGTGAGTTCGAAAGTACGCTCAGCCAAGGCATGCACGCGTTGCAACGTCTCAGGTTCGTCTTTGAACAGGTCTTCATAGTGTTCGCGCAGCATGCCCGCGCATGAGCCGGACGGCACGACAACGGGGTAGCTCTCGGTAAACAAGGCGAGCTGTGCGCGTGCGACTTCGCGCGCCTGATCGGTGTAACCGGAGGTATAGGCGGGTTGTCCGCAGCAGCTTTGACCTTGCGGGTAGTCGACAGCAATGCCTTCGCGCTCTAGCAGGTGGATCGCGTCCATGCCGGCTTCCGGGAAGAACAGGTCGACCACGCAGGTGCCGAACAGGTACACCTTATGTGGTTTTTGCGTGGGGTAAATACGAGGTGTAGGGAGGGGCGGGGCGACACGGGTCGCGTTGGGCACGGCGTTGTAGAAAAGCTCGCTCATCAGGCGTCTCCGGGTGGTCCCGGTTATGTGTCCACGGGTGTGGACCGGGTAGTGAATTACTGACGCCGGGGCAGCCCCGGCGCCATTAACGTGCTGTAACCATAGCGCGTATCAGTGCACCAGCATGCCGGTGAACCAGTAGGCTTGCGCGAGCGTGATCAACCCCACGATGGTGGCGAAGAACAGGCTGTGTTTCAGGGTGAAACGGAACAGGTCGGATTCTTTACCCACCAGGCCGGTGGCCGCACACGCCACGGCAATCGATTGGGGTGAAATCATTTTGCCGGTTACGCCGCCGCTGGTATTGGCGGCCACCATCAGGGTGTCGCTGACACCAATCTGGTGTGCGGTGGTGGCTTGCAACGAGCTGAACAGGGCGTTGGACGAGGTGTCCGAGCCTGTCAGAAATACGCCCAGCCAGCCCAAGAAAGGCGAGAAGAACGGGAACGCAGCGCCCGTGCCAGCCAGCACCAACGCCATGGTCGAAGACATGCCGGAGTAGTTAGTTACAAATGCGAACGCCAGCACCATACCGATGGACAGGATGGGCCAGCGCAGTTCGAAGAATGTTTCTTTTAAAGTGGTCAGACCCGTTTTGATGTCGATTTTCAGGATCAGCATCGAGATCAAGGCCGAGAAGAAAATAGCGGTGCCGGTGGCGGAGATCGGATCAAGTTTGAAAACAGCTGCAATCGCAGTCGGTGCATTTACGATCGGTGCGGTTTTGATCACCAGTTGATCAAGGTGCGGGATCGCGAAGTTGAACACCCAGCCGTACATCGAACCGCCTGCCGAGAACAGGGCTTTGAACGGTTTAAGCGTCCAGATGGTGACCAGAACCGTCAGGATCAGGAACGGGGACCACGCTTTCAGGATCTGCAACAGGCTGTAAGGCGATGCCAGCAGATTGGCTGGTTTGCCGAAACCGCCCGGGTTGGCCGTCACGACAACATCAGAGGCCACGCCTGCAATCTGCGCGCCTGCGGTGCGTTTTGGTTGCCAGATTTTCAGAAACAGCGTCAGGCTGACCAGGCTGGCGAGGGCAGAGGTAATGTCCGGCAGCTCGGGGCCAATGTAGTTCGAGGTGAAGTACTGGGTCACAGCGAAGCTTAGCCCCGCCACCAGCGCGGCTGGCCACGTTTCACGCACGCCGCGCAGGCCGTCCATCATGAACACCAACCAGAACGGCACGAACAGCGACAGCAGCGGCAGTTGACGGCCTGCCATGGCGCCGATCTTGAACGCGTCAATGCCTGTCACTTGGCCAGCCACAATGATCGGGATGCCCAGTGCGCCGAACGCGACGGGGGCGGTGTTGGCGATCAGGCACAGGCCCGCGGCATACAGTGGGTTGAACCCCAAGCCTACGAGCAGGGCGGCCGTAATCGCTACTGGTGCGCCGAATCCGGCTGCACCTTCCAGGAAGGCGCCGAAGCAAAAACCGATCAACAGCACCTGCAAGCGTTGGTCGTCAGTGATCGACAGGACCGAACTGCGGATAATTTCGAACTGGCCGCTTTTTACCGTCAGCTTGTAGAGGAACACCGCGGCCACGATGATCCAGGCGATTGGCCAGAGGCCGTAGGCAAATCCATAGCCCGCTGCTGCAAAAGCCATGTCGACAGGCATCTGGAAGGCAAAAATAGCCACCAGAATCGACAGGGCGAGGGTGATGCTGCCGGCGACATGTCCTTTGAGACGGAACACGGCCAAGGCCAGAAAGAAGAACACGATCGGGATGACGGCGGCGAGTGCGGACAAGCCGAGGCTGCCGAGCGGACTATAGAGCTGTTGCCAGGTTTGCATATGGGGTGGCCCCTAATTGTTATTGGTCGTTGCTGCTGGTCGCGTCTGGGTAATTGGTATTACCAATTTACAGTCGCTGTCGGGTAGGTTAAAAGCCTTATGTGGGGTGTGTCAATTTGCCGCCCTAAATCTTTTGTCTGACAAAACGTTACTGGCGAATCTGATGGGGTGTTTGTTAATGCTTCTGGCAGGTGTCTGAAGCGCGCTAATCAGCGAGAATGGCGGCCCCGGCACGTGGCCGGGAGGATGGAGAGCGTTATGGGGTTTGATCAAATTCGTCAGCGCCGTTTGTCTGACGATATTGTCGAGCAGCTTGAGGGCATGATCCTTGAGGGCACATTGAAGTCCGGTGAGCGCTTGCCAGCTGAGCGTGCCTTGGCCGAACGATTCGGTGTATCGCGCCCGTCGTTGCGCGAAGCGATTCAAAAACTATCAGCCAAGGGGTTGCTGGTCAGTCGTCAGGGTGGCGGCAATTATGTGGCGACTTCACTTGGATCGACGTTCAGTGATCCGTTGCTGCAATTGCTGGAAAGCAACCCTGAAGCGCAACGCGACTTGCTTGAGTTTCGTCATACGCTAGAGGCGTCATGTGCGTTTTATGCGGCTTTGCGCGCCACAGAGGTGGATCGTGATCGGCTGCGCCTTGCATTTGAGCGCTTGCAGGATTGTTATGCGCGGGTTGACGAGGTCAGTCGTGCCGAGGAGGGCGAGGCGGATGCAAGCTTCCATTTGGCCATTGCCGAGGCCAGTCATAACGCGGTGTTGCTGCACACCATTCGCGGGTTGTTTGACCTGCTAAAGCGCAACGTGGTGACCAACATTGGCGGGATGTACAAGCAGCGCAGCGAAACGCGCGACATGCTGATCAGTCAGCATCGCGAGTTGTACCTGGCGATTATTGAGGGGCGGGCAGAGGATGCGCGGGAAGTGGCCAGCCGCCATCTGATGTATGTGCAGGAAGTGTTGGAGGAGGTGCGTCAGGAGGTTCAGCGCACAGCGCGGGCCGAGCGGCGTAATGGGTTGTAATAGCTGCCGAAGGCTGCGTCCGGCGACGGAGTCGTCGTAAAGCCGGTGAACACGAACTTTCTCTAAGGTCGTGTCTTCAGCATTTACGATCGCTTCGCGACCGAACGCAGCCTCGCAGAGCACGGCAGCTGCTACGGGGGGCTTGGAGCTAGTCTTCCTTGCCCTTGTTGCGCACCGCACGCTGTAGCTCACGATCAGAATCGCGCTCGCGTTCGGTATGGCGCTTGTCGTATTCCTTCTTGCCTTTACCCAGGGCAATTTCGCACTTGATCAAGTGCTTGCTCCAGTAAATCGAGAGGCAGACGCAGGCGTAACCCTTCTGCTGTACCGCGGCAAACAGCTTTTCAAGCTCGCGCTTGTTGAGCAACAGTTTGCGGCTGCGCGTGGGGTCGGCAATAACGTGCGTGCTGGCGGTCGTCAAAGGGGCGATGTGGCTGCCGAGCAACCAGGCTTCACCGTCCTTGAGAAGCACATAGCTGTCGACCAGCTGTGCTTTGCCTGCACGCAGACTTTTTACTTCCCAGCCGGCCAGGACCAGACCAGCCTCGAACCGATGTTCGATGAAGTAATCGTGTCGCGCCTTTTTATTCTGCGCGATGGTCCCTGTGGGGTGTTTCTTTTGTTTAGCCATAGGGGCGGCATTATAGGCAGTTGCGAGCAAGTCGGCTACGGGCACCTGCGTGCTTGAGCACGTAGGTTGAATCCCGGACAATGCGCGCTCTTTTTTATCGGTTGGGCGTAGTAACGATGTCGACAGACAAGGTTTCTGTCCACGGCAGTTGGGCAAGCCGTTGGGTCTTTATTCTCGCTGCGACCGGTTCTGCCGTTGGTTTGGGCAGTATTTGGAAATTCCCTTACATGGTTGGCGTCTACGGTGGTGGCGCATTTGTGTTGGTGTTTTTGGCGTGTATCGCGCTGATCGGTGTGCCGGTCATGCTGGCCGAGACGTTGATCGGGCGTCGCGCGCGGCTAAGTCCGGCTAACGCCTTGAAGGTGCTGGCGCTCCAGGCGGGGCATTCGGGGCGTTGGTCCTGGTGGGCCTTCGCCGGGATGATCACGGCGTTGCTGATTCTTTCTTTTTACAGCGTGGTCGGTGGCTGGTCGCTGGATTACATCATCAATATGGGCAAAGGCGACTTCCAGGGCACGACGGCCGATCAGGTGGGTGCTTATTTTGGCAAGGTTATTTCTGATCCCTGGCGTCTGACGTTCTGGCACACCGCGTTCATGCTGCTTTCAGCTTTTGTCATTGCTAAAGGTGTAGTGGCGGGGCTTGAGCGCAGTTTGCGGATCATGATGCCCATCCTGTTTGTGTTGCTATTGGTATTGCTGGGTTACAGCATGACCACGGGGCATTTTATGGAGGGCGTGCATTTTATGTTCGACTTCAACCCGGACCGCGTTATGGATGGATTGCTGGCTGCGATGGGCCATGCGTTCTTTTCACTGAGCGTGGGCGTGGGGTCGATCATGATCTATGGCGCCTATATGCCGAAGAATGCATCGATATCCAGCACGGTGGTGGGCGTAGCGTTGATTGATACGTTTGTCTCATTGCTGGCTGGCCTGGCATTGTTTCCAATTGTATTTGCATCAGGACTTAACCCGAGTGAAGGCCCGGGGCTGATGTTTGTGACGTTGCCATTCGCCTTCGGTAACGTGGCGTTCGGCCAATTGATGGGCGTGGTGTTTTTCGTTTTGGTCGCTGTTGCGGCCTGGAGCTCTGCGATTTCCTTGCTGGAACCGATGGTGGCTTATTTGGTTGAGCGCACTAAGGTGCGGCGGCTTTGGGTCACGTTTTGGCTAGCGTTTAGCTGCTGGTTTGTTGGTTTGGGCACAGTTTTCTCGTTCAATATCTGGAAGCAGGCCAAGTTTTTTGTGAACGAAGAATCAGGCTTTCGCCTCTACCAATGGGGAGCGGAGCAGGGTTTGGACTTCTTTGGTGTCGTCGATTTCCTTACCTCGCGTATCATGCTCCCCTTGGGCGGGCTGTGTTTTGTAGTCTTTGCGGGCTGGATCATGGGCCGTGGCGCCGTGCGCGACGAGTTGTCGATGCGCAGCCCGGTACTGTTCGCCCTGACTCTTTTTTTGATGCGCTATGTGGCGCCACTCGGCATTCTGATTGTGTTTGCCGCCCAGCTGTGGAAGTAACGCTGACATGACTACCCATATTCAACGCTCCGCCTTGCTGCCTTACCCTGCGCAGGCCCTGTATGACTTGGTCAACGATGTGGCCAAGTACCCGGAGTTTCTGCCGTGGTGCTCTTCTGCCGAAATTATTGAAAGCACTGAAGTGCTGATGCGCGCCAGTTTGGGGGTGGCAAAGGGGGGCTTGAGCCAGCACTTTGTGACGCGCAATACCCTGGTGCCGGGCCAGTCGATTGAGATGAATCTTGAAGAAGGCCCGTTCAAGCAGTTGCACGGTGTTTGGGTCTTCAAACCCTTGGGCGAAAAGGCCTGCAAGATCAGTTTGGACATGTCGTTTGACTACGCCGGATCAATCATAAGAACAACGCTGGGTCCGCTGTTCAATCAGGCGGCAAATACGTTGGTGGACGCCTTTTGCCAGCGTGCCAAGCAGTTGTATGGCTAAGCCGGTGATTACCATTGAAGTGGTGTATGCCGCCGTTGAACGTCAGCGTCTGTTGGAGATGACTGTTGCCGAAGGCACCACCGTACGTGCAGCGGTGTTGGCGTCGGGGTTGAATGCTGATTTTCCCGAGTTGGATCTGGCGAGTTGCCCTGTCGGAATTTTCGGTAAGCAGGTTAGCGATCCCGAAGAACGGTTGTTGCAGGCGGGGGATCGAATCGAAATTTATCGACCGTTGCTGGCTGATCCCAAAGAAATTCGTCGCCAGCGTGCAGCCAGGGCGGCTGAGATTAAGCGGTTGAATCAGTCGTCGTAGTTTTGCAGGCAACAAAAAGCCCGGCATGCCGGGCTTTTTTGTACCGAACGATTATTGTTCGGTGGTATCCAGTGGTTCTGGCGTCGGCACGGGCACTGTTTCGACCCCGTCGACATCCTTCTGGATTTGATCAAGCAGCGAACCAGGCTTGGCTGGAACTTCGCTCTTCTCGGTCGGAGCAGCCGGTGTGGTCACGTTGGAGCCACCGTCTTTACCAAGAATCGCTTCGTCTCGGCTTACACCAGGCATGAAATCACCTGACAAGCTGACGAGCTGGTCATTTTGGTTGAAGAACACGCTGACGCGTTCCTGTTGGCGTTCACCGCCGCCTGGTTGCAGGCTATACAAATAATCCCAACGATCCGGATGGAATGTATCGGTCAGCAGGGCGTTCCCCATGATAAACCGCACTTGCCGACGGGTCATTCCCGGGCGTAACTGGTTTATCATGTCCTGCGTGACGACATTGCCCTGCTGGATGTCGATTTTGTAAACCCCGGGGAATGAACAACCGGCGAGTGCGAGCAGTCCCACAAAGGTGAAACTGGTTAGCAAGAGCTTGGTGTTTTGCATCGGTGGGCGACTTCCACTATCTTGGCTGGGACAACGTAAACGCCGATCATACCCGTATTAAGAGAAGCTGCGAAGCGGCTTCCGCGAGAAAGCTAACCATGGTTGAAAATAGCGAACTACGTAAGGCCGGACTTAAGGTGACTCTGCCACGAGTCAAAATTCTGCAAATGCTTGATTCTGCTGAGCAGCGTCACATGAGCGCCGAGGATGTTTACAAGGCTCTCATGCAAGCTGGCGAGGACGTCGGTCTGGCCACGGTTTACCGTGTACTGACTCAGTTCGAGTCTGCTGGGCTGGTGATTCGCCACAATTTTGATGGCGGTCATGCTGTGTTTGAGTTGGCGGATGCCGACGGTGGCCACCACGACCATATGGTCAACGTGGACAGTGGCGAAGTGATTGAGTTTTTCGACGAAGACATTGAAAAGCTCCAGCATGCGATCGCTGCCAAACACGGTGTTGAGTTGGTAGACCACAACTTGGTGCTCTACGTACGTAAGAAAACCAAGTAAGCAAGTCACACGAATTGCGGTTCGTGAAACGATCGAAGGCGACCTTAGGGTCGCCTTCGTGCTTTCTCTCGGTCTAGTGTGTTAACCGTTCGTCGCTAAGCTGCCTGGTTTTTTGCACTGACGACCATTTTCTTGGCGTGCGCCAAGGACTCTTTGGTCAGGTCGATGCCTCCCAGCATGCGAGCGACTTCTTCTACGCGTTCTTTTTGGCTGAGTTTTGACACCGCCGTGCGCGTGGCTTCGCTGTCGCGGACCTTGTGCACAAATAGATGCTGATGGCATTGCGCGGCGACTTGCGGCAAGTGCGTCACGGTTAATACTTGGCCCCGCTCGCCCAAACGGCGTAGCAACTGGCCGACAATTTCTGCCGTTGGGCCACCAATCCCCACATCCACTTCGTCGAAAACAAGGGTCGGTACGCGAGAGGTTTGTGCGGTGATGACCTGAATGGCCAGGCTGATGCGTGACAGTTCGCCGCCAGATGCCACTTTTGCCAAGGCTTTGAGTGGCTGACCCGGGTTTGCACTCACCAGCAGTTCGACGTGTTCAAGGCCGTAGGGCATCGGGTCGCTGCTGCTTTGCGATTTGAGTTCGATCACGAAACGGCCACCGGGCATGCCCAGGCGCTGAATCTCTTCTTCAACAGCGCTGCCTAAGCGTGTGGCTGCTTGAGTGCGCAGGTTGCTGAGTTCGCGCGCACATTCTTGATAGTGACGAGCGTAAGCCGTCAGTTCATTCGCCAGTCGTTCGATGGACTCATCATTGGCATTGAGCGTTTCGAGTTCATCCATCAGTTTTTGCTGCAAAGCGCATACATCAGCGGGCTGGACGCGGTGTTTGCGCGCCATTGTATAAATGGAATCCAGTCGTTCTTCTAAATACTGCAAGCGCCGCGGGTCTGCATCGAAATGATCAAGGAAGCGATTAAGCTCGCCGACGGCCTCTTCGACTTGAATCTGTGCACTTGCCAGTAGATCAGAGGCTTCATTCAAGGCGCTGGCATTGTTGTTAACGCTGGACAGCCGATTCAGGCTGACAGTCAGGGCGTTGAGCACATTGCCAGAATCGCTTTCGCTGCACTGCTCGACAACCTGGCGGCAGATGGTGAGCAGGGTTTCGGAATTGGTCAGGTTTTTGTGTTCCTGCTCCAGTTCTTCCAGCTCGTTTTCGGCAAGTGCCAGATTTTCGAGCTCTTCAAGCTGGTAGCTGAGCAGCTGGTGGCGCGCTTGTTGTTGCTCGCCTGAGTTGGAGAGATGTTCGAACTCTTGCTTGGTCTGGCGCCAGCGTTGTGCGGCGAGCTGAACCTGGCGAGCGAGATCGGTGGCGCCCGCATATTCGTCGAGTAGTCGGCGATGAGTGTCGGGTTTTAGCAGTGACTGGTGTTCATGCTGGCTGTGGATATCGATCAGCAATTCGCCCAAGGCTTTTAAGTCGCCTTGAGGGCATGGTGTGCCGTTGATGTACCCGCGCGAACGACCTTCACTGGTAATCACGCGGCGCAGAATGCATAGGCCATCGTTGTCGAGGTCGCGCTCGGCCAGCCAGGCCCGTGCCTCGGGGATTTCCTGCAAGTCGAAGCTGGCCAGGATGTCCGCTTTTTCGGCTCCGGGGCGGACTACACCACTGTCTGCGCGGTCGCCCAGGGTTAGTCCCAGTGCGTCGAGCATGATCGATTTACCGGCGCCGGTTTCGCCAGTGATTACACTCATTCCGCGATCGAGTTCAAGATCGAGGTGTTCAACGATGGCGTAATTGTGTACGGACAGGTGCACCAGCATAGGAGCCGCTCCAAAACGTAATGTCTGGTTATTTATACAGTGTTTTGATTCGTGCTGACAATGGGCGGACTTAGTTCGATTTGCTCGTATTCTCAGAATTCTTAGGCCGTTTAGTATTTTTACGTGGCCAGGAGTGACGCAAACCCATGACTTCCTGTTTCTGGCTCTTGAACCTGAAAATTGCGACCCCATATAACTTGGCACAAGCGCGAGTCGAGCTCGCGGACAAAGTTTGAAAGGAGAAATCTATGGCAGACGAACAGACTATGGATACGCAGAACCAAGACGCTAATCAGGCCGCCGATGCAGCAGGCGAAGATCTGGTGGCCCGTGTGCAGTCACTTGAAGAGCAGCTGGCAGCCGCCAATGATCAGGCTCTGCGCGTAGCTGCCGATCTGCAAAACGTCCGCCGCCGTGCCGAGCAGGACGTTGAGAAAGCACACAAGTTTGCTTTGGAAAAATTTGCGGGCGACCTGTTACCGGTTATTGATAGCCTGGAGCGTGGTCTTGAGCTGTCCAGCCCGGACGACGAGAGCATTCGTCCGATGCGTGAAGGGATTGAGCTGACCCTGAAAATGTTTCAGGACACCCTGAAGCGTTATCAGCTGGAAGCGATCGATCCGCACGGCGAGCCCTTTAATGCTGAGCATCATCAGGCAATGGCCATGCAAGAAAGTGCTGACCTGGAGCCTAATAGCGTGATCAAGGTGTTTCAAAAGGGCTATCAGCTCAATGGTCGCTTGCTGCGCCCTGCAATGGTCGTAGTGAGCAAGGCGCCTGCGCCGGTTTCGCCTTCGATTGACGAGCAGGCTTGAAATCGGTCGTAAGGCCCCCATTTAGAAGTCAAGCGATTAAGTAATGCCGCAGTTGGTCATTACTGCTGCGGCAAAAAAATTCAAATTTAGGGAGAGTTAACATGGGCAGAATTATCGGTATTGACCTCGGGACCACTAACTCGTGTGTTTCGGTTCTGGAAAACGGCAAGGCTAAAGTCATTGAAAACGCTGAAGGCGCGCGTACTACGCCGTCGATCATTGCGTACGCCAACGATGGCGAAATTCTGGTTGGCCAGTCGGCCAAGCGTCAGGCAGTGACCAATCCGCATAACACCCTGTACGCGGTGAAGCGTCTGATCGGTCGTCGTTTTGAAGAAGAAGTTGTACAAAAAGATATTCAGATGGTGCCTTACAAGATCGTCAAGGCAGACAACGGCGATGCTTGGGTTGAAGTGAACGGCCAGAAAATGGCGCCGCCACAAATCTCGGCTGAAATTCTGAAGAAAATGAAGAAGACCGCCGAAGACTACCTCGGCGAGCCAGTGACTGAAGCGGTTATCACCGTTCCGGCTTACTTCAACGACAGCCAGCGTCAGGCAACTAAAGATGCCGGCCGCATTGCGGGTCTGGACGTTAAGCGCATCATCAACGAACCAACCGCAGCAGCTCTGGCCTACGGTATGGATAAAGCGCGCGGCGACCACACTGTCATCGTTTATGACTTGGGTGGCGGTACGTTCGACGTGTCGGTAATTGAAATTGCCGAAGTGGATGGCGAGCACCAGTTTGAAGTGCTGGCGACCAACGGTGACACGTTCCTGGGTGGTGAAGACTTTGACATCCGTCTGATTGACTACCTGGTTGACGAGTTCAAGAAAGAAAGCGGCATGAACCTTAAGGGTGACCCGCTGGCGATGCAGCGTCTGAAAGAAGCGGCTGAAAAAGCCAAGATCGAACTGTCTTCCAGCCAGTCGACTGATGTGAATCTGCCGTATATCACTGCGGATGCCACTGGTCCTAAACACTTGAACGTGAAGATTTCTCGCGCCAAGTTGGAATCGCTGGTTGAAGACCTGGTTCAGCGCACTATCGAGCCTTGCCGTATCGCGTTGAAAGATGCCGGTATCGATGTGTCGAAAATCAACGACGTGATTTTGGTCGGTGGTCAGACACGTATGCCGCTGGTTCAGAAGCTGGTAACTGAGTTCTTCGGTAAAGAAGCACGTAAAGACGTGAACCCGGACGAAGCAGTTGCCATGGGTGCTGCTATCCAGGGCGCAGTATTGGCGGGTGATGTTAAAGACGTTCTGTTGTTGGACGTGAGCCCGCTGACTCTGGGTATTGAAACCATGGGTGGTGTAATGACTGCTCTGATCGAGAAAAACACCACGATTCCTACCAAGAAATCGCAAGTGTTCTCGACGGCTGACGACAACCAGGGCGCTGTGACTATTCACGTTCTGCAAGGTGAGCGTAAGCAAGCTGCTCAGAACAAATCGTTGGGCAAGTTCGACCTGGCTGACATTCCACCTGCTCCACGTGGTGTGCCACAGATCGAAGTGACCTTCGATATTGATGCCAACGGCATCTTGAATGTAAGTGCAAAAGACAAGGCGACTGGCAAGTCCCAGTCCATCGTGATCAAGGCTAACTCGGGTCTGTCCGAGGAAGAAATTGCTCAGATGGTACGTGACGCTGAAGTCAACGCCGAGGAAGACCGTAAGTTCGAAGAGCTGGCGGCTGCACGTAACCAGGGCGACGCACTGGTTCACTCGACTCGCAAAATGGTTGCTGATGCAGGCGACAAAGTAACCGAGGAAGAGAAGGTCGCAATCGAAGCTGCAGTAGTTGCTCTTGAAGCTGCTGTTAAAGGCGACGACAAAGCGGCTATCGAAGCCAAGGTTGAAGAGCTGTCCAAAGTGTCTGCTCCGGTTGCTCAGAAGATGTACGCCGAGCAAGCGAACCCGGCAGATGCGCAAGCTCAGTCAGCTGATTCGGCTGAAAAAGCAGACGACGTTGTCGATGCTGAGTTCGAAGAAGTAAAAGACAACAAGTAATCAGCTTGTTTGTCGCCCGGTTGACCGCGCTTAAGCGGTGACTGGTAGGATGTCGCCGCGCGGGAGCTAGCTCCCGCGTTGGCGTGTCTGGAGTAGAGGAATTTTTACAGCATGCGACAAGGTCGGGTGCTGGCGGGCTGGGTCGAAAATTTCTAACTTTTTGGCTTTGAGTTACCGCTCCTGTCGGCCAAAGCATTGGCTGTTAAACAGAAACCAAAATCGTTGAAAAGACGTGAGTCGAGACTGATCTCCATCGGGCTTGGCGGGTTTGGTGAGGCTCGGGAGGGTTTTGCCGAACGTCCTTGAGAGTGCAAAGAATTATGGCAAAGCGCGACTATTACGAAATTTTGGGTGTTGAACGCACCACAACTGAAGTTGAACTCAAGAAAGCGTATCGCCGCCTGGCGATGAAGCATCACCCGGATCGCAATCCGGATGACAAAGCATCTGAAGAGCTCTTCAAAGAAGCCAATGAAGCGTATGAAGTCCTGTCGGACTCCAGTAAACGTGCGGCCTACGATCAATACGGTCATGCCGGTGTTGATCCGCAAATGGGCGGCGGCGGTGCTGGTTTTGGCGGTCAGAACTTCTCCGATATTTTCGGTGATGTGTTCAGTGATTTCTTTGGCGGTGGTCGGGGCGGCTCCCGGGGCGGTGCGCAGCGTGGTAGCGATTTGCGCTATACGCTGGAGCTTGACCTGGAAGAAGCCGTGCGCGGCACCACGGTCAATATTCGCGTTCCGACGCAGGTCAATTGCAAGCCCTGCGATGGCTCTGGCGCAAAGAAAGGCTCTTCGCCTGTAACCTGTCCTACGTGCGGCGGTATCGGCCAGGTACGCATGCAGCAAGGTTTCTTTGCTGTGCAGCAGACCTGCCCGCGCTGTCATGGTCAGGGCAAAATCATTTCCGACCCGTGTGATAGCTGTCATGGCGCAGGTCGGGTCGAAGAATACAAAACCCTGTCCGTGAAAGTGCCTGCTGGTGTGGATACGGGCGATCGTATTCGTCTTTCAGGAGAAGGTGAAGCAGGCATTCAGGGTGGGCCGACTGGTGACCTGTATGTCGTGATCGATGTTCGTGAGCACGCGATTTTCCAGCGCGACGGTAAGCACCTGTTCTGCGAAGTGCCTATCAACTTTGCAGAGGCAGCATTGGGTGCTGAGCTTGAAGTGCCGACGCTTGATGGTCGCGTGAAGTTGAAAATCCCGGAAGGCACGCAAACCGGCAAGCAGTTCCGTCTGCGAGGCAAGGGTGTGGCTCCAGTGCGGGGTGGTGGTGCTGGCGACTTGATGTGCCGTGTTGTCATTGAAACGCCGGTCAAGTTGAGCCGTCGTCAGCGTGAGCTGATGGAGGAGTTTCGTTCGACACTGGAAGGCGATAGCAGTCATTCGCCGAATGCCACGGGTTGGTTTGAAGGCGTGAAGCGCTTCTTCGGCGATTTGTAAGGAGCAGGGCATGCGACGTATAGCTGTGATGGGCGCTGCCGGGCGCATGGGCAAGACGCTGGTCGATGCGGTGCAGCAGCGCTCGCCGCTGGGTGGTCTCACGGCGGCGATTGTCCGTCCAGGTAGCACGTTGGTGGGGGCTGATGCTGGTGAGCTGGCATCTCTGGGGCGCATCGGTGTGCCGTTGTCCTCTAATCTGGACGCAGTGATTGATGAGTTCGATGTGTTGATCGATTTCACGCTTCCAGAAGTGATGTTGAAAAATCTGGAGATCTGCCGCAAGTCGGGTAAGGCCATGGTTATTGGTACTACCGGATTGACTCAGCCTCAAAAGCATCTGTTGTTTGAGGCGGGCAAGGACATCCCGATTGTGTTTGCCGCCAATTTCAGTGTTGGCGTCAATCTATCGCTCAAGCTGCTGGATATGGCAGCTCGTGTGATGGGGGATGATGCGGACATTGAAATCATCGAGGCGCATCACCGTCATAAAATCGACGCACCCTCGGGCACTGCGCTGCGCATGGGAGAGGTCATCGCCGGTGCGTTGGGGCGCGATCTGGATAAGGTCGCGGTCTATGGTCGTGAAGGTCACACGGGCGCTCGTGAGCGTGAAACCATTGGCTTCGCCACTGTTCGCGGCGGTGATGTGGTCGGAGATCACACCGTGCTGTTCGCTACTGAGGGGGAGCGGTTGGAAATTACCCACAAGGCTTCCAGTCGAATGACCTTCGCCAAAGGCGCTGTTCGCGCAGCGCTGTGGTTGGAGGGGCGTGAGCCTGGCCTCTACGACATGCAGGATGTGCTCGACCTGCGTTGAGTTGACTCTGTAAAATCCGGCTGTTGGTACGCCACTAGCCGGATTTTTAACCGCTACGCGATGTTCTGTCGCATTCCTCTGCCTTTTAGGCTCTTTTAGCGGTAGACCAAAAAAGCCTTTTTCTGTAAGCTACAGCTTTAGTGTGTCCACTAAAAGCGCGCAGATAATTCGATGAAGAAGCGGGGTGACGTGTCCATACGTCACTCCGCTTTTTTACAACCTGCGATCGCCCTTTCAGGCTTTATTTACGGGAGGTCTTCTTGACTAAGCAAGCCATACTCGCCCTCGCTGATGGCAGCATTTTTCGCGGCGAAGCCATTGGAGCCGACGGTCAAACCGTTGGTGAGGTGGTGTTTAACACCGCAATGACTGGCTACCAGGAGATCCTGACGGATCCTTCCTATGCTCAGCAAATCGTGACCCTGACTTACCCGCATGTTGGCAATACCGGTACTACGCCGGAAGACGCCGAGTCTGATCGTGTTTGGTCCGCAGGTCTGGTAATTCGTGATCTGCCGCTGGTTGCCAGTAACTGGCGCAACACGATGTCGCTGGCCGACTATTTGAAAGCCAACAATGTAGTGGCGATCGCCGGTATCGACACGCGCCGCCTGACGCGCATCCTGCGTGAAAAAGGCGCGCAGAACGGTTGCATCATGGCCGGCGATAACATCTCTGACGAAGCTGCAATTGCCGCCGCACGCGGCTTCCCCGGCCTGAAAGGCATGGATCTGGCGAAAGTCGTCAGCACTGAAAAAGCCTACGAGTGGCGCTCCAGCGTCTGGAGCCTCGCTACTGACAGTCACCCGACTATCGAGGCCAGCGAACTCCCTTACCACGTTGTTGCCTACGACTACGGCGTAAAGTGGAACATTCTGCGCATGCTGGTTGAGCGCGGTTGCCGCGTGACCGTAGTGCCAGCACAGACCCCAGCCAGCGATGTACTGGCACTCAATCCGGATGGCGTGTTCCTGTCCAATGGCCCGGGTGATCCTGAGCCTTGCGACTACGCAATCACTGCCATCAAGGAAGTGCTCAACACCGAGATCCCTGTGTTCGGGATCTGCTTGGGTCACCAGTTGCTGGCTCTGGCCTCTGGCGCCAAGACGGTGAAAATGGGTCATGGCCACCACGGTGCCAATCACCCGGTTCAGGACCTGGACACAGGCGTGGTAATGATTACCAGCCAGAACCACGGTTTTGCGGTAGACGAAGCGAGCTTGCCGGCCAACGTGCGCGCCATTCACAAGTCGCTGTTTGACGGTACGTTGCAAGGCATCGAACTGACCGACAAGAGCGCTTTCAGCTTCCAGGGTCACCCTGAAGCAAGCCCTGGCCCGAACGACGTAGCGCCGCTGTTCGATCGCTTCATCAATGAGATGGCCAAGCGCCGCTGATCAGTTTCCTGCCGTAACGCCTTGTGGCGGTCCCGATTCCGGTGACCCCCGGGCGCTTCAGGAACCTGATTGACAGCTTGCCGACTGACCTGCGGATTTGAGTGACAAACCCATGCCAAAACGTACAGACATAAAAAGCATCCTGATTCTCGGCGCTGGCCCGATTGTGATCGGCCAGGCGTGCGAATTCGACTACTCCGGCGCCCAGGCCTGTAAAGCCCTGCGTGAAGAGGGTTACCGCGTCATTCTGGTGAACTCCAACCCGGCCACCATCATGACCGACCCGGACATGGCCGACGCGACGTATATCGAGCCGATCAAGTGGCAAACTGTTGCCAAGATCATCGAAAAAGAGCGCCCGGACGCCCTGTTGCCAACCATGGGTGGCCAAACTGCACTGAACTGCGCGCTGGACCTCGAGCGCGAAGGCGTTCTGGAGAAGTTCGGCGTAGAGATGATCGGCGCCAATGCCGACACCATCGACAAAGCCGAAGACCGTTCGCGCTTCGACAAGGCCATGAAGTCCATCGGCCTGGACTGCCCGCGTTCCGGTATTGCCCACACAATGGAAGAGGCCAATGCGGTCCTCGAGCGTCTGGGTTTCCCGTGCATCATCCGTCCGTCCTTCACGATGGGCGGTACGGGTGGCGGTATCGCTTACAACCGTGAAGAGTTCGAAGAAATCTGTACGCGCGGTCTGGATCTGTCGCCTACCAAAGAGCTGCTGATCGACGAGTCCCTGATCGGCTGGAAAGAGTACGAGATGGAGGTGGTCCGCGATAAGAAGGACAACTGCATCATCGTGTGCTCAATCGAAAACTTCGACCCGATGGGTGTGCATACCGGTGACTCGATCACCGTTGCTCCGGCACAAACCCTGACGGACAAGGAATACCAGATCATGCGTAACGCCTCCTTGGCGGTACTGCGTGAGATTGGCGTTGAAACCGGCGGCTCCAACGTTCAGTTCGGCATCTGCCCGGACACCGGTCGCATGGTCGTGATCGAGATGAACCCGCGCGTTTCTCGCTCTTCGGCGCTGGCATCGAAAGCGACCGGCTTCCCGATTGCCCGCATCGCTGCCAAATTGGCCATCGGCTACACCCTGGATGAACTGCAAAACGAAATCACGGGCGGCGCAACGCCTGCGTCCTTCGAGCCGTCCATCGATTATGTTGTAACCAAGTTGCCGCGCTTTGCGTTTGAAAAATTCGCCAAGGCTGACGCGCGTTTGACCACGCAGATGAAATCTGTGGGTGAAGTCATGGCTATTGGCCGGACTTTCCAGGAATCCCTGCAAAAAGCCCTTCGTGGTCTGGAAGTGGGTGTCAGCGGTCTTGATCCCAAGCTGGACCTGAGCAACCCGGAAAGCATGGCCGTGCTCAAGCGCGAGCTGACAGTGCCGGGCGCAGAGCGTATCTGGTACGTAGCTGACGCGTTCCGCGCCGGCATGACCGTTGAAGATATCTTCGGCATGAACATGATTGACCCTTGGTTCCTGGTACAGATCGAAGATCTGATCAAGGACGAAGAAAAAATCAAAACCATGGCTCTGTCCTCGATCAATCGCGACGCCATGTACCGCTTTAAGCGCAAGGGCTTCTCCGATGCACGTCTGGCCGTATTGCTGGGCGTGACCGAGAAGAACCTGCGTCGCCACCGTCACAAGCTCGAAGTGTTCCCGGTCTACAAGCGCGTTGACACCTGCGCGGCCGAGTTCGCGACAGACACGGCCTACATGTACTCCACCTACGAGGAAGAGTGCGAAGCCAACCCTTCGGATCGTGACAAGATCATGATCCTGGGTGGTGGCCCGAACCGTATCGGCCAGGGTATCGAGTTCGACTATTGCTGCGTTCACGCGGCTCTGGCGCTGCGTGCCGACGGTTACGAGACCATCATGGTCAACTGCAACCCGGAAACCGTTTCCACCGACTACGACACTTCGGATCGCTTGTACTTCGAATCCGTGACCCTGGAAGACGTGTTGGAAATCGTGCGTGTCGAGAAGCCAAAAGGCGTCATCGTTCAGTACGGCGGCCAGACCCCGCTGAAACTGGCACGCGCTCTGGAAGAAGCAGGTGTGCCGATTATCGGTACCAGCCCTGACGCTATCGACCGTGCAGAAGACCGTGAGCGCTTCCAGCAAATGGTTGAACGCCTGAACCTGCGTCAGCCGCCTAACGCCACGGTGCGCAGCGAAGACGAAGCTATTCGTGCTGCTGGCAAGATCGGTTACCCGCTGGTTGTTCGTCCTTCCTACGTGTTGGGCGGTCGTGCGATGGAAATCGTCTACGAAGAAGAAGAGCTCAAGCGCTACCTGCGTGACGCGGTGAAAGTGTCCAACGATAGCCCGGTGTTGCTCGATCACTTCCTTAACTGCGCCATCGAAATGGACGTAGATGCTGTCTGCGACGGCACTGATGTGGTGATCGGCGCGATCATGCAGCACATTGAGCAGGCAGGTGTTCACTCGGGTGACTCCGCGTGCTCGCTGCCGCCGTACTCGCTGCCGCTGCACATCCAGGACGAGATGCGCGAGCAGGTCAAGAAGATGGCGCTGGAATTGGGTGTTGTTGGCCTGATGAACGTGCAGTTGGCCTTGCAGGGCGAAGACATCTACGTCATCGAGGTGAACCCTCGTGCTTCGCGTACTGTTCCTTTCGTATCCAAATGCATCGGCGTTTCCCTGGCAATGATCGCTGCACGCGTCATGGCCGGTAAAACCCTGAAGGAAATTGGTTTCACTAAAGAGATCATTCCTAACTTCTACAGCGTGAAAGAGGCGGTGTTCCCGTTCGCCAAATTCCCGGGTGTCGATCCGATCCTTGGCCCTGAGATGAAGTCCACCGGTGAAGTGATGGGTGTGGGGGATACCTTTGGCGAAGCGTTTGCCAAAGCTCAGATGGGTGCAAGCGAAGTATTGCCAACGGGCGGTACTGCATTCATCAGCGTGCGTGACGATGACAAGCCTCTCGTGGCTGGCGTTGCGCGCGATCTGATTGATCTGGGCTTCGAGATCGTTTCCACGGTTGGCACTGCCAAGTTCATCGAGGCAGCGGGTTTGAAAGTGCGCCGCGTGAACAAAGTGACCGAAGGTCGTCCTCACGTTGTCGATATGATCAAGAATGACGAGGTCACTCTGATCATCAACACGACTGAAGGTCGCCAGTCGATTGCTGACTCTTACTCCATTCGTCGTAACGCTTTGCAGCATAAGATTTACTGCACCACGACCATTGCTGCTGGCGAAGCAATCTGTGAAGCGCTTAAATTCGGTCCTGAAAAAACCGTACGTCGTTTGCAGGATCTACACGCAGGATTGAAGGCATGACCAAGTACCCAATGACAGTCCAGGGTGCAAAAGCCCTGGAAGAAGAGCACGCACACCTGACCAAGGTTGTCCGACCAAAGTTGAGCCAGGATATCGGCACAGCGCGTGAGTTGGGCGACCTTAAGGAAAACGCTGAATACCATGCAGCCCGTGAGCAGCAAGGTATGGTTGAAGCGCGTATCCGTGACATCGAAGGTCGCATGCAGAATGCCGTGATCATCGATGTGACAACGATTCCTCATACCGGGAAAGTCATTTTCGGTACGACGGTCGAGATCGCCAACGTTGAAACTGACGAAAGCGTTACCTATCAGATCGTTGGCGAAGATGAAGCGGACTTCAAACTCGGAAAAATCTCAGTGGGTTCGCCCCTGGCTCGCGCCTTGATTGCCAAGGAAGAGGGTGATGTCGTGGCGGTGAAAACACCGGGCGGCGTCATTGAGTACGAAATTGTTAAAGTCAGTCACATCTGAGTCAAAGCGCCCGCTTCGTGCGGGCGCACTGCTTTTTGCCGCTGACCCGGCCAGGTCGGGTTGGCAGCTTGCACGTGCTGTATACAGATTTTTACCGGCGCTGGCGGCAAAAGGGTTGGCGCTGTTTTTGATCGATGAAGTGCGCGGTACGGATTGTACGCGGCGGGTAGCCTGAGCGGCTTGCGGGTAGTTTTAGCTATTGATCAGCAAGAGTATCAGGGCGCGCCAGGCGCACCCTTGACCCTTGTCGGCATCACTTGAAACGGTGGATGTTCGACAGTTGCTTGTTTACATTGACGTTTCTGCGGTACAGAAGCGCCATTTTGCCGATAACCTGTACCAATTCCGCTTTGCCGCTTTTGCACAGTTCTGCAACGGCTGCCAGGCGAGATTCGCGATCCAGGATGTTGACTTTGATTTTAATCAACTCGTGATCGCCCAATGCGCGTTCGAGTTCGGCTAAAACACCTTCAGTCAAACCATTGTCAGCCACAGTCAATACTGGTTTCAGATGGTGGCCAATGGATTTGTACTGTTTCTTCTGCTCTTGAGTGAGCGGCATAATCTGACCCCTGTGTCTGATCTTGTAAAAAGCGGCGGCCAGTTTACCCGAGCGAGTCCCAGACCGCCCAGTTAATCACGACCCGTTTAAATTTTTTGAGGTGGCCCGTGGCCCGTTCCAAAACTAGCCTGAATTGGCTGAAAGAACATTTCAACGATCCATACGTCAAGATGGCGCAGAAAGATGGGTATCGCTCGCGTGCCAGTTACAAATTGCTGGAGATTCAGGAGCGTGATCGTCTGATCCGCCCGGGCATGACTGTAATTGACTTGGGCGCTGCTCCCGGTGGTTGGTCGCAGGTGACCAGTCGTCTGATTGGCGGGCAGGGTCGTTTGATCGCATCTGACATCCTGGAAATGGACAGCATTCCTGATGTGACCTTCATTCAGGGGGATTTTACTCAGGATGACGTTTTGGCTCAGATCCTTGAGGCGGTCGGAAATACACAGGTAGACCTTGTGATTTCCGATATGGCCCCCAATATGAGTGGGTTAGCAGCTGTCGATATGCCGCGTGCAATGTTCTTGTGCGAATTAGCGCTGGATCTTGCCGGTCGCGTCCTACGTCCGGGTGGTGATTTCCTGATCAAGGTTTTCCAGGGCGAAGGCTTCGATCAGTACCACAAAGACATTCGTAAGCTGTTTGACAAGGTGCAGATGCGCAAGCCTTCTTCGTCTCGCGACAGGTCCCGTGAACAGTATTTGCTGGGCCGGGGCTTCCGCGGTATTGATGGTTCTGCCAGTGATGAGCGTCTCTGACCAGGGCGATAGTTTTTTTTGTATCGCTTTACAGATCTGGCATAACGAATATTGTGTAGTCAAAGTTTCACAAAGGGTTACAGACGGAGCCTGCAAGGGTTGTAGGCAATGTAGTAAGTTATGCCGGTGAATATCATGCGAAGCACGCTTTCAGTAGCGGAGCTTGCTTCAGAGGGTAGCTAATTGAACGATATGGCAAAGAATCTGATCCTGTGGTTGATCATCGCGGCGGTACTTGTGACCGTGATGAACAACTTCTCGAGTCCCAACGAGCCGCAAACCCTCAACTATTCCGACTTCATCCAGCAAGTTAAGGATGGCAAAGTCGAGCGCGTAGCGGTTGATGGCTACGTGATCACCGGCAAGCGCAGTGATGGCGATACGTTCAAAACCATTCGTCCGGCGATTCAGGACAACGGTTTGATCGGCGATCTGGTGGATAACCACGTCACCGTTGAAGGCAAACTGCCTGAGCAACAAAGCATCTGGACCCAGTTGCTAGTTGCAAGCTTCCCGATTCTGGTGATTATTGCGGTCTTCATGTTCTTCATGCGCCAGATGCAGGGCGGTGCCGGTGGTAAAGGCGGCCCGATGAGCTTTGGCAAGAGCAAGGCGCGTCTGCTGTCAGAAGATCAGGTCAAGACGACCCTGGCTGACGTAGCGGGCTGTGACGAAGCCAAGGAAGAAGTGGGCGAGCTGGTTGAGTTCTTGCGGGATCCGGGCAAGTTCCAGCGCCTGGGTGGTCGCATTCCACGCGGCGTGCTGATGGTTGGCCCGCCAGGTACCGGTAAAACCCTGATCGCCAAGGCGATTGCGGGTGAAGCCAAGGTGCCGTTCTTCACGATTTCCGGTTCCGACTTTGTGGAAATGTTCGTGGGCGTCGGTGCAAGCCGTGTTCGTGACATGTTTGAACAAGCCAAGAAACACGCCCCTTGCATCATCTTTATCGATGAAATCGATGCTGTCGGCCGTCACCGTGGTAACGGTATGGGCGGCGGTCATGATGAGCGCGAGCAGACCCTTAACCAGTTGTTGGTTGAGATGGATGGCTTTGAGATGAACGATGGCATCATTGTGATTGCCGCCACCAACCGTCCTGACGTGCTTGACCCTGCGCTGCTGCGTCCGGGTCGTTTTGACCGTCAGGTCGTGGTTGGCTTGCCGGACATTCGTGGTCGCGAGCAAATCCTCAAGGTACACATGCGTAAAGTGCCCATGGGTGATGACGTCCAGCCGGGCGTTATTGCACGCGGTACTCCGGGCTTCTCCGGTGCCGACCTGGCTAACCTGGTGAACGAAGCTTCCCTGTTCGCAGCACGTACCGGTAAGCGTGTTGTTGAAATGAAAGAGTTCGAGCTGGCCAAGGACAAGATCATGATGGGCGCCGAGCGCAAATCGATGGTCATGTCGGATAAAGAAAAGCGCAACACGGCTTATCACGAAGCGGGTCACGCAATTGTTGGTCGCGTAGTGCCTGAGCACGATCCGGTCTACAAGGTGTCGATCATTCCTCGCGGCCGAGCTTTGGGCGTGACTATGTTCTTGCCTGAAGAGGATCGTTACAGTCTGTCCAAACGTGCGTTGATCAGTCAGATCTGTTCGCTGTATGGCGGCCGTATTGCTGAAGAAATGACCTTGGGCTTTGACGGCGTTACCACGGGTGCGTCCAACGACATCATGCGAGCGAGCCAGATTGCCCGCAACATGGTGACCAAGTGGGGCTTGTCCGAGAAGCTCGGCCCGCTGATGTATGCCGAAGACGAAGAGTCTTATCTTGGGCGTGGCGGTGGTCAGGGGGCAAATGTTTCAGGTGAGACGGCCAAGCTGATCGACTCTGAGGTGCGCAGCATCATTGACCAGTGCTACGGCACGGCTAAGCAGATACTGACCGACAACCGTGACAAGCTTGAAGCTATGGCGGATGCCCTGATGAAGTACGAAACGATCGATGCTGATCAGATCGACGACATCATGGCGGGTCGCCCTCCGCGCGAACCGCGTGATTGGGGCGATGGTTCGGGAACGCCGACAGCGCCGAGTCTGGACAAGACCGATCGCCCGGAAACACCTATCGGCGGCCCGGCAGCTGATCACTAAGGCTTGAAATGACTTCTGTTCAGTCCTCAACCCGGTTGCCTTGCGGCAACCGGGTTCTTGATTTTTCCCGCACGCATGTGATGGGTATTCTCAATGTAACCCCTGACTCGTTCTCTGATGGCGGTCGCTTTGCTCGCCTCGATGAAGCGTTGCGCCATGCGCAGGCGATGGTCGAGGCGGGAGCTACGTTGATTGATGTCGGTGGTGAGTCAACCCGGCCCGGCGCGCGCCACGTGAGTGCGCAAGAAGAGTTGGAGCGGGTTGCGCCGATAGTCGAGCGTATCAATCGTGAACTTGATGTCATCATTTCGGTCGATACCTCAACCCCCATTGTTATGACGGAGTCGGCCCGTTTAGGCGCTGGCCTGATCAACGATGTGCGTTCACTTCGCCGTGAAGGTGCCTTGCAGGCTGCTGCGGCGACGGGTTTGCCCGTTTGTCTGATGCATATGTCGGGCGAGCCTGGCGATATGCAGGATGACCCGCAGTATCAGGATGTGTTGGCTGAGGTACGTGCGTTTCTCGTGGATCGAATGCGGATGTGTGCAGCGCAAGGCATAGCGCCTGAGCGCATTATTCTCGACCCCGGTTTTGGCTTTGCTAAAACCTTGCAGCATAATTTGAGTTTGTTTAAGCATATGGACGCCTTGCATCTGTTAGGGCGGCCATTGCTCGTGGGTGTTTCGCGAAAAAGCATGATCGGGCAGGCTTTGAACCGGCCTGTGACTGAGCGATTGCCTGGCAGTCTGGCTCTGGCGGCACTGGCTGTGACCAAGGGTGCGCATATCTTGCGTGTTCACGATGTTGCCGAGACAGTTGATGTAGTACGGATGATTGCCGCGGTAGAGTCCGCCGACTAAGCATGATGGAGCACTTATGACGAAGAAGTATTTTGGCACCGACGGTATTCGCGGTCGGGTCGGCGTTTACCCAATCACCCCTGACTTTATGCTCAAGTTGGGCTGGGCTGCGGGAATGGCGTTTCGCAGCATGGGTGCTTGCCGGATATTGGTGGGTAAGGACACGCGCATCTCTGGCTACATGTTTGAATCTGCACTTGAGGCCGGGTTATCTGCGGCGGGCGCAGATGTGATGTTGCTGGGGCCTATGCCGACGCCAGCTATTGCGTACCTCACGCGTACGTTCCACGCCGAGGCTGGCATTGTGATCAGTGCTTCGCACAATCCTCATGACGATAATGGGATCAAGTTTTTTTCGGGGGAGGGCACCAAACTCCCTGATGAAGTTGAGCTGATGATTGAGGAGTTGCTGGAGGCGCCGATGACGGTGGTCGATTCCGGCAAGTTGGGTAAGGTGTCGCGCATCAACGATGCTTCCGGCCGCTATATCGAATTTTGCAAAAGCAGCGTTCCTACGAGCACCAACTTCAATGGTCTCAAGATCGTTATCGACTGCGCACACGGCGCCACTTACAAGGTTGCGCCGAGTGTGTTCAAGGAGCTGGGCGCCGAAGTTACAGTGCTTTCAGCTCAGCCTAATGGGTTGAACATCAACGAGAACTGCGGCTCGACCCATATGGGGCAGTTGCAGGCTGCGGTATTGGCGGAACATGCGGACCTGGGTATTGCCTTTGATGGCGATGGTGATCGGGTGCTGATGGTCGATCACACTGGCGCGATTGTTGATGGTGATGAGTTGCTGTTCATCATCGCGCGCGACCTGCACGAGCGCGGCAAATTGCAAGGCGGTGTGGTCGGTACACTAATGAGCAATCTCGGGCTTGAGTTGGCGTTGGCCGACTTGGGTATTGCGTTCGTGCGCGCCAATGTAGGCGACCGTTACGTCATCGCAGCCTTGCAAGAGCGTGACTGGCAAGTTGGCGGCGAAAACTCCGGTCATATTGTGTGTTTCCAGCACACCACCACAGGCGATGCCATCATTGCGGCACTTCAAGTGCTGCTTTCGTTGCGTCGACGTGAAGAGAGCCTGGCTCAGTCGCGTCAGGCGCTGCGCAAGTGTCCTCAAGTCCTGCTCAATGTGCGTTTTTCAGGGGGTGTTAACCCTGTTGAGCATCCGGCCATTAAAGAGGCTTGTGCGCGTGTGACCGAAGCTATGCAGGGCCGTGGTCGCGTGCTTTTGCGCAAGTCAGGGACTGAGCCGCTCGTGCGTGTCATGGTCGAAGGTGATGACGAAGTCATGGTTCGTGGCTATGCACAAGAACTGGCAAAACTGGTAAGTGAAGTTTGTGCCTGAATTCGGCTTGCCAGCGCGGATGTGGTTGGGTAACATCTGCGCCCACTTTGACCGACGAGGTAAAGCATGCGTCGCATGATGGTAGCTGGTAACTGGAAGATGCACGGTACCCGCGCCAGCGTCGCTAAGCTGATCGACGGTCTGCGTGGTCTGGCCTTGCCAGGCGATGTTGATGTTGCAGTATTTCCGCCGGATTTGTTCATTGATCGCGTGATCAATGGCCTTGAAGGTGCGGCGATTTCGGTCGGTGCTCAGGATGCTGCAGTGGAGTCGGTGCAGGGTGCTCTGACAGGTGAGGTTTCGCCTTATCAGTTGGTAGATGCAGGCTGCAAATTGGTGTTGGTTGGGCATTCCGAGCGTCGCCTGATTTTGGGTGAGCAGGACGAAACGCTCAATCGCAAGTTTGCGGCGGCTCAGGCTGCGGGTCTGATGCCAGTGTTGTGCATAGGGGAGACCCTGGAGCAGCGCGAGGCGGGGCAAACGCTAGAAGTTGTAAAGGCTCAGCTGGATGCGGTCATTAATGCATTTGGTATTGATGCTTTTGCAAAGGCGGTGATTGCATATGAGCCAGTCTGGGCAATCGGAACTGGGCTTACAGCTTCTCCGCAGCAAGCGCAAGATGTGCATGCGGCCATTCGCGCACAGCTGGCGCAGCAGAATTCTGAAGTGGCACAAGGTGTGCGGCTTCTATACGGCGGCAGCGTGAAGGCGGCCAATGCGGTCGAACTGTTCAGCATGCCGGATATCGATGGGGGGCTCATTGGTGGGGCTTCCCTGAATGCAGATGAGTTCGGTGCGATCTGTCGCGCCGCGGGAAACTGAGAAAATGCTGGAAACAGTCGTAGTCGTTTTTCATCTGTTGGGTGCATTGGGCGTAATTGCTCTGGTATTGCTGCAACAGGGTAAAGGTGCGGATGCTGGAGCATCTTTCGGAGCAGGTGCTTCAAATACTGTGTTCGGAAGCCAAGGTTCCTCTACCTTTCTTAGTAAGTTTACTGCTATACTTGCCGCAGGTTTTTTCATAACCAGCTTGGGGTTAGGTTACTTTGCTAAAGAGAAGGCTCAAGAGCTGACTCAGGTAGGTTTGCCAGATCCAGCGGTGTTGGAAGTTCCAGTGCAAAAACCGGCTTCAGATGATGTGCCGGTGCTTCAAGAGCAAAAGTCGGCTACTCCAGCGACTGACGTGCCTCCAGCTCAAGAGCAAAAGTAAAACGGGTTTCATGATGTAACGTAGTATTGCCGAGGTGGTGGAATTGGTAGACACGCAACCTTGAGGTGGTTGTGCCCATAGGGTGTAGGGGTTCGAGTCCCCTTCTCGGTACCAATTATCAGGAATGCCCGCAATAGCGGGCTTTCTTGTATGTGGAAGGTTGGATTGACCCTGAAAAGGATCGACCGTATACTTCCGCTCCAGCTTTGTCGCGGGATGGAGCAGTCTGGTAGCTCGTCGGGCTCATAACCCGAAGGTCGTCGGTTCAAATCCGGCTCCCGCAACCAGTTTTAGCGGAGCCCCTAATTCAGGGGCTTTTTGTTAACTGGACACTTTATAGCGTCGGTATTCAACGACGTTTCAGAGATGGGCGCTTCGCCCATTTTTTCATTTTGCACAGCATGCACAAACATGCACTAGGGGGTTCAGGTGTCGAGCAAGCTAGAACAGTTGCAGGACTTGTTGGCCCCGGTGGTCGTGGCCCTTGGCTATGAATGCTGGGGTATTGAATTTTCGGCTCAAGGCCGCCATTCAATGTTGCGTGTGTATATCGACAAGGAAGGCGGCGTATTGGTGGACGATTGTGCCATCGTGAGTCGCCAGGTAAGTGGCGTGCTGGATGTTGAAGATCCTATCGCGGCTGAATATACCCTTGAGGTTTCCTCTCCTGGCATGGAGCGCCCGCTGTTCACTCTTGAACAGTTTGCCCAGTATGTCGGTGAGCAAGTGAAGATCAAGCTGCGCTCCCCATTTGAAGGGCGACGCAACTTTCAGGGCCTTCTGCGCGGCGTAGAGGAGCAGGACATCGTGGTGCAAGTGGACGACCATGAGTTCTTGTTGCCGATCGATATGATCGACAAGGCCAACATTATTCCCAGTTTTGACTGAGACGCGGATCCCGCGGATCCAATGGCTTGCGAAAGGCGAGGCGTACGATGAGCAAAGAAGTACTGCTGGTTGTTGAGTCGGTGTCCAATGAAAAGGGCGTACCGGCAAACGTTATTTTTGAAGCGCTGGAGCTGGCTCTGGCCACCGCGACTAAAAAGCGTTTTGAAGACGAAGTCGAACTGCGTGTGGAAATCAATCGCCACACCGGTAACTATGAGACTTTCCGTCGCTGGACTGTGGTCGAAGACGAAGATCTGGATGATCCAGCATACGAGTTGGCTGTAGACCAGGCCCAGGCGAAACAGCCAGGCGCTGTAGCTGGCGATATTATCGAAGAGAAAATCGATTCTATCGAATTCGGTCGGATTGCTGCACAAACGGCCAAACAGGTCATTGTGCAAAAGGTCCGCGAAGCCGAGCGCGCTCAAGTCGTTGATGCCTATCGCGAGCGTCTGGGCGAGATTATTTCAGGTACCGTTAAGAAAGTTACACGTGACAACGTGATCGTTGATCTGGGTAATAACGCAGAAGCGTTGTTGGCTCGTGAAGACATCATTGCGCGTGAGACTTTCCGCGTGGGTGTACGTCTGCGTGCACTGCTGAAAGAAATTCGCACTGAGAACCGCGGTCCACAGCTGATTCTGTCGCGTACTGCGCCTGAGATGCTGATCGAATTGTTCCGTATTGAAGTGCCTGAAATTTCTGAGGGCCTGATCGAAGTGATGGCGGCCTCCCGCGATCCAGGATCACGCGCTAAAATAGCCGTTCGCTCTAAAGACAAACGCATCGATCCGCAAGGTGCTTGCATTGGTATGCGCGGTTCGCGCGTTCAGGCAGTATCGGGCGAGTTGGGCGGAGAGCGAGTGGATATCGTCCTTTGGGATGACAACCCGGCGCAGTTTGTGATCAACGCAATGTCGCCAGCAGAAGTGGCGGCAATTATCGTCGACGAAGATGCCCATGCAATGGACATCGCCGTTGGCGCAGACAATCTGGCCCAGGCGATTGGTCGCGGCGGTCAGAACGTACGTTTGGCCAGCCAGTTGACCGGCTGGACCTTGAACGTGATGACCGAATCGGACATCCAGGCTAAGCAGCAAGCAGAAACCGGCGATATCCTGCGCAACTTCATCGAAGAGCTGGAAGTTGATGAAGACCTGGCGCAGGTTCTGGTAGATGAAGGCTTTACTAGCCTGGAAGAGATTGCCTACGTACCGGTGGAGGAAATGCTCAACATCGATGGCTTTGACGAAGATACCGTCAACGAGCTTCGCGCTCGGGCCAAGGATCGACTGTTGACTAAAGCCATCGCTACTGAGGAAAAGCTGGCAGACGCCCATCCGGCCGAAGACCTGCTCTCGCTTGAGGGTATGGACAAGGATTTGGCGATGGAACTGGCGGTGCGCGGCGTAATTACCCGCGAAGACCTGGCCGAGCAGTCTATTGACGACCTGCTCGACATCGACGGCATTGACGATGATCGTGCCGGCAAGTTGATCATGGCCGCCCGAGCCCATTGGTTCGAGTAATTAGGCGCGGCCTGAGGAGAGAAATGCATGACGCAAGTCACGGTGAAACAACTGGCCGATGAGGTCAAAACACCGGTTGAGCGCCTGTTGCAGCAGATGCGTGAGGCAGGTCTGCCGCACAACGCCGCCGAGCAGAATGTGACCGACAGTGAGAAGCAAGCTCTGCTGACTCACTTGAAAAGCAGCCACAAGGCTAAAGTGGAAGAACCGCGCAAGATCACTTTGCAGCGTAAAACCACCAGTACCCTGCGTGTTGCTGGCAGCAAAAGCATTAGCGTTGAAGTACGCAAGAAGAAAGTCTTCGTACAGCAAAGCCCGGAAGAAATTGAAGCCGAGCGCAAACGTGAGATGGATGAACGTCGTGCAGTAGAAAATGCCGCACGTCAAAAGGCTGAAGAAGAGTCCAAGCGTCGCGCCGAAGAAGACGCGCGCCGTCAGCCTGCATCTACTCCTGCTGCTGCTCCAGCTGTTGCCGCGCCTGCACCTGTGCAAGCCGCAGCACCAGCCGCACCGGCTCCAGCAGTTGATGCACGCAAGCGTGACGAACAGCGTCGCCCGGACAAGCCACGTGCTGACGATAACAATCGTCGCGGTAGTGGTGACGGCGATCGCAAAAACGCTCCGCATCGTGCCTCGGTTAAAGAAAAAGCACCGACTCCACGTGTTGCTCCGCGTACTTCCGACGAAGAAAGCGACAGCTTCCGTCGCGGTGGTCGTGGCAAGGGCAAGCTGAAGAAGCGCAACGCACACGGTTTCCAGAGCCCAACCGGCCCTGTAGTACGTGATGTACAGATTGGCGAGACCATCACTGTTGGCGATTTGGCTGCACAGATGTCGGTCAAGGCTGCCGAAGTTATCAAGTTCATGTTCAAGCTGGGTACTCCAGCGACTATCAACCAGGTACTTGATCAGGAAACTGCTCAACTGGTTGCTGAAGAACTGGGCCACAAAGTAACTCTGGTCAGCGACAACGCCCTGGAAGATTCCCTGGCCGAGTCCCTGAAGTTTGAAGGCGAGTCGTTCTCCCGTGCACCGGTTGTGACCGTAATGGGCCACGTTGACCACGGTAAAACGTCCCTGCTCGACTATATTCGTCGTGCCAAGGTAGCGGCGGGTGAAGCGGGTGGTATTACTCAGCACATCGGTGCGTACCACGTCGAAACCGAACGCGGCATGGTCACTTTCCTCGATACCCCGGGTCACGCTGCGTTTACCGCAATGCGTGCACGTGGTGCCAAGGCGACTGACATCGTGATTCTGGTTGTGGCTGCAGACGACGGCGTAATGCCGCAAACCATCGAAGCTGTTCAGCATGCGAAAGCAGCTGGCGTGCCGCTGGTTGTTGCAGTGAACAAAATCGACAAGCCAGGTGCTGATCTCGATCGCATCCGCAGCGAACTGTCCGTTCACGGCGTGACCTCGGAAGAGTGGGGTGGTGACACTCCGTTTGTTTCGGTCTCGGCGAAAATGGGTACCGGCGTTGACGATTTGCTCGAAGCCGTATTGCTGCAAGCTGAAGTTCTGGAACTCAAGGCAACTCCATCGGCTCCTGGCCGTGGCGTAGTGGTTGAGTCCCGTCTGGACAAAGGCCGTGGTCCGGTTGCAACTGTTCTGGTTCAGGACGGTACACTGCGCCAGGGCGACATGGTTCTGGTCGGTTCCAACTACGGCCGTATCCGCGCCATGCTCGATGAGAACGGCAAGCCTATCAAGGAAGCCGGTCCATCCATCCCTGTCGAGATTCTCGGCCTGGACGGTACGCCAGACGCTGGCGACGAGATGAGCGTAATGACTGACGAGAAGAAGGCGCGTGAAGTTGCCCTGTTCCGTCAAGGCAAGTTCCGCGAAGTGAAGCTGGCGCGTGCTCACGCAGGCAAGCTGGAAAACATCTTCGAGAACATGGGCCAGGAAGAGAAGAAGACGCTTAATATCGTCCTCAAATCTGACGTTCGTGGTTCGTTGGAAGCTTTGCAGGGCGCTCTGAGCGGCCTGGGTAACGATGAAGTGCAAGTGCGCGTAGTAGGCGGCGGCGTCGGTGGTATCACCGAAAGCGACGCTAACCTGGCACTCGCCTCCAACGCTGTATTGTTCGGCTTTAACGTGCGTGCTGATGCTGGCGCTCGCAAAATTGTCGAGCAAGAAGGTCTGGACATGCGTTATTACAACGTCATCTACGACATCATCGAAGACGTCAAGAAGGCCCTCACCGGCATGCTTGGCAGCGACGTCCGGGAAAATATCCTGGGTATCGCCGAAGTTCGCGACGTATTCCGTTCGCCGAAGTTTGGTGCGATCGCAGGTTGCATGGTGCTTGAAGGTGTTGTTCACCGTAACCGTCCAATCCGCGTACTGCGTGAAGACATCGTTATCTTCGAAGGCGAGCTGGAATCCTTGCGCCGCTTCAAAGATGACGCTGCCGAAGTACGTGCCGGCATGGAATGCGGTATCGGCGTCAAGAGCTACAACGACGTTAAAGTCGGTGACAAGATCGAAGTGTTCGAGAAGGTCCAGGTTGCTCGCAGCCTCTAAATCGCGAGCTTCAAGAGCCAGGACGAAAAGCGGCATGCCAATGCCAGCGGCTCGTCCCGGACTCTAAACGCAACGCCCGGTCCGGCTCCTGCCTGGCCGGGCGTTTGCCGCTTTCAGAACACATGGGTTTCCCATGGGTGAGTAACAGGTAACAAGACATGGCAAAAGAATACAGCCGTACCCAACGTATCGGCGATCAGATGCAGCGTGAGCTGGCACAACTGATCCGTCGTGAAGTCAAAGACCCGCGCGTAGGCCTGGTCACTATTACTGCTGTTGAAGTCAGCCGTGACGTTGGTCACGCCAAAATCTTCATCACTGTGATGGGCCAGGACAACGCTGAAGATATCGCTCAAACGATCAAGGTTCTGAACTCGGCTGCCGGTTTCTTGCGCATGCAACTTGCACGCGAAATGAAGCTGCGTAGCGTTCCACAGCTGCACTTCCACTACGACGAAAGCGTTGTCCGTGGCGCGCACCTGTCTGCTTTGATCGAGCGTGCGGTGGCTGAAGACAATCAGCACCCTGATGCGACGGCTCCTGAAGACACCAAGGAGTAACCGGTGGCTCAGGTCAAGCGTATCCGTCGTAACGTCAGCGGTATCATCCTGCTCGACAAACCGCTTGGGTTCACCTCCAACGCGGCCTTGCAGAAAGTCCGCTGGCTGCTCAATGCCGAAAAGGCCGGGCACACAGGTAGCCTCGATCCTTTGGCCAGCGGCGTATTGCCGTTGTGCTTTGGCGAAGCCACCAAGTTTTCGCAATACCTGCTCGATTCCGACAAGGGTTATGAAACCTTGATGCAATTGGGTAAGACCACCACCACTGCGGATGCGGAAGGCGATGTTTTGCTGACCCGCCCCGTGACCGTTGGTCGCTCCGATATCGAAGCTGTTTTACCCAAGTTTCGTGGGCAAATCAGTCAGATACCCCCGATGTACTCTGCCCTCAAGCGCGATGGTCAGCCGCTTTACAAGCTGGCCCGTGCAGGCGAAGTGGTGGAGCGTGAACCGCGTTCTGTTACTATTACCCGCCTCGAATTACTGGCCAGCGAAGGCGACACCGCGCGTCTGGCTGTCGACTGCACCAAAGGCACCTATATCCGCACCCTCGTGGAAGATATCGGTGAGCAATTGGGGTGCGGGGCTTATGTTGCAGAGTTGCGCCGCACGCATGCCGGACCTTTCAGTCTGGCCCAGACGGTGACGCTGGAAGAGTTGGAAGCTGTGCATGCAGAAGGTGGCAATGAAGCTGTTGACCGCTTCCTGATGCCCTCCGACAGCGGCTTGCTGGATTGGCCATTGCTGCACTTTTCGGAAGCCAGCGCATTCTACTGGCTCAACGGCCAGCCGGTACGTGCTCCCGATGCACCCAAGTTCGGCATGGTGCGGGTACAAGATCACAACGGTCGCTTTATCGGTATCGGTGAAGTGAGCGAAGACGGGCGCATAGCGCCGCGTCGACTGATTCGGTCAGAATGACCGGAGCAGGACGGGCCGGGATTTCATTGTTGCGGGCCGAACTGAAACGAGGGTGGCTGTTATTAGGCACGGTCACATCTCATTTTTAAATACGAGGATTTGTCCTCGGCCTATTGGATCTGTCTTGCGCGCAAGCAGAGCCCCTTTATGAAAGGAAATGCCTCATGGCACTGACAATCGAACACAAAGCAGAAATCGTAAAAGACTACCAGCAAGCGCCAGGTGATACAGGTTCTCCAGAAGTGCAAGTTGCACTGCTGACCTTCAACATCAACACCTTGCAGGGTCACTTCAAAGAAAACAAAAAGGACCACCACTCCCGTCGTGGTCTGATCCGTATGGTAAACCAGCGTCGTAAGCTGCTGGACTACCTCAAAGGCAAGAACGTTGAGCGTTACAAAGCGCTGATCGCTCGCCTGGGTCTGCGTCGCTAATAGCGATGTTGCTAGAGGCTGGTTGTCTGTTGTGTGTCTGTGGGGTTCCTACAGGCTTGCGGCAGGCTTCCAGCCTCAAGTTTTATCTGGACTAGCCGGATCTTTACGAAAGCTTGCCCTGCTGGCCGTTTTCGTAAGCATCTTGAGTCGGGCCAATGCCCGACATTGCCCAAGCATTTCGCAAGAAACCCGTTCCCCAAGAGCCACAAAGAGAAGGTAGGACACCGTGAACCCGGTTATCAAAAAATTCCAGTTCGGTCAGTCGACCGTAACCCTCGAGACAGGCCGTATCGCCCGTCAAGCTTCCGGCGCTGTATTGGTCACTGTTGACGATGACGTCAGCGTATTGGTGACTGTCGTCGGCTCCAAGCAAGCTGATCCAGGCAAGGGCTTTTTCCCTCTGTCGGTTCACTACCAGGAAAAAACCTACGCCGCGGGTAAAATCCCGGGCGGTTTCTTCAAGCGTGAAGGTCGTCCTTCCGAGAAAGAAACCCTGACTTCGCGACTGATCGACCGTCCGATCCGTCCGCTGTTCCCTGAAGGCTTCATGAACGAAGTGCAGGTTGTCTGCACCGTGCTGTCCACCAGCAAGAAAACCGATCCGGACGTCGCTGCGATGATCGGTACTTCGGCTGCGCTGGCTATCTCCGGTATCCCTTTCGATGGTCCAATCGGCGCCGCTCGCGTTGCTTACCACGAGAGCACTGGCTACTTGCTGAACCCGACTTACGAGCAACTGGCTGCTTCTAGCCTGGACATGGTTGTTGCCGGTACGTCCGAAGCCGTATTGATGGTTGAATCGGAAGCTAAAGAGCTGACCGAAGACCAAATGTTGGGCGCCGTACTGTTCGCCCACGACGAATTCCAGGTTGTTATCCAGGCTGTTAAAGAGCTGGCTGCCGAAGCTGCAAAACCAACGTGGGACTGGGCTGCTGCCCCAGAAGCTACCGCACTGTTGGGCGCTATCCGTGCCGAATTCGGCGAAGCGATCTCCCAGGCTTACACCATCACCGTCAAGGCTGATCGTTACGCGCGTCTGGGCGAGCTGAAAGACCAGGTGGTTGCCAAGTTGTCCGGTGAAGAAGGCCAGCCTTCTGCCAGCGAAGTGAAAGCGGCGTTCGGCGAAATCGAATACCGCACCGTTCGCGAAAACATCGTTAACGGCAAGCCGCGTATCGATGGTCGTGACACCAAAACTGTTCGCCCTTTGAACATTGAAGTTGGCGTTCTGCCTAAAACCCACGGTTCGGCTCTGTTCACCCGTGGCGAAACTCAGGCTCTGGTTGTTGCAACTCTGGGTACTGCCCGTGATGCACAGCTGCTGGACACCCTGGAAGGCGAGAAAAAAGACCCGTTCATGCTGCACTACAACTTCCCTCCGTTCTCGGTAGGTGAGTGTGGTCGTATGGGTGGCGCAGGTCGTCGCGAAATCGGTCACGGCCGTCTGGCGCGTCGTTCGGTTCAGGCCATGCTGCCTGCTGCCGACGTGTTCCCGTACACCATCCGTGTCGTATCGGAAATCACTGAGTCCAACGGTTCCAGCTCGATGGCATCGGTGTGCGGTGCTTCCCTGGCATTGATGGACGCTGGCGTGCCAATGAAGGCACCTGTTGCCGGTATCGCGATGGGTCTGGTTAAAGAGGGCGAGAAGTTCGCCGTTCTGACCGACATCCTGGGTGACGAAGACCACCTGGGTGACATGGACTTCAAAGTAGCGGGTACCGCGAAAGGTGTTACTGCGCTGCAGATGGACATCAAGATCAAAGGCATCACCGAAGAAATCATGGAGATCGCACTGGGCCAGGCCCTGGACGCTCGCCTGAACATCTTGGGTCAGATGAACCAGATCATTGCTGTCTCGCGCAACGAGTTGTCGGCTAATGCACCGACGATGATCGCGATGAAAATCGACACCGACAAAATCCGTGATGTTATCGGTAAAGGTGGCGCGACTATCCGTGCAATCTGTGAAGAAACCAAAGCTTCGATCGACATCGAAGACGACGGTTCGATCAAGATCTTCGGCGAAACCAAAGAAGCAGCAGAAGCGGCGCGCCAGCGCGTTCTGGGTATCACCGCTGAAGCTGAAATCGGCAAAATCTACATCGGTAAGGTTGAGCGTATCGTCGACTTCGGCGCATTCGTTAACATCCTGCCTGGTAAAGACGGCCTGGTTCACATCTCCATGCTGAGCGATGCTCGCGTTGAGAAAGTGACTGACATTCTGAAAGAAGGTCAGGAAGTGGAAGTGTTGGTGCTGGACGTGGATAACCGCGGCCGCATCAAACTGTCCATCAAGGACGTCGCAGCAGCCAAGGCTTCGGAAGCTTAATCGCCTCTAAAACCTGTGTTTTAAAAAAGGATCCTTCGGGATCCTTTTTTTATGTGTGAAGAAAAGATCGGCAACATCACGGGCCAAAGGCCATGACGAAAATACCGCAACTTGCATGTAGCTGGCAGGGCAAGTCATGCAATCTGCACGAGTAAGAAAAAATCGAGTTCTTCTAAGTATCTGTTTTATAAGGGTTTATTGTTTTTATAAAGTTGGCACAAGCCCTGCAATATTACACATAACCCTGCTGCCAGATGACGGCGCAGATTCTAAAGAAGACAGGAGTTACTCGTATGAAGAAGTTCGCTATCGCTGCTGCAACTGCAACTGCCACCGCGCTGACCCTGACCATGGCCAATGCCGCATTTGCTGCTCAGTCGACTACCCAAGCCCCAATGGTCGTCGCTGCTGGCGAAATGACTAAAGCTAAAGAAGCTACTTCTGATACTTGGATCACGACCAAAGTTAAATCTGACCTGCTGACCGAAAAAGGCATTCCAGGTACTGACATCAAAGTAGAAACCAACAAAGGTGTTGTTTCTCTGTCCTCCACTGTTGCAGTGACTGAGGCACAGAAAACCACCGCAGTGAACATTGCCAAGAAAGTTAAAGGCGTGAAAGCCGTTGCTGCTGATGGTCTGAAAGCTGAGTAATAACCCTTTCTCGTAGAACCGGGGGAAAGCCGGATCAGGTGCTTGAAGCTGCGCACCTGAAGCTTTCGAAATAGGTTCATGCGACGGCCACACGGATGTGGCCATTACAGCCCTCGGCGCTTGCGTCGGGGGCTGTTCTATTTGGGCGAAGGATGGGCCTTCCAAATTCAATAGTGGCGGTCGAGGCACAAGGCTGCGATCTGGCGCGAACCGGGCCTCGTTGAATGGTACGACGGCGGCTCTGCTGCGGATCAGCGTCTCGTATTTCTCGTAGGCTCCTACGGGTTATGTCTGTACGCATTGTCACAGCTGTCGAGGCTTGAAGCTGCGGCGTACGTCGTAGGTCGAAAGGGAAGGAGATTGCGCTGGCTGCACAACCTCACGTCGCGCGTGAGCGATGGGACGTTTTTACTCAGTGGCTACACCGGTGAGGAGCAGGCTTGCTGCGAGCGGCATCTGACCACCGCAGTATTTCAATCGCGAGCAAGCACGCTCCTGTATATCTTCACCGCCGCTTAATTACTCACTGTCCAGGTGCAACGGTGAAATCACCCGGCCATCACTTTCAGCTTCGCCCAAGGTTGCGTCCACAAAGTACACGCGCTCATCTGCCAATTGGCCTTTGTCCACCAAGAAGTCCTTGATGCTACTGGCGCGGTCTTGCCCTAGTTGGCGCAACAGCACTTCGCTTTTGCTCCAGAATTCGATCAATGCGTCACTCATCTTTTTCGCACGTTCGTCACGGCTCAATTTAGCCCACTCAGCTGGCGGCTGCTGTTTCAGGCGGGTGCGGTAGATACCTTCAAGCAATGGGCCTTTTTCATCATCCGGCACTTTCAGTAATGAAGCCTGTGCTGGCACTTTGTCGCCTCGGCGTTGCAGGATTTTGTAGTAGTTGTATTGGTATTCGCGTTCCAGGCGTTCTTGTGCAATGAGCGGGCCGTCGCTGCTTTGTGCGGCGGTGCCTTCGATCTCAAGGCGCAGTGCCGGGCGTTCTTTGAGCGCCGCAGCCAATGTGGTCAGCGCTTTTTGCGCGTCAGGGCTCAGCTCGCTTGAACCTGGTGCGAAGGCCACGGTACCCAGGTCTTCAGCGCCACCGCCGCTGATCAGCCCGCCAATGAACTTGAAGGGGGCCTGAGCGGCGCGCAGCACTAGGTTGCGCAGAGTTTGCCAAACAATTGGCATCACGCTGAATTGCGGGTTATTCAAATCGCCCGTGACGGGCAGCTCGATGGAGATTTTGCCGTCGGTGTCCTTGAGCAAAGCAATCGCGAGTTTGATCGGCAGATCCACGGCATCCGGGCTGTCGACCTTTTCGCCCAGTTGCAATTGCTCGACCACCAGTTTGTTCTCGGCCTTGAGCTGCCCCTTGGTGATCAAGTAGTGCAGGTCCAGATTCAGGCGACCCTTGCGGATGCGGTAGCCCGCAAATTTGCCCGAGTAAGGCGTCAGGGTTGTCAGCTCGACGCGCTTGAAACTGGTGGCAATATCCAGGCTGGCCATGGGGTCGAAAGGGTTGACGCTGCCTTTGATCGTCACGGGTGCATACCGGTCGACTTTACCTGCGATGTTGACGCTCGCCGGTTTGGCTTGTCGGCTGTCGATGGTGCCGATCTGTCCGTTGAGTTGCTGAATGGCAGTGGCGAAGTTGGGCGTGAGGCTGAAGTCTGCGAAGTTGGCCGACCCGTCATTGATCGCGATGCCTCCCACATGAATGCCCAATGGTTTTTCTTTGCTGGTGGCGGGTTTGGTCGCCTTTTTGGCGCCTGTGTCGGCGGGTTGCGGGATCAGCAGGTCATCAATGTTAGTGGTGCGATCATCGTTGATCATGAAGCGCACGTACGGTTGCGCCAGGTTGACTTTGGCAATCGACAGGCTGTCACCGTGCTGATAATTCAAGTTCTCCAGTACCACACGTTGCCACTTGAGAAAATCGCGGTTTTTGAGGGTGTCGAGTGTGTGCAGTTGGTCGACCTGTGCCTTGCCCTCCACGCTGAAAGCGAGTGGCTCGACGCTTTTCAGGTTGACTGCCAGATCGCTGCCCAGCATACCGCTGCGCAGTTCCAGGCGAATAAAGGGGTCGATGTAAGCCTGCGCCACGCGCAGGTCGATGTCTTGGGTGGTGACGTTGAGCTTGGCACTGATCGGGCTTAGATTGATCTCGCCGCTGGCAGTGAGCTTGCCTTGCTTGCCAATCCCGGTGTCGAGTTTCAGGTTGAAAGGTGACTGATTGAGGCTGTCGAAGTTTTTCAGGTCCAGGTTCAACGGGCCAATGTCCAGCGCGACCGGGGTTTTTGGTTCTTTATCTGCCAAATGCACGCGGTAATCGCGTAGCTGCACATCCTTGAGCAATACTTGCCACGGTTTGCTGGGGGCGACAGGTGCCGGTTTTGGGGCTTCAACGGTGACTGGCCCATCGGCTTTGGATGAGGTTTTGGTCGGTTGGCCGGCAAACAATTTTTGCCAGTCAAGTTGGCCGTCAGCTTCGCGCGTGGCCCAAGTCTCAAGATTTTTGCTGTTGATTTTACCGACCACCACTTGCTGCTTGGCCAGGTCTACGCGGGTATCACTGACGTCCAGGCGCTCAAGCCGCGCCAGCGGCCGACCGTCCGGTGCATTGATTTTGAACGGGGCGATACTGGTCGAGGCGTTGCTCAGGACCATTTCGGTTTCTTTGGACAGATTCAGTGTGTAGTCGGTCCTGAAGTTCAGCACCCCGTCTTCCAGTACCAGCGGCAGGGCGTCTCGCACATAGGGCCACCAGACTTTCATCTTGCCGTCAGTCACTTTGAGCGTGCCTTCGGATGCAATGGGCACCAGGCTCAAGGTGCCGGTCCAGTCAATGCGGCCGCCTTCTGGCCCGGCCGCCACTAAGGTCATGTCAGCGTTGTCATCGGGCAGCGTGCTGAGGTTTTTCAGTTCCAGATCCAATGAGTCATACAAAAACTCGATCGGTTCGCTTGGGCGCAAGTCAGCAAAATGCAGGTAGCCGCCCGCCAGCCCGATGCGGTCGATACGCAGGGGGAAGGGGTTGCTGTCAGGTGTCTGGGGCGCAGGTTTGCTGGCAGGTAACGTGAACAATTGGGTCAGGTTCAGCGTGCCGTCCTTGCTGAACAACAGCTGCGTCTTGGGTTTGTCCAGTTGCACGTCTGCCAGGTGCAAGGCTTTTGTCCACAGGCTGTCGGCTTGCACGTTGGTGTACAGGCGCTCGAAGCCTACTTGCTCCTTGCCCGGCTCACCGACCTTGAACCCCCACAGTGTCAGCTCCAGACTGAACGGGTTGAACTCCAGTCGGTCGAGCCTGGCGGGCACGGTGGCGTAGTTGGCCAACTGCTGGTTGATGATGCGTAAGCCAATGCCGGGCAGGATCAAAAAACCCAGCAAGCTATAAAGTGCGAGGGCAGTCAGCACGGCGCCAATGGCGCGAATCAATCCTTTGGGCATGTGAGGCGTCGTCTATAGCAGTCGGGAGTGCCTTGGAGTATGGCACGCGATTCTGGTTCCGAGACGATCGCCTTATTTTTAGTAGGACTTTTTGCGTGCGAGATTAGGCGCTTAGAACTGTAGGATCAGCGTCTTTAGTGGCGGCTGCTGGTCCATTGACGGAAAGTCGCTGGCCGGATTCAGCACTTGCCAGTCCCGGACAGGGCGGCCGGCTTTCTCAGCACAGCGAAGGACTTGCTCGCGCCAGTCGTCCATGCTGACTTTCGCCAGATTATTGCAACAGATCAGCACGCCATCCGGCGCGGTGGCCAATACCGCGGGTTTGAGCAGGCTTTGATAGTCGCGCAACAGGTCTACCGTGCCGAAAGCACTCTTGGCCCACGCGGGAGGGTCCAGCAGCACCAGGTCGTATTCACGCTGATCCATGCGCGGGTAAGCGGGCAGCTTGTGGCGACGCTGGATAATCGGCAATCCCGCCAGTTGGCGAATGGCAGCGAAATAGTCCGATTGCACAAACTTCATCGTGGGCAATTCGGGATTTAGCAGCCCGTTTTCGCGTCCGACCGCCAAGTTGCCTTCAGCAAAGTCCAGATTGCAGACCTCGCTTGCGCCGCCTGCCGCAGCGCTTAAGCCAACGCCACAGGTGTAGGCGAACAAGTTAAGCACGCGCTTGCCGGCGCTGTGCTGTTTGACCCAGCCGCGCGCGTTGCGCAGGTCGAGAAACAGCAGAGGGTCTTGCCCCGCGTGACGGCCGCGCACACGGTACTTCAGGCCCCATTCGTGGCCGATCATGTCTGCCAATGCGGCGTCTTCGGCGCGGTAGACGGTGTCTTCGCGATCAATACGTGAATTGCCCTGAGAGCGGTCGTTGTAGACCAGCAGCAGTTCCAGGCCCAAGTGCCGATTGATTGCTTCATGCAATTGCAGCAAATCATCGCGCTCAAGGCGCTGGTGAAAGCTTTGCACCAGCAGTTGCGGGCCGTAGCGGTCGATAGTCAGACCGCCAGCGCCTTCCTGGCTGCCGTGGAAAAGGCGATAACAGTCAGTGCTTTGAGCGTGCAGCTCGGCCAGCAAGTCGTGACGGTTATCGAGGGCGGCGCGCAGCGCCTGATTCAAGGAAGACATGCGTTGCGCCTTGGGGGACAGATAGGGCGCGCGAGTTTAACAGAATCGCGTGAAGGTTTAGGGGTGCGCACAGCCTCATCGGGCTGGCTACGCTGTTCGTATAGACGCTATCGAGGCGTAAAAGGATGGACTGTTGGTGTGTGTAACAGTTGCCGGAGGCGACGTCCGAGGGCGAAGCCGTCGACCTGCCTTAGAAAATGGTATTGCGGGTACATCGCGCACATGGAATTTACGACGGTTTTGCCGCCGGACGCAGCCTCGCATCACCCGTCAGCGCTACGGGCTATACATGAGCGAGGCTTTACGCCCTGAGGTGGCCGTTATTCGCGTTCGAGCGCCAGAGCTACACCCTGTCCACCGCCGATGCACAAAGTGGCGAGGCCTTTTTTAGCGTCACGCTTGAGCATTTCGTGGAGCAGGGTGACCAGAATCCTACAGCCCGACGCGCCAATCGGATGACCAATGGCAATTGCCCCCCCGTTGACGTTGACCTTGTTCGCGTCCCAATCCAGCGCTTTGCCGACCGACAAGGCTTGCGCCGCGAAGGCTTCGTTGGCCTCGATCAGGTCCAGTTGCGCCAGCGTCCAGCCTGCTTTAGTCAGGCAGCGTTGAGTCGCGCTCACGGGACCAATGCCCATGATGGCCGGGTCTACACCGGCGTTGGCGTAGGCCGCGATTTTAGCCAGTACCGGTAAACCCAGCTCACGGGCTTTGGTCGCACTCATCAGCATGACGGCGGCTGCACCATCATTGAGTGAGGAGGCATTACCTGCTGTGACAGATCCGTCTTTTTTGAACGCAGGTTTAAGCTTGGCCAGCGATTCGGCCGTCGTGCCCGCGCGCGGTTGTTCGTCTGTGGCAAACGCGATCGGATCACCTTTGCGTTGCGGGATCAAAATCGGCGTGATTTCGTCCACAAAACGCCCGGTCTCAATGGCTTCGATGGCTTTGCGCTGCGAGGCGGCGGCAAAGGCATCCTGGTCTTCGCGACTGATGCCGTACTTATCCACAAGGTTCTCTGCGGTGATGCCCATGTGGTAATCATTGAATGCATCCCACAGGCCATCGCTGATCATGGTGTCGACGATTTGGCTATGGCCCATGCGCAGGCCGGTTCGGGCGCCGGGCACGATGTAGTTGGACAGGCTCATGTTTTCCTGGCCGCCTGCGATGATCACGTCAGCGTCGCCACAACGGATGGCCTGGGCAGCCAAATGCAGCGCTTTGAGCCCGGAGCCGCAGACTTTGTTGAGCGTCATTGCTGGCACGGCAAATGGCAGGCCGGCCTTGATGGCTGCCTGGCGTGCCGGGTTTTGACCTGCACCCGCGGTGAGGACTTGCCCCATGATGACTTCATCGACCTGTGCACCCTCCAGACCGGTTTTTTCGAGCAGTTGGCGAATGACCGCGGCGCCCAAGTCGACAGCGGGTACATGGGCCAGTGAGCCTTGAAAGCTGCCGACGGCAGTGCGGGTAGCGGCAACGATGACAACGTCTTGCATAGCGGGAGTCCTGATTATTATTGGAGAGGCCGCGTCAGACGCAGCGGTAGGAATCAAGCGCCATGGTGGCATACAAACAGCGGCATCGTCTCGTCACGGCTGGCGCACAGAGATGAGCGTCCTTGTGTGATGGCACGGCGGTTACCCACCGTACCGGCCCATGCGTCGCTGCGCCCTTTGTACCGAGCCATTGCGCACTGCCCAGCGCAGAACCGGCGCAGTGCTGTTGACTGTGGCGCGGATCAGCGTGCGTGTCGGCGGACGTTGATGTAGCCCCAACTGATCACTGGCCCAGTCGGGCAGCAAGTCGATGCCGGCTTGCATCATCAACGCGGCAAATGGTTTGGCCAGCAAACTGGGGGCCGGGGCGTTGAGCAACAGGCGAATCACTTCATGGCTGCGCTCATCACACAGCAACTGCGGGCGTATGGCTTGCAGGTAGTCTGCGATGTGCTGGCGTGAGCGGGGCACGTCTGTAGCGCCCAGGCGTTCAGCGACCACGGCAATTTCGTCGTAGTAACGGTCTTGATCGGCTGGGGACAAATCCGGATTGCGATAGCGCAAATGAGCGGCAAGGAAGTTACTGACTTCCGCCACATGCACCCACGTCAGTAATTGCGGGTCACTGGCAGCATAGGGCCGGCCGTCAAGTCCGGTGCCGGTCACTTGCAGGTGAATGCGGCGTACTTTGTCGATCAGCCAGTCGGCATCGCCTGAGGAGCCAAAAGTGGTGCCAGAGATGAACTGGCCAGTGCGACGCAATCGCCCCAGCATGTCGAGTCTGAAATTGGAGTGATCCCACACCCCGGCCAGTGCCAGAGGGTGCAAGGCTTGCAGCATCAGGGCGCTGATGCCGCCGATCAGCATGCTGGTGAAATCACCGTGTACTTGCCAGCTGATGGAGTCGGGGCCGAACAGGCCGGGGTCGCCCTTGGGGTTTTCGAGGTCGAGCTGGCCGAGCGAAAGGCCGGTCAGACTCATGATTTGGCGTTCGATGGGGCGGCGGATAAATTCCATGGCGTCTCGGTGCCGCCAGCCAGTCGTGAAGACTGGCTGGCGCTCAATCAACCGCGATGGCGACCGCGGAAGTAGTTGATCAGGCCTTGCGTTGACGCATCATCGGCAGGCTCTTCGAGGCTGCCGGTGAGGCGATAGTAAACGCCTTTGCCCAGTTCTTTGCCCAACTCTACGCCCCACTGGTCGAAGGCGTTGATGCCCCAGATCACGCTTTGCACGAACACTTTGTGCTCATACAGCGCCACCAGCGCGCCAAGGCGACGCGGGCTGATGCGTTCAACCACCAAGGTGTTGCTTGGACGGTTGCCCGGAATCACTTTATGCGGCGCGAGCTTTTGCACGGCGTCTTCGGGCATGCCCTGTTCGCGCAATTCGGCTTCGGCTTCGGCGCGGGTTTTGCCCAGCATCAGGGCCTGGCTTTGCGACAGGCAGTTGGCATAGAGCCACTGATGGTGGTCGGCGACCGGGTTGAAGCTGACAATCGGCACGATAAAATCGGCCGGAATCAATTGGGTGCCTTGGTGCAGCAGCTGGTGATACGCATGCTGGCCATTGCAGCCCACGCCCCCCCAAATCACCGGGCCGGTGTCGGTGGACACGGGGGTGCCGTCCTGACGCACGCTTTTGCCGTTGGATTCCATGTCCAGCTGCTGCAAGTGTTTGGTGATGTTGCGCAGGTAGTGGTCGTACGGCAGGATCGCGTGGCTTTGCGCGCCCCAGAAGTTGCCGTACCAAACGCCAAGCGCTGCCATCAACACCGGCATGTTCTGTTCGAACGGGGCGGTCTGGAAGTGTTGGTCCATGCTGTAGGCGCCGGACAACAGTTCTTTGAAGTTGGACATGCCGATCGCCAGGGCAATTGGCAAGCCGATGGCCGACCACAGCGAATAACGCCCACCCACCCAGTCCCACATCGGGAAGATGTTTTCTTCGCGAATACCAAACGCGACCGCGGCCTCGTTGTTGCTCGACACGGCGATGAAGTGGCGATGCAGTTCAGCTTCCGAACCGCCTTGCGCCAAGTACCACGCGCGGGACGCTTGGGCATTTTTGAGGGTTTCGAGGGTGTTGAACGATTTCGACGACACGATGAACAGCGTGGTTTCGGCGCGCAGCTTGTGCGACAGCTCGTGGAATTCACTGCCGTCGATGTTCGCCAGGTAATGACAGCGAACGCCTTTTTGCGCGTAGGACAACAGCGCTTCGGACACCAGCTCAGGGCCAAGGAACGAGCCGCCGATGCCAATGTTCACGATGTCGGTAATCGGTTTGTCGGTGTAACCGCGCCACAGGCCTTCGTGAATGCGACCGACCAGCTCGGTCATCTTGTTCAGGACTTTGTGCACCTCGGGCATGATGTCCGCACCGTTGACCGACAGCTTGTCGGCTACTGGGCGGCGCAGCGCGGTGTGCAAGGCCGGACGGCCTTCGGAGGCATTGACGATCTCCCCCGAGAATAACGATTTGATCGCGCCCTGAAGATCGACTTCGTTGGCCAGATCGACCAGCAACGAACGGGTTTGGTCAGTGATCAGGTTTTTTGAATAGTCCAAAAACAGCCCGCAGCTGCTCAGGGTGAAATCTTCAAAACGTTTTGGGTTGCTGTTAAACGCATCGCGCATGCTGAAGTTTTGCATGCTGGCGCGGTGTTGCTTCAACGCTTGCCAAGCGGGCAGAGCGGTAACGTCGTGAGGAGTGCGGTAGTACGCCATCGCTGCGGATATCCTTTTTTGCTTGAACTGCCTGTTGGACACTGAAAACCCCGAAACCTCCTGATTAACCTCGGGAGGCATCGGTTGACCTGCAAATGCACATCGGACACAAGCAGGGCGATCACATTAACCCTAGTGCCTGCATCTGTCTTGGCTTTGTCTGACGCCGGGCTGTAACTTTTGTCACGACCGTGTGATGCCCGGTGAATCGTTTCAGTGTTTCTTTATCGGGTGCGGCTGACGCGCCAGCTATCAATCAGAGCGTGTTGTCCAGGTTCAGGTGGATGTTGTCGATCAAGCGCGTAGTGCCCAAATAGGCCGCGACCAGAATGACCAGATCCCGGTCACTGGTTTGCGCGGGCAGCAACGTCGTTGCGTGGCGAACTTCCAGATAATCCACTCGCAACCCGATGGCTTCAAGGTGGGCCGCCTGTTGGGTCACCCGCGTGGCGTAGTCGCGTTCACCGGCTTTGATGGCGTCTGCCATTTCGCGCAGGTGGCGATACAGGGCAGGCGCCAAGGCACGCTGCTCTTCATTCAGGTAGCCATTGCGCGAGGACAAGGCCAAACCGTCTTCGGCGCGTACAGTCGGTTCGCCGATGATTTGGACGGGCATGTTCAGGTCGAGCACCATGGCGCGAATAACGGCCAATTGCTGGTAGTCCTTCTGACCAAAGATCGCCAGATCGGGCTGAACCATGTTGAACAGTTTGTTGACGACCGTGGTGACGCCATCGAAATGCCCAGGGCGACGGCTGCCGCAGAGCTCATTGCTCAATTGAGCCGCAGTGACGCGGGTTAGCCCCGTCATCCCGTGGGGGTACATTTCATCCACCGTTGGAGCAAACAGCAGGTTACAGCCTGCTTGCAGGAGTGTTTCCTGATCGGCAGCGAGGGTGCGCGGGTAGGTGTCGAGGTCTTCGTTGGCCCCAAATTGCAGAGGGTTGACGAAAATGCTCGCGACCACGAAATCGGCCTGCTGCGCCGCCTTGCTGACCAGCGCGGCATGGCCGCTGTGCAAGTTACCCATAGTCGGTACCAGGCCGATTTGTTTGCCTTCGCTACGTGCGCGGGCGATGGCTGCGCGCAACTCGCGAACGGTTTTTACTGTGTTCATGCAGAGAATCCGTGTTCGGTGCCAGGAAAGCTGACGGCTTTGACTTCAGTCACGTAGGCGCTGAGAGCCGATTGAATGTCAGGTTGGCCGGCCATGAAGTTCTTCACGAATTTTGGCACGCGGCCAGTCAAGGACAAGCCAAGCATGTCATGCAGCACCAACACTTGACCGTCGGTATCACTGCCGGCGCCGATGCCGATCACAGGGATTTTCACCGCGTGGGTGATTTCTTTCGCCAGTTCGCTTGGCACGCATTCGAGCAGCAACATGGCGGCACCGGCTTGTTCCAGTGCAATCGCATCTGCACGCATCTGGCGTGCCTGGTTTTCGTTACGGCCTTGTACCTTGTAACCGCCCAATACGTTTACCGTTTGTGGCGTCAGGCCCATGTGCGCGCACACAGGAATGCCGCGCTCAGTCAGCAGGCGGATGGATTCGGCCAGCCAGACGGCACCTTCGACCTTGACCATGTGCGCGCCCGCCCTCATAAGTTGTGCGCTGTTGTTCAGCGTTTGCTCAAGGGTGGCGTTCGCCATAAAAGGCAGGTCGGCGAGTATCAGGGCGTCCTGATTGCCGCGTTTAACGCACGCCACGTGATACGCCATGTCATCGTTGGAAACAGGCAGGGTGCTGTCATGCCCTTGCAAGACCATGCCCAGGGAGTCGCCCACCAGTAACACTTCTACACCGGCCTGGTTGCAGGCATGTGCGAAGGTGGCGTCATAGCACGTCAGCATGGTGATTTTTTCACCTTTTTGCTTAAGGCTTTGCAGGGTGGTCAGGGTAATAGCTGGCATGAAAAGGATCCTCGTCAGGCAGTGCGATAACCACTGCGAGCAACGCGCGTGATTCATCGTTATAAGCAGGCACACCTTTATAGAGGTGCTAAACGGCCTGCTTTTCACATTGCGCCACCGGGTAGGTGGCAGCGGGATGCCTATAGTCGTGACGAGGACACGGGAAGTCAATTAGAGGTGTTACCGCCGATGTGTTACCGCGCTAATTGATTCGATTCAGCTAAGCCGGGCAGGCGCTCAAGACCGACAAAGGGGCAGTCTTTGAGAAGTTGTTCAAGGCTGCGGCCATCGGCCAGTTTGAGCGAAGCGGGCGCCAGCTCGGCCAAGGGGTACAGCACGAAAGGACGGGCGTGCATGTGGTAATGCGGGACCTTGAGCCGAGGCTCGTCGATCAGCTGATTGCCGAACAGCAGGATGTCGAGGTCCAGCGTGCGCGGCCCCCAGCGCTCAAGTCGCTCACGGCCTTGGTCGTTTTCGATGGCTTGCAAAGCATCGAGCAGCTCAAGGGGGGCCATGTGAGTCTCGATGGTTGCCACTGCGTTGGTGTAACGCGGTTGGCCTGGCAGCAGGGAGTCGCTTTGATAGAACGCTGAGACCCCGACAAACACCGAGTTGGGCAGTTGCGCAATCGCCTCTACCGCGTTGCGCAATTGCTCGGCCGGGTCAGCCAGATTACTGCCCATTCCAATGTAGATGCGTTCCATCACTTACTCGTCGGCGCCAGCGCTGCGTTTGCGCTTGTTAGCGCCTGTACGGCGGCGTTTACGCGGTGCAGGGCCGGTGCCATCGTCCTTGGCGTTGCTCAGGTCGCGAATCATGTCGCGGCGGCCACTGTCGTTGGCATCCTGATAGTCGGTCCACCATTCGCCCAGGCCGTTGGTCTGCTCGCCAGCGCTTTCACGCAACAGCAAAAAGTCGTAACCGGCACGGAAGCGCGGATTGTCGAGCAGCATGTCGGCACGTTTGCCGCTGCGACGCGGCAGACGCTCTTGCATGTCCCAAATTTCGCGAATCGGCATTGTGAAGCGCTTGGGAATTGCAATGCGCTGGCACTGTTCGGCGATCAGTTCGTGCGCGGCTTCTTGCATGGCAGGAATAGGCGGCATGCCTTGGTCTTGCAGGCGCAAAATACGGGCGGGCAGAGCAGGCCACAACAGGGCTGCAAACAGGAACGCCGGGGTCACCGGTTTACCCTGCTTGATTCGCAGATCTGTGTTGCGCAACGCTTCGCTGATCAAGGTGTGGGTGTAGGTCGGGTTGTGCTCCAAAGCTTCGGCACTGGCCGGGAACAAGGGATCGAACAACTCAAGGTCGACCAGCATCTCGAAGGTGTCGCAGGCGTTACCGGAGAGGAAGAGCTTGAGCACTTCTTCGAACAGGCGAGCCGACGGGATTTCGCGCAGCATGGGGGCCAGCTCGCGGATCGGCGCGGCGGTGTGTTTTTCAATCCCGAAGTTCAGCTTGGCGGCAAACCGTACCGCCCGCAGCATGCGCACCGGGTCTTCCTGGTAACGCTGTTGCGGATCGCCAATGAGGCGCAGCAGGCGATTGCGGATGTCGTGTACACCATTGGCGTAATCGAGAATGCGCTCGCTGACCGGGTCGTAATACAGGGCATTGATCGTGAAGTCGCGACGTTGGGCGTCTTCTTCGAGGGTGCCGTAGACGTTGTCGCGCAAAATACGCCCGCTTTCGTTACGCGAGGACTGGTTGCTGTCTTCCTCTTCGTCGTTTTGCGGATGATTGGCACGGAAGGTCGCCACCTCGATGATTTCGCGCCCAAAGTGGATGTGCACCAACTTGAAGCGACGACCGATGATTCGCGCATTGCGAAATTCGGCACGCACTTGTTCTGGCGTAGCGCTGGTGGCCACGTCAAAGTCTTTGGGTGTGATGTTGAGCAGCATGTCGCGTACGCAACCGCCGACCAGATAAGCCTGGTAACCGGCGTTTTGCAGGCGTTCGACAATGTTGACCGCGTAGCGGCTGAACTGGGCACGTTGCAGCGAATGTTGGCTGCTGTTGAGCACTTCAGGGGTGCTGCGCAGTTGTTGCGTACGACGCTTGGGAGAACGGAATGACTGGAACAGCTTCTTCAGCATGGGATGCACTGTTTGAAGGAATGTTCGGCCAAAACGAAGAATGACCGCATGATGGGCGGGGATTCTAGCATTTAGTCAGGGGATGGTGTAGGACGCGTAGCCTGTCGATTGCCTCTAGTGGCCTTGGTCGTTACGAGAGTACCGGGCCAGACGGGCTGTAAATTTTTCTGAATGTCAGGAACCACAAGGGGAGCCGAAGCTCCCCCAGAATTAGTTGCGTGCTCTATTTTTATTATTGGTTGCGGGCTTTTTGTTTTTGTTAATTGCCCTGGTTACCCAAGTTTTACCTGTGTAACCCTCCCAATCGGGAGATAAGAGCAAACGGATTGCTTTGGTCGCTGTGTTGATGTGATCAGTGATCCAACTAGTTCAGGCTCTGCTTTAAGTGCAGTTTTTGTTGTTCTCTGCCTAGTCGTGGGGCAAGCCCCAATGACAACACCTCTCCAAAAGAATCAGTTAGCTGCGCCTCCGCCGTGTTGTTCTTGTTATGCGTGAGCCGATACGTCTTATTTTTATTGTGTGTTGCTGTGATTCTTATTGTTCTTGTACGAATACATATAGCAGGGGTCGTGCCAACTTTTGTCCGGCCCAGCAAAATAAGGGTCTTTCTGGGTTTTCATGTTTTTTAGCGCAAAAAAAAGCCGGGCCTTCGTTACCGTAAGACCCGGCTTTTGTTACGTGTTTAGCGTGCGGTAACAGTTTTTTCACCGTCGGCCGTGTTACCTGTCACGTTACCCTTCGCTGGTGACACCGGTTTTTCTGCGTGGAATACCCAGGCGCTGGCGCCGTTCCCACAAGCATTTACGACTCACGCCCAGTTTTCGCGCCAGTTCGGTCTCCGTCATGTGGTCCTGATGCTCAAGCACAAAGTGCTGGAAGTAGTCTTCCAGCGACAGGTCTTCAGTCGGGTCATGGCTGGTGTTACCGCTACTGATGCCCTGTTGTGGGCCCAGGCCGATAAAGTCGTCGTCTTGCAGATCGCTCAACTCGATGTCGATGCCCAGCAGTTCGGCTGAAATTTCCGGGCTTTCGCACAGAATCACAGCACGCTCTACGGCGTTTTCTAGTTCTCGTACGTTGCCTGGCCACGTGTAATGTCGAATGGCTTGTTCGGCATCGGGAGCAAACTTCAAGTCGGTGCGCCCCACTCGGGCACTTTGACGGGCGAGGAAGGCATGGGCGATTTCGTTTACGTCCGCGCCACGTTCACGCAATGCCGGCAACTTGAGGGCAATGACGTGCAGGCGGTAGTACAAGTCTTCACGGAACTGGCCAATTTTGGCCAGGCTCTTGAGGTCTCGGTGGGTGGCTGCGATCAGGCGCACATCGACCTTTTGCGATTGCACCGAACCCACACGGCGAATTTCGCCCTCTTGTAACACCCGCAGCAGACGGGCTTGTGCTTCCAGTGGCAGCTCACCGATTTCATCAAGGAACAAAGTGCCGCCATCGGCCGCTTCAACCAAGCCTGCACGGCCTGCGCTGGCGCCGGTGAAGGCCCCTTTTTCGTGGCCGAACAACTCAGATTCAATCAACGACTCAGGAATCGCCGCACAGTTAACCGAGATCATCGGCGCTTTGGCGCGCTTGGAGAGGTTATGCAGCGCGCGGGCTACCAGTTCTTTACCGGTACCGGACTCACCCTGGATCAGGACATTGGAGTCGGTGGGCGCCACTTTGCGGATCTTGCTGTACAGATCCTGCATAGGCGGGCATGAACCGATGATGCCGATTTCGCCATTACAGTTATCGCTCGCGCTTTTATCGGCGCCCGACGCTTTGGCTGGGCGCTCGGCAGGCTGGCTTTGAGCGTTTTGGCGATCACGCAAAATACGTGCGACGGCTTGCAGCATCTCATCGTGATCAAACGGTTTGGCGATGTAGTCGACGGCGCCCATTTTCATCGAGTCAACCGCTGAGCGCAGGCTGGCATAGCTGGTCATGATCAGCACCGGTTTGCCTTCGCCCAGCTTGATCAACTCGGTGCCAGGTGCCCCTGGCAAGCGCAGATCGCTGACAATCAGGTCGAACGAGGGAATGCTGAAACGCTCTTGAGCTTCCTGCACCGAGCCTGCTTCGCTGACCTGGTACTGATTACGCTCCAACAAACGGCGCAACGCGGAGCGGATGATTGTTTCGTCTTCGACGATCAAAATATGCGGCATTGATTCAGTTCTCTCGACGGTCTCAGTTCACAGCGGACGTCGCTTCGACATGGCGCGGTAGTGTCACCCGGATACGGGTTCCGCGCTGGCTTTGAATGTCAGCCGGGCTGTCGATGGTGATTTGTCCATAATGCTCTTCAACGATGGAATAGACCAGTGCAAGGCCCAGACCGGTGCCTTCCCCAGGGTCTTTGGTGGTGAAGAACGGTTCGAACAGGCGGTCCATGATGTTCTTCGGGATGCCCGTGCCCTCGTCCTCTACGATCAGGTCGACGGTGTGTTCGCTGGCTTCGCTTTTGACCCGTACGGCGCTGCCGGCAGGGCAGGCGTCGCGGGCGTTGGACAGCAAGTTGATCAGCACTTGCGCCAGGCGCTGCGGATCACCTTCGACCCAGTGGTCGGGATCGCACAAGTTATAAAACTGCACTTCAAAATTGCGCCGGTTCAAGGCCAGTAGACCGATGGCATCCTGAGCCACCTCTGCCAGACAAACGGGCTCGTCCGTGTGCTGATGGCTGCCCGCGTGAGCGAAACTCATCAAGGACTGCACAATGCGTGAGATACGTTTGGTTTGCTCAAGGATCTGGCCGCTGATTTCGGTCAGCTCGCTGTCATCTTCGCGCTCTTCACGCAGATTCTGCGCCAGGCAGGCGATCCCGGTGACAGGGTTGCCGATTTCATGGGCAACCCCTGCCGCCAGACGGCCGATGCTTGCCAGTCGCTCCGAATGCACGAGTTTGTCTTCGAGCATTTGGGTTTCAGTGAGGTCTTCGACGAGCAGTACCAAGCCACTGTTGCCGGGCGCCAACGGTTCGTCGATGGCGGCCTTGTGCAGGTTTAGCCAGCGGGTTTGACCGTCCAGGGCCAGGTGTTGTTTGTGCAAGTGCTCATCGGGCAGCTCAATAAAACCTTGCAACAGCTGGCGCCAGGGATCACCCAGCGTATTAAGGCGCGAACCCACCACGCGCTGAGCCGGGATGCCGGTCAGCTCTTCCATGGCTTTGTTCCACATCAGGATCTCTTGGTCCTTGGCCAGCGAGCACACGCCCATCGGCAACTCTTGCAGTGTTTGGCGATGGTAACGACGTAAGGCGTCGAGTTCGGCCGCCAGACCGGTCAAGCGTGAGTGGTAGTCCTCTAGCCGACTTTCAATGAAGTGTATGTCTTCGGTGACGTAGTTTTCGCCGCCTGACTTGTAGGGCAAGAAGGTTTCGACCATATCCTGAGCGACGCTGGGCCCCATCAACCCGGAGAGGTTGGCTTCGATACGGTCGCGCAAGCGGCGCAAGGCATACGGGCGGCGTTCGTCGAAGGGTAGATAAAGGTCGCGCAACGCTTGCTCGACTTCTTTTTGCGCGGCCTTGGCTCCCAATGGCTTGGCCAGTTGGGTGGCGAACTCTTGCGGCGAGGCGGCATGCAGTTCACGTCGCTGCGGGCGGCGCACGTTATCTACCGCACAGGCTTCAGCGGCGCTGGCTTCTTCTGGGCTGGCGTTGGTGAACAACGAAATCAAGGTGAACATCAGTACGTTGGCGGCCAGTGACGCAATGGCAGCCATGTGCCAACTGGTGTCGTCCAGCACGTAGATCATGTCCAGCCACGGAATGTAGAAGCCCTGAAAGTTGCCAATCAGCGGAAGCAGCATGCTGATCATCCAGACCGCGATACCTGCGAGCAGTCCGGCGATAAAGCCGCGACGGTTGGCGGTTGGCCAGTACAAGACAGAGAGTACGCCCGGCAGAAATTGCAGGGTGGCGACAAACGCGACGATGCCAAGGTTGGCCAGGTCTTGTTCGGCGCCCAGCAACAAGTAAAAGCCATAGCCGGCCATGATGATGGCGACGATCAGGGCGCGGCGCGTCCATTTCAGCCAGCGGTAGATGTTGCCTTCAGCCGGTGGCTGATAAAGCGGCAGCACCAAGTGATTCAAGGCCATGCCCGAGAGAGCCAGCGTGGTCACAATAATCAGCCCGCTGGAAGCGGATAAGCCGCCGATATAAGCCAGCAAGGCCAGCGATTTACTGTTGGCAGCAATGCCAATGCCCAGGGTGAAATATTCGGGGTTGGTGGTCGCGCCCAGCTTTAGTCCGGCCCACAAAATGAGCGGCACTGCGAGGCTCATCAGCAGCAGGAACAACGGCAGGCCCCAGCTGGCGCTGACCAGCGCCCTGGGGTTGAGGTTTTCGGTGAAGGTCATGTGATACATGTGCGGCATCACAATGGCCGAGGCAAAAAACACCAACAGCAGAGTGCGCCACGGGCCTTCTTGCAGAGGGGTATGCAAAGAGGCCAGTGCGGTCTGATTTTGTTGCAGCCACACCTCAAGTTGTTGCGGGCCATCAAATACGCCGTATAGCGCATAGAGGCCCACCCCGCCGATGGCGAGCAGTTTGATGACGGACTCAAACGCGATGGCGAAGACCAGCCCTTCGTGTTTCTCGCGCGTCGCGATGTGCCGGGAACCGAAGAAAATAGTGAACAGCGTGATCATGGCGCAGAAGCTGAGTGCGACACGGTGTTGCACGGGTTCGCGGGTGAGGATGCTGATGGAGTCTGCCACGGCCTGGATTTGCAGGGCTAACAGCGGTAGCACGCCAATCAGCATAAAGATGGTGGTGAGCGCGCCGGCCCATGTGCTGCGAAAGCGGAAAGCAAACAAGTCGGCGAGTGAGGACAGTTGGTACGTGCGAGTGATTTTCAGAATGGGGTAAAGCAGTACAGGCGCTAGAAGAAAAGCCCCTGAAACGCCGAGGTAACTGGAGAGGAATCCGTAACCGTATTCGTAAGCCAGCCCCACCGTGCCATAAAACGCCCAGGCACTGGCATAGACACCCAGTGACAGGGTGTAGGTCAGCGGGTGACGAATAATGGCGCGCGGGATCATCCCGCGCTCGCTGATCCAGGCCACACCGAACAGCACCAGCAGGTACGCGGCGCTGACGAGCACCATCTGGGTCAGGCTAAAGCTCATCGGCATCTTTTTGGCTCTGAAGAATAAAGGTCACCACGATCAGAATCAGCCAGAGCAGGTAGGGCCGATACCAGGCACCTGTCGCATTGATCCACCAATCCATGATGGCAGGGGAAAACAGGTAGATCCCGACCACCAGCAACAGGACCAATCGATAGATATACATCCTGGCCTCACTTTTACGGGCCGCATGCCCAAAAACGTGCGGCGATGGTAACGGATGGCTGGCAACCTGCAAGAGGTGTCAGCGTAATTGCGCTTCTTGCAAGGTGAGCGCGCGCGGGATCAGCCCGGCGTCCCAGTGCGCTACGCCCCACTCAAGAACCTCACGCGGGCTTGCGTGCGCAAGGCTGTCGTCAGTGGGCTGGCCCAGCGCGCGCAGGGCACGTAACAGCAGCGGCGTGGCTTGCTCGGGCGTCAGGGGGGGCGAGCGGTAGGACTTGCCCAGTTTGTGGCCGTCGGGTTGCACGATCAGCGGCACGTGCAGGTAGCGCGGTTGTGACAATCCCAGCAGCTCTTGCAGGTAAAGCTGGCGCGGTGTTGAGTCCAGCAAGTCGGCGCCGCGCACGATATCGGTAACACCTTGGGTGCCATCATCGAGTACCACCGCTAACTGGTAGGCATACAGCCCGTCGCGGCGGCGAATGATGAAGTCGCCGACCTCGCGTCCTACATGTTGGCCATACCTGCCTTGCACGCGATCGGTGAAGGCGTAGTGCAGTTCAGGCACCCGCAAGCGGATGGCTGCGTTTTCCATCGGGTGGCCGGCGTTCCGGCAAAAGCCGGGATAGATACCGTTGTAGCCCTCGAGTTGTTTACGCGAGCAGGTGCAGGCATAGGCCAGGCCTTGGCTGAACAATTTATCCACAACCTGGGCGTAAGCCTCGTGACGTTCGCTTTGGCGTATCAACGTCCCATCCCATTCAAAGCCATAGCGCTCAAGGGCCTGCAGAATGGCGGTTTGGGCGCCGGGCATTTCACGCGGGGGATCTAGGTCTTCCATGCGCAGCAACCAGCGGCCACCCACTGAGCGGGCGTCAAGATAAGAGGCGAGGGCAGCGACCAGTGAGCCAAAGTGCAAATGGCCACTGGGGGTTGGGGCGAAGCGCCCGATGTAAGAGGGGTTTGAGCAAGGAGCGGTCATTGCATAATTCCGTAGCAACTGCCGAAGGCTGCGTCAGAGTGCGAAGCGATGGTGGACCCAGCGTGCAAGAGTGGTCTGCCGTAGCGCAGAGCCTGACGTTACGACGACAGCGTCATCGTACCCAACCTTTGGCTGTTGCCACGGTACGCGGTCATATCGCAAAAACAAAAATGGGGCGTTCGCACGCCCCATTTGGTCAAGCCAGCGGTTATTTGCCGACTTGTTTTTCCTTGATTTCAGCCAAGGTTTTGCAGTCTACGCACATGTCAGCAGTCGGGCGTGCTTCGAGTCGGCGAATACCGATCTCAACGCCACAGGACTCGCACCAGCCGTATTCTTCGTCTTCGATCAATTGCAGCGTCTTGTCGATTTTCTTGATCAGCTTGCGCTCGCGATCGCGGGCACGCAGTTCCAGGCTGAATTCTTCTTCCTGGCTAGCGCGGTCGGCCGGGTCAGGAAAGTTTGCCGCTTCGTCTTTCATATGATCAACGGTGCGGTCGACTTCCTGCATCAAGTCCTGTTTCCACTTTTGCAGAATCTTGGTGAAGTGCTTGCGCATGGGCTCGCCCATGTACTCTTCACCCTTCTTTTCAACGTAGGGTTCGAAGCCGCTAAGTTGACTATTCTGTTGCTTTGCTTGTGTGGGCATGAAATGGACCGCCTCTCATTCTTCTAATCCATTGCGCAGGATTGCAACATCACCGACACCTGCCGGCCCTGCGGCTGCAAGCGGGCGAACTTACCAGATCAAATCGGGCCGCGCTACTCCCTGTTGTCTGGCCTGTGGCCGATGATTGTGTACAACGCCTGTGGTGCTTGAGATTAATGGCTGAATATTAATTTTAGTCGAGCTGTGACCGGGGCTTGCGCCGTTTGGTTCTACTCGCGCTGGTGTTAAGACTGTATTTAGCTCTCCCTTGAGCACGGCCTTGGGTAGAATCGGGCTTTTGCTTACCCAGGAAGGCAGGCTCATGGCTCAGTCTTACAGTGCGCGAAGCCGCGCAATCGAACCGTTCCACGTGATGGCATTATTGGCCCGAGCCAATGAGTTGCAAGCGGCGGGGCACGATGTAATTCACCTGGAGATCGGTGAGCCTGACTTCACCACCGCCGAGCCCATCATTGCGGCAGGGCAAGCGGCGTTGGCGGCGGGTAAAACCCGCTACACCGCGGCCCGCGGCCTGCCAGAGCTGCGCCAAGCCATCTCGGGGTTTTATCAACAACGCTACGGGCTGGATATTGACCCGGAGCGAATTCTGATTACTCCAGGTGGATCAGGCGCACTGCTTTTAGCCAGCAGCCTACTGGTAGATCCGGGAAAGCACTGGCTACTTGCTGATCCTGGCTACCCCTGTAACAGACATTTCCTGCGTCTGGTTGAAGGCGCTGCGCAATTGGTGCCCGTCGGTCCGGAGGTGCGCTATCAACTGACCGCCGACCACGTTGAGCGTTATTGGGATCAAGACAGCGTGGGTGCCTTGGTCGCATCGCCTGCCAACCCCACTGGCACCCTGTTGAGTCGTGAAGAGTTGACGTCGTTGTCAGCTGCGGTAAAGGCGCGTAACGGGCATTTGGTGGTCGATGAGATCTATCACGGCCTGACCTACGGGTGTGACGCACCGAGTGTGCTGGAGGTTGATGACAGCGCTTTTGTACTTAACAGTTTTTCCAAGTATTTCGGTATGACCGGCTGGCGCCTGGGATGGTTGGTGGCGCCACCGCAAGCCGTGGCAGATCTCGAAAAGCTGGCACAAAACCTCTACATCAGCGCGCCAAGCATGGCGCAATACGCCGCGTTGGCCTGCTTTGAGCCGCAGACGCTGGCCATTTTGGAGGAGCGACGCGCCGAGTTCGGCCGTCGTCGTGACTTCTTGCTGCCCGCATTGCGTGAGCTAGGGTTCGGAATCGCAGTAGAGCCCGAAGGCGCGTTTTACCTGTATGCCGACATCAGCGCATTTGGGGGCGATGCCTTCGTGTTTTGCCGACATTTCCTAGAAACGGAGCACGTAGCCTTCACGCCGGGCCTTGATTTTGGCCGTTTCCAGGCGGGGCATCATGTGCGCTTTGCCTACACCCAAAGCCTGCCACGCCTACAGCAAGCGGTTGAGCGCATTGCGCGTGGCTTACAGAGCTGGAAAGCCTGATGCTTTTTTCTCCAGCGTTGGAAGAAGGGCGTTTGATCAAGCGCTACAAGCGTTTCTTGGCCGACATCGAAACTGCCGACGGTGAGTTGATGACCATCCACTGCCCGAACACCGGCTCCATGCTTAATTGCATGGTCGAGGGTGGGCAGGTCTGGTTCAGTCGCTCCAATGACCCAAAGCGCAAGCTGCCGGGCACGTGGGAAATCAGCGAGACGCCACAAGGGCGGTTGGCGTGTGTGAACACCGGGCGCGCCAATCGCTTGATTGAAGAGGCGTTACTGGCCGATCAGATTAGCGAGCTCAAGGGTTTCACCGCGCTCAAACGTGAAGTGGCATACGGGCAGGAAAACAGCCGGATTGATTTTCGCCTGGAGTACCCCGACGGTTTTGCGTTTGTTGAAGTCAAAAGTGTGACCTTGGGGTTTGAGGACTCGCGTATCGCTGCCTTTCCGGATGCGGTCACACAACGGGGTGCCAAACACTTACGTGAACTTGCGAGTTTGGCGCGTGAAGGCGTGCGAGCCGTGCAACTGTATTGCGTCAATCTTACGGGGGTCGATGCGGTGCGGCCGGCGCAAGAAATTGACCCCGGTTACGCGGCCGCATTACGCGAAGCGGTCGCTGCTGGCGTGCAAGTGCTGGCTTACGGCGTGAGCCTTACTCCTGAAACGGTTGTGGTAGACCGCCGCTTAGCAGTCATCCTCTGACGCGTCATCGCTCATCCATATGCCTTGGCTGTCTTCACGACAGTCAATGGCTGTCAGAAATTGCCCGGCGCAAGGCCCGGCAACGCATTCGCCAGACTCAATCAAAAATAAGGCCGCGTGCGTCGCGCATTTAATCAGGCTGGCACTTTCATCAAGGAACTGATCGGGCTGCCATTCCAACCTGACGTGGCGGTGTGGACAGCGATTTTTATAGGCGTAGACCTGCCCTTCGCGACGGACGACAAACAAGTCCAGCTCAGGCGTGTCGACGCTGCGGCTGCAACCCTCGCTCAATTCGTGTGAGTGACATAACAACTTCATTGCAATCCTTAATAGCACCTGATGCTAGCGTTGAGGGCACAGGTTAGAGCGAGTTAAATGGTTGACGTGCAAATGCAAACAATTATCAAATGGCCCGCTGTACTTCGATGTGTTGTTTCAACGGTGCGGGATTTTCACGTATCCCGCTGAGTTCTCTTTTCAAGGAACGCCTCTGTATGCGCTTGAGTATCCGCCTGATTACGCTCTGTGCAGGCCTTTTGATCAGTCACCTCGGCTCAGCTGCCGAACTGCCACAACGCTGGGTCAGTGCCGGTGGCGCACTCTCGGAGTGGGTGAGCACATTGGGTGCGGAGTCTAAATTGGTTGGGGTCGATACCACTAGCCAACATCCTGCATCACTTAAATCGCTGCCCAGCATCGGTTATCAACGTCAGCTCTCGGCGGAGGGTATTTTGAGCCTTAGGCCGGATGTATTGATTGGCACCGAAGAGATGGGGGAGCCTGGAACGTTGTCGCAGATTCGTGGTGCCGGGGTGTCCGTTGAGATGTTCTCGGCACAGCCTGGGCTGAGTGCTTTGCAGTCTAACCTTGCGCGTTTGGGCCGTCTGTTGGGTGACGAGCCTCACGCAATGCAGGTGTTTGAGAGCTATCAGCAACAGATGGAGCAACAACAAGCTCAAGTCAAGCAACTACAGGCCAAGTACAAGGCCCCGGGTGTTTTGCTGTTGCTGGGGCATGCAGGCGGAAAACCCATGATTGCCGGGAAGGACACCGCAGCCGACTGGCTGTTGACGCAAGCCGGAGGTCATAACCTTGCGACCCACACCGGTTACAAACCTTTTTCAGTTGAGGCATTGGCGGGGCTCAATCCCGAGGTGCTGGTGTTTGCTGACCGCAGTTTGAGTGGGGACGCCGCGCGCGCAGCGCTCTTGAAAGAAAACCCGGTTTTGGCATCGATTCGCGCGGCTAAAACCGGGCGCATTTATGAAGTTGATCCGACGCTGCTGGTGGGGGGGCTGGGGCCACGTTTGCCGGACCGTCTCAAACAGCTTACGGTTGAGTTTTACCCTGCGGCCTCGGTTGCTCCATGAGGACGCTGGTAAAGCCCCGTCCTTTGTTTATAGGGTTGGGCATGTTGTGCCTACTGGCGACCTGGCTGTCGTTGGCACTGGGGCCAGTGAGCCTGCCGCTCTTTGACACTTTGCGCGCAGCATTGCGCTTGCTCGGTATGCCGATCCAGGGCGAAGGCCTGGAGCAGGCGGAGCTGATACTTGGGCAGATCCGTGTGCCGCGTACCTTATTGGGTTTGGCGGTGGGCGGTGTGCTGGCACTCTCGGGCGTTGCCATGCAGGGCTTGTTTCGAAACCCTTTGGCCGATCCAGGTTTGGTGGGCGTGTCCAGTGGCGCCGCGCTGGGTGCGGCTATCGCCATTGTTGGCGGCTCAGCCTTTGGCGGTTTGCCTGATGTCCTCGGGCCTTATGTGTTGTCGTTAAGCGCGTTTCTCGGCGGGTTGGGCGTCACGGCGCTGGTTTACCGTCTTGGGCGGCGTAATGGCCAGACGAATGTCGCGGTTATGTTGCTTGCCGGCATCGCCTTGACTGCCTTGGCCGGTTCCGCGGTGGGGCTTTTCACCTATCTGGCGGATGACGCGACCCTTCGCACGCTGACCTTCTGGAATTTGGGCAGTTTGAATGGCGCCAGTTACGCGCGACTGTGGCCGTTACTACTGGTCACTGCGGGCATTGCGCTCTGGTTGCCTCGCCGGGCAAGTGCATTGAATGCGCTGTTGCTGGGTGAGTCAGAGGCCAACCATTTGGGCATTGATGTTGAAGGGCTCAAGCGTGAACTGGTGTTTTGTACGGCTTTGGGTGTGGGGGCTGCTGTGGCAGCGGCCGGTATGATCGGTTTTATTGGTTTGGTGGTGCCGCATCTGGTGCGGCTCCTGGCGGGTCCAGATCACCGCGTGTTATTGCCTGCGTCTGTAATGGCGGGCGCCAGCTTATTGTTGTTCGCGGACCTGATTGCACGTTTGGCGCTGGCGCCCGCCGAATTGCCGATAGGCATTGTGACGGCTTTTCTGGGTGCACCATTCTTCCTCTATTTATTACTGCGAGGCCGTCACTGATGTTGCGAACGGAGAACTTGCACATTCGTCGCAACCAGAAAATGGTGCTGTCGGATGTCACGCTTGAGGTTCGCCCTGGGGAAGTGCTCGGCGTGCTGGGGCCTAATGGCGCAGGTAAGAGCACACTGTTGGCTGCTCTGTGCGGGGAGCTGGCGCCAACGCAGGGGCAGGTATGGCTTGATCATCAGGCTTTGAATCAGTGGAAAGGCCCCCAGCGCGCTCAGCGACTGGCCGTGTTGCCGCAAACTTCGACGCTGGACTTCGCGTTTCGAGTTGAAGAGGTGGTGGGCATGGGCCGTTTGCCCCACCAGACGGGACATGTTCACGATGCCGAAATCGTGCATGAGGCTCTGAAGGCCGCTGACGTAGAACATTTGGCCGGGCGCAGTTACCTGGCGTTATCGGGCGGGGAGCGTCAGCGGGTGCATCTGGCGCGTGTGTTAGCGCAGTTGTGGCCGGGGCAGGGCGGGCAAACCTTGTTGCTGGATGAACCCACGTCAATGCTGGACCCTTTGCACCAGCACACCACACTCAAAGCCATCCGCGCCTTTGCCGACCGCGGCGCGGCGGTGTTGATCATCTTGCATGACTTGAACCTGGCAGCGCGGTATTGCGATCGTTTGCTGCTGTTGGAGGACGGCCAACCGCGTGCTTTAGGCCGTCCGCGAGGCGTGTTGCAGCCAGAATTACTCAAAGCTGTGTTTGGCTTGGATGTGTTGGTTCAGCCGCACCCTGAGCTAGGGCACCCGTTGATTATTGCGCGCTGAAATAAGGCATCGGCGTTAAGGCTGTTACTGTTCGACAGGCAAAAAAAGACCCGGCAAGAGCCGGGTCAAATAACCGTGATTAGCCTGATGAGGAGATTTTCTGAGAGTCCGAACCAAGGGCCTTCCAGAAGATCGGCTGGTCTCGCGACCAGATGGCGTAATCATAACAATTCTCATTACGCTGTCAACACCTGTTTATCGACTTTCTTCGCGCGCCCTAAAAACTCTCAGGCTTTGCGCGTGGGCGACAAAACGTCCACCTGTTTATTCAAGGCTTCTTTGCGATCCACAGGAATGTCATTCCAGTGCACATCCAGCAAAGCGCCCTCAATCGCATAGAGCAGCACTTTAGATGCTCTAAACCCACGCGCTTTGACGGCGCGATAGGCATCGACTGCGCCCAGCCGTTTCAAATCTGAAGCGCTATGAATACCTACAGCGTGTAGCCATTGCGCCGACGTCTTTCCAAGATTTCTCAAGTTCTGGAGTTCATCATTCATCAAGCCTCCTTGCGACGGCACGCGCAGTGTTTACGGGACTAAGCCAGTCTTACAGGAGTGTAGCGCTCGGTAGGAAAACCGCAGTTCTTTAGTCGGTTTTGGAACAAGTAGGCATTTTGAAATGTGTTTTTTGGTTGTTGAGGACAACCAAAGAAGGGCTGGAAGCATTTAGTTAGAGCGGCTGAATGTCAGCGACAGGCAAGTCCACGCCGACGCAAAAAGCGTAGGACTCGATGTCGTATTTTCCTACTTTGTGCGGTAGCGCAACCGCGTGCCGAAGTTGACGGACATGAGAATCTCATCGGCGGTCAGTTCAACCGGGAAGTAAGCGCCGGAAATCTGCGCGTGGGCCAGGCTGGCGCCTTCAATGCAGGTTGTGCGTAGATCGAGTCCGCGCAAATCAGCAGAGCGGAAATAACCGTCCGTGAAATCGACCTCCTGAGCATTCAGTTCGCGCAGGTCGAGCCCTCGAAAGTCTCCACCGGACATGTCGATAGGGCCTTGTGGGCGCTCTTGGTTAAATCCGCGGATATCGTCCTTGTGCAACAAGGCGTAAAGCGCAGAATCAAGCAGTCGTGGGCGGCTCATGGTTGCGTCTCCTGTTGGATTTATGACGCCATTATAGTGCCACTATTGCGAGGCCGTGAAACCCTTGCGGTTTCGCGGCCTGGTTTAGCGATTAAAGGCCGGGTAAGCGTTGACGAATATCTGCGATCAATGTGTCCAGGCTTTTACTGTTGTGGGTTTCAACGTGCTTGCTGCGTAGCGCTTCATCTGCGCCGAGTGGCTCGCGGCTTGTCTGTTGCGCGCGTACCACCTCAAGGGTGGCGTCTGAGGGGTCCTTTGCTTCGGACTGGCGATGAGCTAGCCATCCTTCGATCACTGCATCGGGTGCCGTGCAGTCGAGGATCAAGCAAGGCACGCCCGTGGACTCGGCCACGCTGGCAGCAGCGTCACGCTGATCACGCTTGAGGTAGGTGGCATCAATGACCACCGGGAAACCCGCACGCAGCACGGTTTCGGCCAATTCGTGCAGCTTTTTGTAAGTGCTGACGCTTGCGTCGGCATTGTAGATCCCTTGGCCTACAGCATTTTCCGTCTTTTGCTCACCAAACAACTGCTTGCGGATGACATCAGAGCGCAATCGAATCGCACCCAAAGACTCAACCAGACGCATGGCAACCGAGCTTTTACCCACAGCCGAAACGCCGTGTGTGATGGCGAGGAAGCGGGAAGGAATAGTGCTGTAGCTTTCTGCCAGGTTGGCGTAGTTGCGGTACTGGCGCAGCGTGGCGGCGCGTTGCACCGGGCTGGCTTCGGCCGGCATGCTGAACAGACTGACTTTGGCGCGCACCAGGGCACGATAGGCTTTATAGAAGTTGAGCAGTTCAAGGCCCTGATAGTCGCCTGTCAGCTCCAGGTATTGGCTGACAAAACGGCGCGCCAGACATTTCAGGCCACGGTCTTCGAGGTCCATTGCCAGGAAGCCGACATCGCCGTAAACATCGGTGAAGCGGAAGGGTTCGTTGAACTCAATACAGTCGAAGATCACCACGTTGCCATCAATCAGGGTGGCGTTACCCAGGTGAATATCACCGTGACATTCGCGGATGAAGCCTTGGGCTTTGCGCTGCTCCAGCAAAGGCTTGAGGCGGGTAAAGCTGGCTTCAGCCCACGCTTGAAGCGCGTCCAGTTGCTGTAGGTCTGCTTTATCTGTCAGGAAAGGCCGAATTTGATCGAAGTTTTGGCGCACTGGCTCCATCACGGCTTCAGGCGTGCCTTGATAGTGCTCAAGTGGCACGTGAGGCGCATGCGTATGGAAGTGAGCAATTTGTTGCGCCATTTCGTCGATGTGACCGGCAGTCAGTTCGCCATTGGCCTGCAATGTGCTGAGCATTTGGCTCTGCGGGAATTGGCGCATTTTCAGCGCATATTCGATGACCGGACCATCGCCAGCCAATACGGGGGCTTCAGCTGTGCCCGTAATCGGCACAACGTCCAGGTACAAACCTTCAGTCAGACGCTGGTTCAAGCGCAGCTCTTCGTTGCAAAAGAACTGACGTTTGGCAAGGTCGGTGAAATCGAGAAAGCCAAAATTAACCGGTTTTTTCAGCTTGTAGGCGTAAGGGCCGGTGAGGATCACCCAGGAAATGTGCGTTTCGATGACCTGAAACCCATCAACTTCATGTGGGTATAGGTTCGGGTTCTGTAGCGCGGCGATCAGGTTCTGGCTCACGATTGATCCTTCAAGGCTGGGAAAATTCAATGGGCCATTATGGCTGTTGACAGCGGTACTGCAAACCGCCGGGCTGCGCATGATGAACATGAATAAAGTGCGTATAATCCGCCGCCATGACTCGTACCCGATCCCCTCGTTCCCGTTCCAAACGTCCTGCTCGCGGCGGCCTTCGCCCGTGGCTGGGCTGGGCGCTTAAGCTCAGTCTGGTCGGCCTGGTTGTGCTGGCAGGTTTTGCCGTTTACCTCGACGCTATCGTTCAGGAGAAATTCTCCGGTAAGCGCTGGACTATCCCGGCCAAGGTTTACGCCCGGCCTCTAGAGCTGTTCGTCGGCCAAAAGCTGAGCAAGAACGACTTCCTGACGGAACTCGATGCTTTGGGTTACCGGCGTGAAAACGCGGTCAGTGGCCCCGGCGCGGCGTCCGTGAATGGCAATACGGTTGACCTCAATACCCGCGGTTTTCAGTTTTATGAAGGCGCTGAGAAAGCGCAGCCGGTGCGTGTGCGTTTTTCTGGCGATTATGTGGCTGAGCTATCGGCGTCCAACGGCTCCAAATTGCCAGTGGTGCGCCTTGAACCCTTATTGATTGGCGGGCTTTATCCCAAGAACCTTGAAGACCGCATTCTGATCAACATTGATCAAGTGCCGCCGTTTCTGCTGGAAACGCTGGTGACGGTTGAAGATCGTGATTTTTACCATCACTTGGGCGTTTCGCCGAAGTCGATTGCCCGTGCAATTTGGGTCAACTCATCCTCCGGGCAAATGCGCCAGGGCGGCAGTACGCTCACTCAACAGTTGGTCAAAAACTTCTACCTGACCAATGAGCGCAGCCTGAGCCGCAAGCTGACCGAAGCGATGATGGCGTTACTGCTGGAGCTGCATTACGACAAGCGCGAGATCCTTGAGGCTTATCTCAATGAGGTTTTTGTCGGCCAGGACGGTCAGCGTGCGGTGCATGGTTTTGGTCTGGCCAGTCAGTTCTTCTTCAGTCAGCCATTGGCGGAACTCAAACTGCACCAAGTGGCGCTATTGGTGGGAATGGTCAAAGGGCCATCGGCTTATAACCCGCGTCGTTATCCGGAACGTGCGCTTGAACGACGTAATTTGGTACTCGACTTGCTGGAGCAGCAGGGCGTGGCAACCGCGGAGCAGGTGGCAGCGGCCAAGAAAATGCCTTTGGGTGTGACCAAACGCGGCAGTTTGGCCGACAGTTCTTTCCCGGGTTTTCTTGATTTGGTGAAGCGTCAGTTGCGTGAAGATTATCGCGACGAAGATTTGACCGAAGAGGGGCTGCGAATTTTCACCAGCTTTGACCCGATTCTGCAAATGAAGTCCGAAGCTGCCGTGGGCGAAACCTTCAAGCGTCTGGCTGGGCGCAAAGGTGCTGATGAAGTTGAAGCGGCCATGGTGGTGACCAACCCGGAGACCGGTGAAGTCCAGGCTTTGATTGGCAGTCGTGTGCCAGGTTACGCGGGCTTCAATCGTGCGCTGGATGCGGTACGTCCGATTGGCTCATTGATTAAGCCCGCCGTGTACTTGACGGCTCTTGAGCGCCCGAGTCAGTACACACTGACCAGTTGGTTGTCAGACGAACCATTGTCGATTAAAGGTGCGGACGGGCAAGTCTGGAAACCTCAGAACTATGACCGCCGCTCCCATGGCACGGTTTTCCTTTATCAGTCGATGATGAACTCCTACAACTTGGGCACTGTGCGTCTGGGTCAGGAAGTGGGGGTGCCGAATGTGCTCAAGACCCTGGCGCGGCTGGGTGTGGAGCGCGAGTTTCCGGCGTTCCCTTCCATGTTGTTAGGGGCTGGCGCACTCAGCCCGATGGAAGTGGCGACGATGTATCAGACCTTGGCCAACGGTGGCTTTAATACGCCGATGCGCGGGATTCGTAGTGTGTTGACGGCCGAAGGCGAACCGCTCAAGCGCTATCCGTTCCAGATCCAGCAGCGCTTTGATCCGGGCTCGATCTACCTGATTCAAAACGCCATGCAGCACGTGATGCGTGAAGGCACCGGGCGCTCGGTTTATAACGTATTGCCTAAAAGCCTCGCGTTGGCGGGTAAAACGGGCACCAGTAACGATTCGCGTGACAGCTGGTTTGCAGGGTTCAGTCAGGATGTGTTGGCCGTCGTTTGGCTGGGGCGTGATGACAACGGCAAAACACCGTTCACGGGTGCAACGGGTGCTTTGCAGGTATGGACCAGCTTTATGAACAAGGCCGATCCATTGCCGCTGGACATGCCGCAGCCGGATAACATCGTGCAAGCCTGGATTGATCCACATACCGGGCAGGGGTCTGATGCCAACTGCCCTGGAGCGGTGCAGATGCCGTATATTCGCGGCAGTGAACCGCCAGCGGGAGCCAGTTGCGCAGCGCAAACGCCTGCAACCGGTGACGCTGTGATGGATTGGGTCAAGGGCTGGTTGAATTAAGCAAAGAGGGTTTGACGTGAATAAGTGGTGGTTTCCGGCTGTAACAGCCCTGGCTTTGCTCAATGGTTGCGCCAGCGTGCCGCAGGGTTCAATCCCTGTGGTCGACTCAGGTGTGCCGGTGTCGAATAACGAACGTATTTCGGCCCAGCGCACGGCCGGGAATTACCCGCAAGCAGCTGCGCCACGTGCTGCGCAGTCTCAGGCAATTGCTCAGGACTCGGGTGTGGTCGTGATGATTCCGGGCGGTGGCGCGGCAGTATCGACCCCGATCAGCACCGAACCGTTTACGCCGGGGCCGATTACGCCCGGCCCTGCAGCGGCGCCAATCAGTACCGGCAGTTACACGCCGGGGGCGGCCTACAGCGCCCCGACACCGATTACGCCAAGTGGAATCCCGTCTAACAGCGGCGGGCTGGCGGCCGATGAGCAACTGGATGGCCCGGTGCTGGCGCTGCTTACAACGGCTCAACAGCAACAAGCCACGGGCGACTTGAATGGTGCCTCATCCAGTCTTGAGCGTGCGCAACGTGTCGCACCCCGTGAGCCGCAGGTGCTCTATCGACTGGCGCAAGTTCGTATGGCGCAAGGGGACGCGGCTCAGGCCGAGCAGTTTGCACGTCGCGGTTTGACATTCGCCAATGGCCGACCCGATTTGCAAGCCAGTCTGTGGGGGTTGATTGCCCAAGCGCGTGAGAAACAAGGTGATGCCGCTGGCGCTGCATTGGCTCGTCAAAAAGCCAAGGTAAGTCTGTGATGGATGCCCGCTTTCTTGATATCGCTGAACAGTTGTTGTTGATTGAGGGTGAGTTGCGCACACAGGGCTGGTGGGACGACGTACCTCCCAGCGCCGAAGCATTGAGCAGTGTCGAGCCGTTCTCAGTGGATAAGCTGGATTTTCATCAGTGGTTGCAGTGGGTTTTTCTGGTGAAGATGAAGCAGATTCTTGAGCACGATCTACCACTGCCCAATGCGTCGGGAATTCTTGAAATGGCCGAAATGGTGTATGCCGATCGGCCGCAAGAGAGCCTTGGTCTGCGTGACGCGCTGAAAAAATTCGACCAATTGATCGTCGACGCTCGTTAATTGCCTGACGGCCCGATTTTTCGGCAGTCGTGCGCATATTTCTATCGCTTTGCGCCATTCACGCGAGTTTTATCCCTCACCAAGCCCATTTATTTCATGTTCAGATGCGCGTAGTTGGAAAAAAGCGCAATTTTTACTTGACTTGGATGGGGTGAATGAGAAGAATCGAAAGTCCGCTGTAGAGGGACTGCCAGAAGCAGGCCCTCTCAGCAGATCATGAGGCGCACACCCGCGCCGACCTGTTACACCCGCAACGCGTTACCTCGCGCTGGGTGGGAAAACTCCGCAATATTTGGAGGGCTCCCAATACTTGCTCAGTCAGTGCTGACGTAGTCGGCGACCACCGTCGCTCATGCTCTGCTGAAAAGTAAACCTATTAAGACCCGTTCGTTTTTTGCGATCGGTATTCTGGCGTTTTAGAGGTGAACAACGTGGAGCTTTTATCTGGCGGTGAGATGCTGGTCCGCTTTTTGCGCGACGAAGGTGTCAAACATATCTACGGGTACCCTGGTGGTGCTCTCCTGCACGTCTACGACGCACTGTTCAAAGAACCGGAAGTGACTCACATCCTGGTTCGTCACGAGCAAGCGGCGACCCATATGGCTGACGGTTATGCCCGTGCCACCGGTAAAGCCGGTGTGGTACTGGTGACTTCCGGGCCGGGTGCTACCAATGCCATTACCGGTATTGCTACCGCCTATATGGATTCCATTCCGATGGTGATCATTTCCGGCCAGGTGCCTAGCACGATGGTCGGCACCGATGCGTTTCAGGAAACCGACATGATCGGTATTTCCCGGCCGATCGTGAAGCACAGCTTTATGATCAAGCATGCTTCGGAGATCCCGGAGGTCATGAAAAAGGCGTTCTATCTCGCGCAGTCCGGTCGCCCTGGTCCAGTGGTTGTCGATATCCCTAAAGACATGACCAACCCGGCTGAGAAGTTCGAATACGTTTTCCCGAAAAAAGCCAAGTTGCGCTCTTATAGTCCAGCGGTTCGTGGACACTCCGGGCAAATCCGTAAGGCCGCAGAAATGTTGCTGGCGGCCAAGCGCCCGGTTCTTTACGCAGGCGGTGGCGTTATCTTGGGCGGCGGTTCTGCACCGTTGACTGAGTTGGCGAAAATGCTCAACGTGCCCGTGACCAATACGTTGATGGGATTGGGCGCTTACCCTGGCACTGATCGTCAGTTCATTGGCATGTTGGGAATGCATGGCAGCTTTACGGCCAACATGACCATGCATAACGCAGATGTCATTTTGGCAGTGGGTGCGCGCTTCGATGATCGTGTCATCAACGGCCCTTCCAAGTTTTGCCCGAATGCCAAGATCATCCATGTCGATATCGACCCGGCATCCATCTCCAAAACCATCAAGGCGGATGTGCCGATCGTTGGCCCGGTTGAGAGTGTCATGACCGAAATGGTCGCGATTCTCAAGGAAATTGGCGAAAAGCCTAATGCCGAAGCGGTTGCTGCCTGGTGGAAGCAGATTGACGAGTGGCGTGGTGATCGCGGTCTGTTCCCGTATGAAAAGGGCGACGGCAGCAAGATCAAGCCTCAAGCCGTTATCGAAATGCTTTGTGAAGTGACCAAGGGCGATGCATATGTCACCTCTGATGTCGGGCAGCACCAGATGTTTGCCGCCCAATACTATCGCTTCAACAAGCCGAATCGCTGGATCAATTCCGGTGGTCTGGGAACGATGGGTTTTGGTTTCCCGGCAGCGATGGGTGTGAAGCTGAATTTTCCTGATGCCGATGTCGCGTGTGTGACAGGCGAAGGGAGCATTCAGATGAATATCCAGGAGTTGTCTACTTGTTTGCAGTACGACTTGCCCGTAAAGATCATCAGCCTGAATAACGGCGTGTTGGGGATGGTTCGCCAGTGGCAGGATATGAACTACGGCAGTCGTCATTCGCATTCCTACATGGAGTCGTTGCCTGATTTCGTCAAGCTGGCCGAAGCGTATGGTCATGTGGGAATTCGCATCACCGACCTGAAAGACCTGAAGCCGAAGATGGAAGAAGCCTTCGCCATGAAAGATCGCTTGGTGTTCCTGGATATTCAGGTGGATACCAGTGAGCACGTGTACCCGATGCAGATCAAAGATGGGTCCATGCGAGACATGTGGCTGAGCAAGACGGAGCGTACTTAATCATGCGGCACATTATTTCTTTGCTTCTTGAGAACGAACCGGGTGCTTTGTCTCGTGTTGTAGGGCTTTTTTCGCAACGTAACTACAACATTGAAAGCCTGACCGTGGCGCCGACTGAAGACCCGACCTTGTCGCGTCTGACGCTCACCACGGTGGGGCACGATGAAGTCATCGAGCAGATCACTAAAAACCTGAACAAGCTGATTGAAGTGGTCAAGTTGGTCGACCTGTCCGAGAGCGCTCACATTGAACGTGAGCTGATGTTGGTCAAAATCAAGGCCACGGGTGCTCAGCGTGCGGAGATCAAGCGGACGACGGACATATTTCGTGGCCAGATAGTTGATGTCAGCGCCAGTGTTTATACCGTTCAATTGACCGGTACAAGTGACAAGCTCGACAGTTTCATCCAGTCGATTGGAACCGCTTCGATCCTGGAAACAGTTCGCAGTGGCGTCACCGGGATAGCCCGTGGCGACAAAGTACTCAGCCTCTAAAACAAATAAGTGCTAATGGCCTGAATGGCCTGGATATAAGGGAAAATCATGAAAGTTTATTACGACAAAGACTGCGACCTTTCGATCATCCAGGGCAAAAAAGTAGCCATCATTGGTTACGGCTCCCAGGGTCACGCTCAAGCCTGCAACTTGAAAGATTCCGGCGTTGACGTGACTGTAGGTCTGCGTAAAGGTTCGGCCACTGTCGCTAAAGCTGAGGCTCACGGCCTGAAAGTGACTGACGTTGCAAGCGCTGTTGCTGCTGCTGACGTGGTCATGATTCTTACCCCGGACGAGTTCCAGTCGTCGCTGTACAAGAACGAAATCGAGCCGAACATCAAAAAAGGCGCCACACTGGCCTTCTCTCACGGTTTTGCGATCCATTACAACCAGGTTGTGCCGCGTGCTGACCTCGACGTAATCATGATTGCGCCGAAAGCTCCGGGCCACACCGTGCGTTCCGAGTTCGTGAAAGGCGGTGGTATTCCTGACCTGATCGCGATCTACCAGGACGCTTCGGGCAACGCCAAAAACGTTGCTCTGTCTTACGCGTCGGGCGTGGGCGGCGGCCGCACCGGTATCATCGAAACCACCTTCAAGGACGAAACTGAAACTGACTTGTTCGGTGAGCAGGCCGTTCTCTGCGGCGGTACCGTTGAGTTGGTCAAAGCAGGCTTTGAAACACTGGTTGAAGCCGGTTACGCGCCAGAAATGGCTTACTTCGAGTGCTTGCACGAATTGAAGTTGATCGTTGACCTCATGTACGAAGGCGGTATCGCCAACATGAACTACTCGATCTCCAACAACGCAGAGTACGGCGAGTACGTGACGGGGCCGGAGGTGATCAACGCTGAATCCCGCCAGGCAATGCGTAATGCGCTCAAGCGCATTCAGGATGGCGAGTACGCGAAGATGTTCATCAGTGAGGGTGCTACAGGCTACCCATCGATGACTGCCAAACGTCGTAACAACGCAGCTCACGGCATCGAAATCATCGGCGAGCAATTGCGCTCGATGATGCCTTGGATCGGTGCGAACAAAATCGTCGACAAAGCTAAAAACTAAGTTTTTGACGTAAAGAAAGACGCGGCCTCGGCCGCGTTTTTTCGTTTAAGGGGTGGCTTCTGGTATAAAGCATGATTGTTTGCGAACCCGCGATGGTCGCAAGCCTCTATCGAAACTTTCCATATCGTTGCAAGGTAATGTCCATGAGCGAACGTCCCGAAGAGCCAAAACAGGCCTCTGACGCCGATAGCCTGCTGCCTATCGATGAGCATGTCGAAGAAGGACATGACGCCGAAGGCCGTAAAGTCCGGCATCGTGGTATCTATCTGCTACCAAATCTTTTCACGACGGCAAACCTGTTTGCAGGTTTCTATTCCATCATCAACTCGATGAGTGCTCAAAGCGCCATGAGTGCAGGTGATGCGGCGAGTGCCAGCAAATACTTTGCCTTTGCCGCTATTGCGATCTTTGTCGCCATGGTGCTGGACGGGCTTGATGGCCGTGTAGCGCGCATGACCAATACCGAAAGTGCTTTCGGCGCTGAATACGACTCGCTGTCTGACATGGTTGCGTTTGGCGTGGCCCCTGCATTGCTCGCCTTTGGCTGGGCCTTGGGTGACATGGGGAAAGTCGGCTGGATGGTCGCCTTCATCTATGTAGCAGGTGCAGCACTGCGTTTGGCGCGTTTCAACACTCAGGTCGGAACCGCCGACAAGCGTTACTTTATTGGCCTGGCAAGCCCGGCTGCCGCAGGTGTGGTGGCCGGGATCGTATGGGCCTTCAGCGATTACGGCATTCAGGGCTCGAAAATGTCGTTCCTGGTTGCTTTGCTTGTCGCTGCTGCGGGCATGCTGATGGTCAGCAATATCAAGTACAACAGCTTTAAAGAGTTGGACCTGAAAGGTCGTGTACCGTTTGTAGCCATTCTGGCTGTAGTCCTGGTGTTCGCTGTGGTGTTCAGTGATCCGCCGCGTATTTTGCTGTTGGTATTCCTCGCTTATGCAGCGTCGGGTCCCGTTCAATATTTATTGCGTCTGCGCCGTAACAAAAACGCCGAGTGATGTAATTTCTCCCATACTCCGTAGTCTATTGGTGCATCAGTCCTCCAATGCTACGGAGTTGTCATGCTAATCAAGCTCCCAAAAGCGTCCGACAGTAAAGAGTCGGATATCACGCCTGAATCCTTCTATTTATCCCGTCGTTCATTGCTTGGCAGCTCGCTTGCCGGGTTGGCTGTGTCTGCGCTTCCATGCTGGGCAAAGGCTGAAGAGGCTGCTCGTTATGCTGATGTAGAGCCGGGTAAACCACCCGCTTGGTTCACCGAAAAATTGCCCCAGACCCAATGGCAGGCCGTTAACGTAAAGGGTGAAGCAATCACGCCTTTTAAAGATGCCACTCACTACAACAACTTTTACGAGTTTGGCACTGACAAAAGCGACCCGGCGCAAAACGCAGGTGCTTTGAAGACTCAGCCGTGGACTGTGGTTATAGACGGCGAGGTGGGTAAGCCGGGGCGCTATGCGCTGGAAGACTTTATGAAGCCTTACCAGTTGGAGGAGCGGATATATCGCCTGCGTTGCGTTGAGGCGTGGTCGATGGTGATTCCTTGGATGGGCTTCCCTTTATCGGCGTTGCTCAAGCAGGTGGAGCCTACGTCAAAAGCTAAATACATCCGTTTTGAAACATTGCAGGACCCTAAGGTCATGCCGGGGCAGCGTTCAGGTTTCGCATTGATTGACTGGCCCTATGTCGAGGGCTTGCGACTTGATGAGGCAATGAACCCATTGGCTATTTTGGCGGTGGGGATGTATGGACGGGAGTTGCCTAATCAGAACGGTGCCCCGTTACGGCTTGTGGTGCCTTGGAAATATGGCTTCAAAAGCGTGAAGTCCATTGTGCGAATCAGCCTGGTGGAGGATCAGCCCAAGACGACCTGGCAAAGCATTGCGGCAGATGAATACGGGTTCTATGCAAATGTGAACCCGCAAGTCGACCACCCGCGCTGGACTCAAGCGCGTGAGCGGCGTCTGCCTAGCAGTCTGTTTAGCCCGAATGTGCGCGAGACGCAGATGTTCAATGGGTATGGCGATGAGGTTGCCTCTTTATACAGTGGCCTTGATCTACGGAAGAACTATTAATGCGATTCGCGTATTGGCGTTCTGCTGTGTTTATAGCAGCAGCTATTTGGCCACTGTTATGGCTGTATGAGGCTTGGAGTCAGGCCTTGGGGCCTGATCCCGGAAAAGTATTAGTTGATCGGCAGGGGTTGGGGACGCTGATTTTATTGTTGATCACGCTGTGCATGACGCCTCTGCATAAAGTGACTGGGTGGGCGGGGTGGATTGTCGTACGGCGTCAGATCGGTTTGTGGTGCTTTGCTTACGTTGTTCTGCATCTGCTTGCGTATCTGGCGTTTGTGCTGGGGTTCGACTGGTCGCAGTTGGGTGTTGAGTTGCGCAAGCGCCCTTACATTATTGTGGGCAGTCTTGGTTTCTTGGGGTTGTTGGTGCTGGCTGTGACGTCGAACCGATACAGTCAGCGACGCTTGGGCGCCCGGTGGAAAAAGCTGCATCGCCTTGTCTACGGCGTTTTGGGGCTTGGATTACTGCATATGCTGTGGATAGTGAGGGCGGATCTCAAGGAGTGGTCTATCTATGCGGCCATTGGCGTTGTGTTGATTGTGCTGCGCGTGCCTGTTGTGGTGCGGCGTATTGCGCGTCTATATAAGAAGAAATCGATGCCCGCTAATTAAGTCAAAATTAACCCTTGACTCAGATTTAAAACACCCTATAATTCGCCCCACTTCCGGCGTAGTCGAAACGGAAAA
>NZ_LLWJ01000059.1:0-141484 GCF_001529285.1 Pseudomonas sp. TAA207 | reverse complement strand
ATGGTTTTACGAGCGCTTCGCGCCCGGACGCAGCCTCGCACTACTCGTCAGCGACTACAGAAATGGCAACGGTGGGTGTGGCCCTTGCCGAAGGCGACGTCCGATGGCGAAGCGATTGTAAACCCGATGTTTGCGATGCCTCTGTGGCACCGCGTTGAATGGTTTTACGAGCGCTTCGCGCCCGGACGCAGCCTCGCACTACTCGTCAGCGACTACAGAAATGGCAACGGTTGGTTGCCGAAGGCGACGTCCGATGGCGAAGCGCTCGTAAACCCGAGGTTTGCGTTGCCTCTGTGGCACCGCGTTGTATGGTTTTACGAGCGCTTCGCGCCCGGACGCAGCCTCGCACTACTCGTCAGCGACTACAGAAATGGCAACGGTTGGTTGCCGAAGGCGACGTCCGATGGCGAAGCGCTCGTAAACCCGAGGTTTGCGTTGCCTGATCGGCAACTGTGTAACCACAGGTTTTACCCTGGCCGATTACTCACCCGACAACCCTTCAATCAACGCCGCGTTCTGCTGCGGCGTGCCGATGCTGATACGCAGGAACTGGGCTATTCGCAGTTGTTTGAAGTGCCGCACGATCACGCCCTGCGTACGCAATTTTGCGGCCAGCGCAGCCGCATCGTGCTCCGGGTGGCGGGCAAAGATGAAGTTGGCCGCTGACGGCAACACCTCAAAACCCAATGCCTTCAACTGCTTAACCATCTGCTCACGGCTGTCGATCACCGCCTTGCAGGTTTGCTCGAAGTAGTCGCGATCTGCGAACGCAGCTGCGGCCCCGGCGATGGCCACACGGTCCAGCGGGTATGAGTTGAAGCTGTTTTTGATCCGCTCCAGCGCCTCGATCAGATCGGGATGCCCCACCGCCAGGCCCACCCGCAAACCCGCCAGCGAACGCGACTTGGACAAGGTTTGTGTCACCAGCAGGTTCGGGTAACGATCCACCAGGCTGATGGCCGTCTCGCCACCAAAATCAACATAGGCTTCGTCCACCACCACCACCGAATCCGGGCTGGCAATAAGCAGTTGTTCGATAGCGTCCAGCGCTAGCAAACAGCCAGTGGGGGCGTTGGGGTTGGGGAAAATAATTCCGCCGTTAGGCTTGGCGTAATCCGCAGGCTGGATCTGAAACTGCTCATCCAGCGGCACCGCGTCGAATTCAATGCCATACAGGCCGCAGTACACCGGATAGAAGCTGTAGCTGATGTCTGGAAACAGCAGCGGTTTGTCGTGCTGAAACAGGCCATTGAAGACATGCGCCAGCACTTCATCGGAACCGTTGCCGAGGAAGACCTGTTGAGTCTGCACCCCGTAGTACTCGGCCACCGCCTGCTTGAGCAGGTCGCTGTTAGGGTCCGGGTACAGGCGCAGGTCATCGTTGATTTCAGCGCGCATCGCCGCCAGCGCTTTAGGCGACGGGCCGTAAGGGTTTTCGTTGGTGTTGAGCTTGACCAGCCGGGTCAGTTTCGGCTGTTCGCCCGGCACATAGGGCACCAGCGCTTTAACGAATGGACTCCAGAATTTGCTCATGCTTATTGCCCCTGTTCGTCGGCGATGATCCGGTATTCAGCACTGCGAGCGTGTCCGGTCAACGACTCGCCACGGGCCAGTACCGAGGCCGTTTTGCCCAGCTCGGATGCGCCCTGCTCCGAGCAGAAAATGATCGAGGAACGTTTCTGGAAGTCATACACCCCCAGCGGTGAAGAAAACCGTGCGGTGCCCGATGTCGGCAGCACGTGGTTGGGGCCTGCGCAGTAATCGCCCAACGCTTCTGAGGTGTGACGGCCCATAAAAATAGCGCCCGCATGGCGAATCTGCGGCAACCAGGCCTGCGGGTCAGCCACCGACAACTCCAGGTGTTCCGGGGCGATACGGTTGGCCACGTCGATGGCCTGCTGCATGTCGTTCACCAGGATCAGCGCGCCACGACCATTGATCGACGTGTTGATGATCTCGGCACGCTCCATCGTCGGCAGCAACTTGGCGATACTCGCGGCCACCTTGTCGAGGAACTCGGCGTCCGGGCTGACCAGGATCGCTTGCGCGTCTTCGTCGTGCTCGGCCTGGGAGAACAGGTCCATGGCGATCCAGTCCGGATCGGTCAGACCGTCACACACCACCAGAATTTCCGAAGGCCCGGCGATCATGTCGATCCCCACCTGGCCGAAGACGTGACGCTTGGCGGTGGCGACATAAATGTTGCCCGGCCCCACCACTTTGTCGACTTTGGGCACGCTTTCGGTGCCATACGCCAGTGCGGCCACCGCTTGGGCGCCACCGATGGTGAACACCCGGTCCACGCCCGCGATGCACGCGGCCGCCAGCACCAGTTCATTGATTTCGCCGCGCGGGGTCGGTACCACCATGACCACTTCAGCCACGCCAGCCACCTTGGCCGGGATTGCGTTCATCAACACCGACGAGGGATACGACGCTTTGCCGCCTGGCACGTAAAGACCGGCGCGGTCCAGCGGTGTGACTTTTTGGCCCAGCACCGTGCCGTCAGCCTCGGTGTAGGTCCAGGAATCCTGTTTCTGTTTTTCGTGATAGCTGCGTACACGCTGCGCAGCTTTTTCCAACGCTTCACGCTGCGGTGCCGTGATGCGCGTCAATGCCAGTTCCAGACGTTCACGGGGCAGGATCAAGTCTGCCATCGAGGCCACTTGCAGCCCGTCGAAACGCTCAGTGAACTCCACCAGTGCTGCATCGCCACGCTCGCGCACGGCCTTGATGATGTCGAGCACACGCTGGTTGACCGAGTCGTCAGACACACTTTCCCAGCTCAGCAAATGATCCAGATGCTGCGCGAAGTCCGGGTCAGCAGCGTTGAGACGACGAATAGCAGTGGGAGCGGTCATAGCGAGGGCCTCGGTAATTGGCGAATGCTTAGATTTCATAATGTTACACAGCGAGCACAGCAAGACTAACAAGCCATCCGCGCGGATACCTGAGATTTCTGGCGATTACGCGGATAGAGGGGCGCGACGTTAGGGTCAGTCGCGCAGGAGAGTCAGCCGCGGTGTCGAGATTCCACTGCTTGGCGCAGGGTATCGATCAGGGCTTGAATACGGGCGTGCTGCATTTTCATCGAAGCCTTGTTAACCACCAGACGGGAGCTGATGGCGGCAATGAATTCCTGAGGTTCCAGGCCATTGGCACGCAAGGTGTTACCGGTATCGACCACGTCGATGATTTTGTCGGCCAGGCCAATCAGCGGGGCCAGTTCCATCGAGCCGTACAGCTTGATGATGTCGACCTGACGGCCTTGTTCGGCGTAGTAACGCTTGGCCACATTGACGAACTTGGTGGCCACGCGCAAACGCCCTTTAGGCTCAACGGCGCCCACAGCGCCTGCGGTCATCAGCTTGCACTGGGCGATACGCAGGTCCAGCGGCTCGTACAGGCCCTGACCACCGTACTCCATCAGCACGTCTTTGCCGGCGACACCAAGGTCGGCAGCACCGTGCTCAACGTAAGTCGGCACATCGGTGGCGCGTACGATCAGCAAACGTACGTCTGGCTGAGAGGTCGGGATGATCAGCTTGCGGCTTTTGTCCGGATTCTCGGTCGGCACAATGCCCGCTTCAGCGAGAAGCGGCAGAGTGTCGTCAAGGATACGGCCCTTGGACAATGCAATGGTCAGCATGGGAAACGTAAGTCCTTATCAGGGTACTTATGCCCGGACGCAATCGGCGCCGGACAAACATCGAGCCTGATAATCAGGCTCGATTTGAACGATTCGAAGCCAGGTAAGGTAGCGCGTACAAGGCATTACGTCACCTGGCGGCTGGGCACAGTCCGTGTGCCCATGATGCCTGACACCAAAAACTAGCCCGGAACGCGGCGAATTTTGGCACCCAGCATTTGCAGTTTCTCTTCGATGCACTCGTAGCCACGGTCTATGTGGTAGATGCGATCGATCAAAGTGTCACCTTCAGCGACAAGCGCCGAGATCACCAGGCTGGCCGATGCACGCAAGTCGGTTGCCATCACTGGCGCGCCCTTGAGTGTTTCGGTGCCGGTCACGATGGCTGTGTTGCCTTCGACCTGGATCTTGGCGCCCATGCGGTGCAGTTCGTAAACGTGCATGAAGCGGTTTTCGAAGATGGTCTCGATCACAGCGCCGGTGCCTTCAGCAATGGCATTCAACGAGATGAACTGCGCCTGCATGTCGGTGGGGAACGCCGGGTAGGGAGCGGTACGCACGTTAACGGCTTTAGGACGCTTGCCGTGCATGTTGAGCTCGATCCAGTTATCACCGGTGGTGATTTCTGCGCCCGCTTCCTTCAGCTTCTCCAGCACGGCTTCAAGGATAGTCGGATCGGTGTCCTTGACCTTCACGCGGCCGCCGGTCACGGCAGCAGCTACCAGGTACGTACCGGTCTCGATACGGTCGGGCATTACGCGGTATGTCGCAGGGTGCAGCTCTTTAACACCTTCAATGGTGATGGTGTCGGTGCCAGCACCGCTGACCTTGGCGCCCATGGCGTTCAGGAAGTTGGCCAGGTCGACGACTTCAGGCTCGCGCGCCGAGTTCTTCAGTACGCTGGTGCCATTGGCCAGTGCGGCGGCCATCATGATGTTTTCAGTGCCGGTCACACTGACGGTGTCAAAGAAGAAGTCTGCACCGCGCAGGCCGCCTTCAGGCGCCTTGGCCTTGATGTAACCGCCCTCAACGTCGATCACAGCGCCCATGGCTTCAAGGCCACGGATGTGCAGGTCAACCGGACGCGAACCGATGGCGCAACCGCCCGGCAAGGCCACTTCTGCGTAGCCAAAACGCGCCACCATCGGACCCAATACCAGGATCGATGCACGCATGGTTTTAACCAGTTCGTACGGAGCGATCAGGGTTTTGATGGTGTTGGGGTTGATTTCGACGCTGAGTTTTTCATCGATCACAGGCTCGATGCCCATGCGCCCGAACAGCTCGATCATCGTGGTGATGTCGTGCAGGTGCGGCAGGTTGGCAACCGTCACCGGGCCATTGCACAGCAGGGTTGCAGCCAAAATCGGCAGGGCAGAGTTTTTTGCCCCGGAAATGCGGATCTCGCCGTCTAGACGGGCACCGCCAGTAATAATCAATTTATCCATAACAATCTCGACGCCAATGGGCTCAGGGGGCTCAGGTGCGCTCGGCCCAGGCCGCGCTGCTGAAGAATTTCATAGTGACCGCATGGATGCTGCCATCAGCGATCCACGGGTTCAAATGGGCATAGATGCTTTGCTGACGTTTCACCGGGCTCAAGGCCACCAGTTCGTCACTGATCACATTCAGCTGAAAGTTGCAGCCTTCGCCCTCAACTTCTACCTGGGTACCAGGCAGCTTTCCCTCAAGAAAGCGCTTCACTTCTTCGGCCTGCATGCTCAACCTCAATCGGCGCCTAACGCGCGCGGGTCGGCCATCATACAAAAAAGCCCCGCGCCTGCGAACCCCGTAAAACAGGACTCTGACGGGGGGCTTCTCTATAAATGGCGATTAATGATGTGCCAGCAGTTCAGTCAAGCCCGAAACCTGTGCGATTTCGCGCATGTCTTCGGGCATGGCACGAATGCTCAATGGCTTGTTCAGGGCTTGTGCGTCACGCATGAAGCACAACAGGAGCGATAAACCCACGCTGCTGGACTTGGTGACAGCCGAGCAATCGACGACCAAGGATTTGGCCAGCGCCTTTTTGATCAGGGCCTGGCCTTCCTTGCGCAACTGCGGCCCGGTCTGAAAGTTGAGCACACCGCTGAGGCGCAACTCGCTTTCACCGGCCAGGGTTACGGCACCCTCACTCATTTCTCGATGGCCTTGTCAGTCTCTTGCTTGACCTTGGCCACTTCGCCTGCCCAGTTATCAATGGTTTTATCCAGGTTGTTGCCATTTTTCTGCATGGCATCAGAGAACTGATCGCGGAACAACTTACCTATGTTGATACCGTTAACGATCACGTTGCGCACTTTCCACTCACCGTTGACTTTATTGAGGGTGTAGGACAGCGGGTAAGTGGCGCCGTTATCGCCTTTAACGGTCATGTCAACGCTGGTGCGATCACCGCTTTCTTCCTTGGCTGGCGCCACGGTGATGCCCTGATTTTTAAACTCTAGCAAGGCGTTACCGTAGAACTGCATCAGGCTGCGCTTGAAGTTCTCTTGAAAGCGCTGCATTTGCGCAGGCGTCGCATTTCGCGAGTACTTAACGGTCATGATGCTTTTGGAAATACCTTCAACATCTACAGCCGGCCCGACAATGCTGTTCAAGGCATCGTAAAACCTGCTCGGGTCTTGCTTGTACTGCTCTTTATTGGCTTGAAGGTCAGCCAGCAAACGGGTGGTAGTGTCTTGAACGATGTCATGGGCAGATTGCCCCGGTGCGGCATTAGCCATCAGCGGAAGGGTTGCTGCCAACATCACCAGCAGGCCACGACGTAAAAGAGAAATCATCAAAACACTCCTTATTTGGCGTCTTTACTGACGGTATTGAGCAAGAACTTGCCGATCAAGTCTTCTAGAACCAGTGACGATTGGGTGTCGTGAATAGTTCCACCGTCTTTGAGCAGGGTGTCTTCCCCGCCCACGCTGATACCAATGTATTTTTCGCCCAACAGGCCCGCCGTGAGAATAGACGCAGTCGAATCGGTCGGCAGGTTATCGACCTTCTTTTCGAGTTGCAGCGTGACGCGGGCAGTGAAGTTGTCACGGTCCAGGTCAATCGCAGTAACTTTACCGATGGTCACGCCCGCCATCGAGACCTTGGCGCGCACGGTCAGGCCGGCAATATTGTCGAAATAGGCATACAGCTTGTAGGTGTCGTTGCTGGCGGTCGGGGACAGTCCACTGACCCGAAGGGCGAGCAACAGCAAAGCCAGGATGCCAGCCAGCAGGAACAGGCCGACACCGATTTCCATGGTGCGGTTTTGCATCAGAAATCTCCAAACATCAAGGCGGTCAAAATAAAGTCCAGCCCGAGTACAGCCAAAGAGGCATACACCACGGTCTTGGTAGTGGCACGGCTGATCCCCTCTGAAGTGGGCTCACAGTCATAACCTTGAAACACGGCAATCCAGGTCACCACAAACGCAAAGACGATGCTTTTGATGATCCCGTTAAGCACGTCACCACTGAAGGTCACGCTGTTCTGCATATTGGCCCAGTAGGAACCGTCATAGACGCCCAGCCAGTCCACCGCCACCCACGAACCACCCCAGATCCCGACCACGCTGAAGATCATCGCCAGCACCGGCAGGGAAATGAACCCGGCCCACAAGCGTGGCGCGATGATGTATTTCAGTGGATCGACGCCAATCATTTCCAGGCTGGACAGTTGCTCGGTCGATTTCATGTTGCCGATTTCAGCGGTCAACGCAGACCCGGCGCGCCCAGCGAACAACAGCGCGGTTACCACCGGCCCCAACTCGCGCAGCAAGGTCAAGGCTACCATCTGCCCGACCGCCTGCTCAGAACCGTAGCTGGACAGGATACTGAAGCCTTGCAGCGCCAGGACCATGCCGATAAACACGCCCGAAACCACAATAATCACCAGCGACATGACGCCGACGGAATGCAGTTGTTTGAGCAACAGCCCAAAGCCGCCGCCGAGACCGCCACGCCCCAGCAAGGCGTGAAACAGGAAAATCGTCGAACGCCCCAGCACCGAGACAATATCGATCCCGGCCCGGCCGAACAGTGCGACACGGTCCATTATTGATTGTTTGCGCATCAGCGCTTCCCCAGAAGATCGGTTCGGTAGTCCGACGCCGGAAAGTGAAACGGTACCGGACCGTCCGGATCGCCGGTCATGAACTGACGAATGCGCGGATTATCGGCGTTCATCAGCTCTTCAGGCGTGCCCTGCCCCAGCACCTGACCATCGCCCACTACATATAAATAGTCGGCAATGCTCGCTGTTTCGGCCAAGTCGTGAGAAACCACAATGCTGGTGATACCCAGCGCATCATTGAGCAGACGAATCAGACGCACCAACACGCCCATGGCAATGGGGTCCTGACCGACGAACGGTTCGTCATACATCAGGATTTGCGGGTCCAGCGCAATCGCCCGGGCCAACGCCACACGGCGTTTCATACCGCCGGACAGCTCGTCCGGCATCAAGTCGATGGCCCCACGCAAACCCACCGCCTGCAATTTAAGCAGCACGATGTCGCGGATCATTTCTTCCGGCAACTCGGTATGAACCCGTAACGGGAAAGCAACGTTTTCGAACACGTCCAGATCGGTGAACAGTGCGCCACTCTGAAACAGCACACCCATATGCTTGCGAGCGTCGAACAGGTCACTGCGCGACAACGTAGGCAAGTTCTGACCGTTAACCCACACTTCTCCGCTAGTGGGACGCAGTTGCATTCCCATCAAGCGCAACAGAGTGGTCTTGCCGCAACCGGACGGCCCCATGATCCCCGTGACTTTGCCACGCGGGATACGAATATCGACGTTATTGAAGATGCTGCGCGCACCGCGCTTGAAGGAAACTCCCTTCAGCTCGACCGCGTAGGCGTTATCGGCACTCATCTAAACTCCTTGCGATGCAGCCTCTGCCTCTAACCGGACACCAAGCTTCTTTTCAGGAAGCGCGCGTTCCTTGAGCGGGCCGAACTGGCGGCGAACTATATCACTGCTGATACTGACCGCCCAAGGCCGAAGGAGTGCCCATTCAGGTTCAAGACAGTGAAAAAATTACAAATCATCCTAAAGTCCATTGACGCTTTGTTACCAGCGACAACAAAGCATGACGATCTAACGTGAGGGAATTGCACAGAACCGCTATAATCGCCGCCTTTTCTCAGGCTACCCGACTTCAAACATGAGCCAATCCAGCGACCTGATTCAATCTGCACAACGCACCATCCGCCTCGAACTGGAAGCCGTAGAAGATTTACTGCCCCGTATCGACGCTGATTTCGTACGCGCTTGCGAGATGATTCTGGCGAGCAAGGGCCGAGTAGTCGTCGTCGGCATGGGCAAATCCGGGCACATAGGCAACAAAATAGCCGCCACGCTGGCCAGCACCGGCACCACGGCTTTTTTTGTTCATCCCGCCGAAGCCAGCCACGGTGACATGGGCATGATCACCCGCGATGACATCATCCTCGCGCTGTCCAATTCGGGCTCGACCGCCGAAATCGTCACCTTGCTGCCGCTGATCAAGCGCCTGGGCATTCAATTGATCAGCATGACCGGCAACCCTGAATCACCCCTGGCCAAAGCCGCTGACGTCAGCCTGGATGCCCGCGTGGCCCAAGAGGCTTGCCCACTGAACCTGGCGCCGACCTCTTCCACCACCGCGACGTTGGTGCTGGGTGATGCACTGGCCATTGCCTTGCTTGAAGCGCGCGGTTTTACCGCTGAAGACTTCGCTTTTTCGCACCCTGGTGGCGCACTCGGCCGTCGCTTGCTGCTTAAAGTCGAAAACGTCATGCACGCAGGCGAAGAGCTTCCGCAAGTGGTACGCGGCACGCTGCTTCGGGACGCACTGATGGAAATGACCCACAAGGGGCTGGGCATGACCGTTGTCACCGAAGCCGATGGCCGTCTGGCCGGGATCTTCACTGACGGCGACTTGCGCCGCACGCTGGATCGGGAAATCGATATCCGCAACGCAACCATCGACACCGTCATGACCCCGCACGGCAAGACAGCGCGTGCCGACATGCTGGCCGCTGAGGCCCTCAAAATCATGGAAGACCACAAAATCAGCGCGCTGGTTGTCGTCGACAAGGATGACCGCCCTGTCGGCGCCTTGAACATGCACGATTTACTGCGCGCAGGAGTGATGTAATGAGCAGCGATTTACTCAAACGCGGCAAAGGGATCAAACTCGCCATTTTCGACGTTGATGGCGTGCTGACCGACGGCCGGCTGTACTTCCTTGAGGACGGCAGCGAATTCAAAACGTTTAACACCCTCGACGGCCAGGGCATCAAGATGCTGATGGCTGGCGGCGTGCAAACGGCAATTATCAGCGGCCGCAAAACCCCTGTGGTTGAGCGTCGTGCGCAAAACCTGGGGATCCCGTACCTGTATCAGGGGCGTGAAGACAAATTAGTGGTATTGGACGAGCTTCTCGGCCAACTCAACCTAAGCTATGAACAGGTCGCCTATTTGGGCGATGACTTACCGGACTTGCCGGTTATCCGCCGCGTAGGTCTGGGCATGGCCGTGGCCAATGCCGCCAGTTTCGTGCGCGAGCACGCCCACGGCGTGACACAAGCGCGGGGCGGTGAAGGTGCCGCCCGAGAGTTTTGTGAATTGATCCTGCGTGCCCAAGGCCGCCTTGATGCCGCTCACGCTGCCTACCTATAGAGCTTTCTATGCTGAGTAAAAAAATTCGCAACTTCCTGTTATTCGGGGTCATTGCTGCGTTGTTTGCAGCCGTTGGCTACTGGAATATCAGCCCGGAGCGCTTCCTCGACAAACCCGCCGTGGCCGTCGATGAAACCGCTATCGACTATTACGCTATCAATGCGCACAGCCTTCAGTACCTGCCGGACGGCAAGCTGCAATACGAAATGACGTCCGACAAAGTGGAGCACCTCAAGGCCAGCGAAGTGACGTTGCTGACCAACCCGGACTTGCAGATGTACCGCGGAACCACCTTTCCGTGGCACGTTCAAAGCCTGCGTGGCGAAGTCAACCCCGATGGCACTGAAGTCGAATTGATCGACTCGGTACGGGTCGCGCGTACCGACGAAAGAAACCGCGAGCTGATCATCACCAGCTCACGCATGACAGTATTCCCACAGAAGCAATATGCGCAGACCGAGCAAGCCGTTAGAATCGACGGCGCTGGTGGTGTGACCACCGCCAATGGCATGAAAGCATATTTGAAAGACGGCAGGATGGACCTGCTGTCCAACGTAAGAGGACAGTATGAGTCTCGTTAAAACCCTCCCTTTATTGCTCAGTCTGAGCGCAGCACTGGGAAGCGTGAGCGCCTGGGCTCTGCCGAACGACAACGAACAGCCTATCCGCATTCAGGCTAACGAAGCGCAGCTGGATGATAAAAAAGGCGTCGCGACCTACAAAGGCGACGTAATCATCACTCAAGGCTCGATGAAAATTACCGGTAACACGGTCACTATCACGCGCAATGCTGCGGGCGAAATTGACGTGGTCACCTCGGTCGGCAACCTGGCCTACTTTGAGCAACTGCAAAAAGCCACAGACCCTAAACCGGTTCAAGCCTACGGCGTGACCATTCAGTACCATGCGCCGCAAAACCGCATCGTATTGATCGACAAAGCCAAGGTAATCAACGACGGCAACACCACCGAAGGCGAGAAAATCGTCTACGACACGGTTAAACAAGTCGCCAATGCGGGTCGCGCCACTGGCAGCAGCGTTACTGCGCCTCGCCCTCGTATCGACATGGTGATCCAGCCGAAGAAAAAAACTGACGCGCAGAAGGCCCAGTAATGGCAACTCTGAAAGCCCAGCATTTGGCTAAAAGCTACAAAAGCCGTCAGGTAGTGCGTGACGTCAGCCTGTCGATCGACAGCGGGCAGATTGTTGGCTTGCTCGGCCCGAACGGTGCCGGCAAGACCACCTGCTTCTACATGATCGTGGGCCTGGTGCAGGCCGATCAGGGCCGCGTGCTGATTGATGACCTGGATGTCAGCCATCAGCCGATGCACGGCCGCGCACGCGCCGGTATCGGTTATCTGCCGCAAGAAGCCTCCATTTTCCGCAAATTGTCGGTCGCCGATAACATCATGGCGATCCTCGAAACGCGCAAGGAACTGGATAAAGCAGGCCGTCGCAAAGAGCTGGAAAGCCTGTTGCAGGAATTCCATATCAACCACATTCGCGACAATCTGGGCATGAGCCTGTCGGGTGGCGAGCGTCGCCGGGTAGAAATCGCCCGCGCATTGGCCACTGCACCCAAGTTCATCCTGCTCGATGAACCCTTTGCCGGTGTTGACCCGATCTCTGTGGGCGACATCAAGCAAATCATCCATCACCTCAAGGCCAAAGGCATTGGCGTGCTGATCACCGATCACAACGTCCGCGAAACGCTCGATATTTGCGAAACGGCTTACATCGTTAACGACGGACAACTGATTGCTGAAGGCGACGCTGAAACGATTCTGGCCAACAAGCTGGTGAGAGAAGTGTACCTGGGCAACGAGTTCCGCTTGTAAGCCCCCCTGCTTCAACCTGCCTTGCAGGCGTTCTCAATTTGCCGGCCTCACTCGGGCAAATTGAAAACGCCTCTAGGCAAACGCTACGGTTTCAGGCATATAATTTGCTTATGTTTGGCGCTCACGCGCCCTTGTAGTGGATGGCGCCATGTGCGCCGGCGAATAAGGTGTTAAGCCCCTGCCATGAAACCATCGCTAGTTCTGAGAATGGGCCAGCAGCTGACAATGACACCTCAGCTGCAACAAGCCATACGCCTGCTCCAATTGTCGACCCTGGACCTGCAACAGGAAATCCAGGAGGCCCTGGAATCCAATCCGATGCTCGAACGCCAGGAAGAAGGCGAAGATTTCGACAATACGGACCCCTTGGCTGACAACATCGAGCAAAAACCCACAAACGATATCAACGAGATCCAAGAGCCCTCTTACCAAGAGTCCGCACCCACTGTGGACAACCTGGAAGACGGTGAGTGGAACGACCGTATCCCCAATGAGCTTCCTGTCGATACCGCGTGGGAAGACGTCTACCAGACCAGCGCCAGCAGCTTGCCCAGCAACGATGACGACGAATGGGACTTCACCACGCGCACATCCGCTGGCGAAAGCCTGCAAAGTCATCTGCTGTGGCAATTGAACCTGGCGCCCATGTCGGACACCGACCGACTGATCGGTGTAACCCTGATCGACTGCATCAACAATCAGGGCTATCTGGACGAAACCCTCGAAGAGATCCTCGAAGCCTTTGATCCTGAACTGGACATTGAACTCGATGAGATCGAAGCCGTCCTGCATCGCATCCAGCAATTCGAGCCTGCGGGTATCGGGGCGCGCAACCTGAGCGAGTGTCTGCTCCTGCAATTGCGTCAGCTACCGGAAAAAACGCTTTGGCTGGCTGAAGCCAAACGCTTGATCACCGACTACATCGATCTGCTGGGCGCGCGTGATTACAGCCAGCTCATGCGGCGCATGAAGCTCAAGGAAGACGAACTGCGCCAGGTCATCGAGCTGGTGCAAAGCCTGAACCCGCGTCCAGGCTCGCAAATTGAATCAAGCGAAGCCGAATACGTCGTGCCGGACGTTATCGTGCGCAAAGACAACGAACGCTGGCTGGTGGAGCTCAATCAAGAGTCCGTGCCACGTCTGCGGGTTAACGCGCAATACGCAGGTTTTGTACGCCGTGCGGACACCAGCGCCGATAACACGTTCATGCGCAATCAACTGCAAGAAGCCCGCTGGTTTATCAAAAGCCTGCAAAGCCGCAACGAAACCCTGATGAAAGTGGCGACGCAAATTGTCGAGCATCAGCGCGGCTTTCTGGAGTATGGCGACGAAGCCATGAAGCCACTTGTGTTGCATGACATTGCAGAAGCCGTCGGCATGCACGAATCAACGATTTCACGGGTCACCACCCAGAAATTCATGCATACCCCGCGGGGCATTTATGAATTGAAGTACTTTTTCTCCAGCCATGTCAGCACCTCTGAAGGCGGCGAATGCTCGTCCACAGCGATTCGCGCGATCATCAAAAAACTGGTCGCGGCTGAAAATCAGAAAAAGCCGTTGAGTGACAGCAAGATCGCTGGTTTACTGGAGGCACAAGGTATTCAGGTAGCCCGTCGTACGGTCGCCAAGTACCGCGAGTCCCTTGGGATCGCGCCTTCGAGCGAGCGTAAGCGTTTGATGTGACGGGCCTGCCACCGCGTTCCAGTGGCGGGTATTCCCACCCGCCGCTTTATGCACTGGCAACGAAGGAGAAACTGTATGCAAGTCAACATCAGTGGACACCAACTGGAAGTGACTGAACCGCTGCGCGCTTATATCGGCGAAAAACTCAAACGAATTGAGGGGCATTTCGACAAAATCACCAACGTGCAAGTCATTATGACTGTCGAAAAGCTGAAGCAGAAAATCGAAGCCACCTTGCGTATACCCGGCGGGGAAGTAGTCGCCAATGCCGAGCATTCAGATATGTATGCAGCCATTGACGACCTGACCGACAAGCTGGATCGCCAAATCAAAAAGCATAAGGAAAAGCAGCAGAGCCTCCTTCAAGGCACTGGCCGCTAACACTCCCTACCCATGATTCGACTTGAAACCATCCTGACCCCCGGCCGTTCACTCGTGAACGTGCCGGGCGGCAGTAAAAAGCGCGCCCTCGAACAAATTGCCAACCTGATCGGCCGAGAAGTGCCTGAACTGGATACGCAAGCTGTTTACGAGGCCCTGATCGCCCGTGAAAAACTGGGTTCAACCGGTTTTGGCAACGGCATCGCAATCCCCCACTGCCGCCTCAAGGGCTGCGAGACGCCTGTCAGCGCCTTGCTGCACCTGGATGCCCCCATAGATTTCGACGCCATCGATGGCGCGCCGGTCGACCTGTTGTTCGTTTTGCTGGTGCCAGAAGCGGCCACCGACGCACACCTGGAGCTGCTCCGGCAGATCGCCAGCATGCTCGATCGCAAAGAAGTTCGCGAAAAACTACGCCATGCACCCAGCAACGAAGCGTTGTATCAGGTTGTTCTGGACGAACAGAACGGTCAATAAACATGCGCTTAATCATTGTCAGCGGACGCTCCGGCTCCGGTAAAAGCACTGCCCTGGCCGTCCTCGAAGACAACGGCTTTTACTGCATCGACAACTTGCCCGCCGGTTTGCTGCCTGAGCTGGCAGAGCGAGCGCTGATTCACACTGAATTGGCGCAGCCATTGGTGGCCGTGTCGATTGATGCGCGCAATCTGCCTAGCCATCTGTCGCGCTTTCCACAGTTGCTTGAAGAAGTGCGCAACCGCCATATCCAGTGCGATGTGCTGTACCTGGACGCTGACGAGGAGACGCTGCTCAAACGCTTCTCGGAAACCCGCCGCAGGCACCCGCTGAGCAGCGCCAGCCGCTCGCTGGCCGAGGCCATTCGCGATGAGACCCAACTGCTTGGTCCTATCGCAGATCTGGCCGACCTGACAATCAACACCACCAATCTGAACCTGTATCAGCTACGCGACACCATCAAACTACGTCTGCTGAACAAGCCTGAACCGGGCACCGCCTTTCTGGTCGAGTCGTTTGGCTTCAAACGTGGCATGCCGGTAGATGCTGACCTGGTGTTTGACGTGCGCTGCCTGCCCAATCCGTATTGGAAACCCGAGTTGCGTGAGCAGTCCGGGCTGGATCAACCGGTGGCCGAGTACTTGGCGGCACAACCGGATGTCGAGGAAATGTATCAGGACATCTCCAGTTATCTGCTCAAATGGTTGCCCCGCTTTGCTGCCAGTAACCGCGCCTATGTGACCATTGGCATTGGTTGCACTGGCGGGCATCACCGCTCCGTGTACCTGACTGAGCGCTTGGGCAAATGCCTGCAAGAAACCCTGAAAAACGTTCAGGTTCGCCACCGCGACCTTACTTGAAGGACCTACCCCGCGATGCCAGCTATGGAAATCGAAATCATCAACAAGCTGGGCCTTCACGCTCGGGCATCCGCCAAGTTCGTAGGTATTGCGGGCAAGTTCCCTTGCCAGGTGCGAGCAGGTCGCACGCCTGAGACCATGGTCGACGGCAAAAGCATCATGGCAATGATGATGCTCGCCGCAGGCAAAGGGACCCGAATCCATCTAAAAACTGAAGGTGAACAAGAACAGGAAGCGCTGGATGCGCTGGTCGCCCTCATCAACAACTTCTTCGATGAAGGCGAGTAGCTACTGCGCTGCATGACTCGTAACAGCTGACGAGTCATGCCAGGCTGCGTCCGACTGCGAAGCAGCCGTCATGCCATTTAACCTCGTGAGTTCAGATACACCGCGGTTATCGGTTTTATGATCGCTTCGCGCCCGATCGCAGCCTCGTGCCTCGACAACGACTACAGACCGTGATTTATCCCAACGCCGTGTCCATCACCATCATCACGCAGAACCCCACACACAACCCCAGGCTGGCCAGCTTTTCGTGACCATTACGTCGCGATTCCGGGATCACTTCCTGCGTAACCACCAATAGCATCGCCCCCGCAGCCAGGGCCAGTCCCAATGGCAACAACAACTCAGCCAGGTTCACCAGCCAGGCGCACAGCACTGCAAACACAGGCTCGACCAGACCGGACGCTGCGCCAATCAAGAACGCTCTGACCCGCGACATGCCCGCACCCGCCAGCACCAGTGCAATGACCAAGCCTTCGGGCACATCTTGCAGCGCAATGCCCATTGCCAGACTGTCGGCATCCGGCATTCCACCACCGGCAGATACACCTACAGCCATACCCTCAGGAATGTTGTGGGCCACAATCGCAATCACGAACAACCAGATGCGCGGAGCAATAACAGGCTCTCCAGGGCGACTGACAATGACTTCAGGCCCGGCCCCCGACACTTTCAAGTCCACCAGAAACAAGCACAGGGCACCCAGCAGAATGCCGCCGCTAACCAGCCCGCTTGACGCCCACGCCGACAGTCCAAGGCTTTGCGCAGCCGTGATACCCGGCACAATCAGGGAGAAGGCCGTAGCCGCCAACATCACCCCGGCACCAAATCCCAACAAGGTATCGCTGACCGCCACCGGCATATTACGGATCACCAACACCGGCACAGCGCCCAGCGCGGTTCCCAAGGCACACAAGGCCCCACCTTGCAGGGCCCTGAGCATCTTGGGTTCGAGATCCAGCCACACCAACCCTTTGGCCACCAACAATGCAGTGCCCGCCAACAGCAACAGCGTGCCGAGGGCATAACGAAACATTCGCACGCCGCCGACCGCCAAAATTTGCGTGCCCATATCCGCCTAATCCTTTTGTGTAGGCTTAGACCATAGCTGCTTGATAGCGACGCGCTACTTCAGGCCAGTTGATGACGCTGTAAAACGCATTGATGTATTCAGGCCGTCGGTTCTGGTAACGCAGGTAATAGGCGTGTTCCCACACATCCAGGCCCAAAATCGGCGTGTTACCGCTCATCAGCGGGCTGTCCTGATTGCCACTGCTCTCCACCACCAGGGTGTTGTGCGGGGTGACGCTCAACCAGGCCCAACCGCTGCCGAAACGCGTCAATGCCGCTTTGGTAAACGCGTCTTTGAAAGCCTCCAGTCCACCCAGTTGCTCATCAATTGCCTTGGCCAAGGCACCTTCGGGCTTGCCACCGCCTTTAGGACTCATCACTTCCCAAAACAATGAGTGGTTGGCATGCCCGCCGCCCTGATTGATCACCGCTGCGCGCAGCTTTTCGGGCAACTGATGCACGCTGGCCACCAGTTTTTCGACGGGCCACTGTGCCCACTCGGTGCCCTCGACTGCCGCGTTCAAGTTGTTGATATAGGTCTGATGATGCTTGGTGTAGTGGATCTCCATGGTTTGCGCATCGATATGTGGCTCAAGCGCGTCGTAGGCATAAGGCAAGGCAGGCAAGGTGTACGTCATATCAATGGACTCCTGGAATATGGCCACTGGTTGTGGAGAGTTCGCGACTGGATTGGGCAGCCGTGTTTTTGAGCAAGAGATCAGAGCGCGGGTATTCGCCGTGTTCACTGATGAAATTCAACAGTTCCACGTAGGTTTTACTGCTGTGACGTAACGCGGCTTCACGCAGTTCGGACTTGAATCGCTGGTTCTGCATGGTGTGCAACAAGCGTTGATGAATCGAACACAGGTACTCGACGCTTTCTTCGGGCTGATTGAGGCGTAAATGCAAGTCCGCCAGGTTGTGATGTGAAATCACGCAGGCTGCCACTGCTTCGTCGGCATCACTCCAGCGCTCGAACAACACTTGAGCCAGCGCCAGCGCCTGCAAATAGTGCTCTCGCGCATCAACCAGCTCGCCCTCAGCGAAACAGCGATTGGCTCTTTCGATCGTGCGTTTCCAGTGTTCCATGTGCGCCTCCAAAACAGTGTCAGGGGGATTAAACGCCGCCAGCCGTCAGCTTTTCGGGGTCCAGCAGCGCTTCAAGCTGGCTGCGCGGCAGGTCCGTAAACTCAAGGGCGACGTCAATCACCGGACGACCTTGCTTGTAAGCGGTCTTGGCGATTTCAGCGGCCTTTTGGTAACCAATGATCGGGTTGAGCGCCGTCACCAGAATCGGGTTACGCGACAGCGCTTCTTTGAGTTTGGCCTCGTTGACCTTGAAGCTGGCAATCGCCTTGTCAGCCAGCAACCGGCTGACGTTTGCCAGCAGCTCGATGCTGCTCAGCAGGTTCTGAGCAATGACGGGCAACATCACGTTGAGCTCGAAATTGCCCGATTGCCCCGCCACCGTGATCACCGTGTCGTTACCGATCACCTGAGCCGCAACCATCGCCGTCGCCTCCGGGATGACCGGATTGACCTTGCCCGGCATGATCGAAGAACCAGGCTGCAAGGCTTGCAGTTCAATTTCGCCCAGACCGGCCAGCGGGCCAGAGTTCATCCAGCGCAAGTCGTTGGCAATTTTCATCAGCGATACGGCTGTTGCTTTGAGCTGGCCCGAAACCGACACCGCCGTGTCTTGGGAGCCGATCAGCGCGAACAGATCCTTGCCCGGCGTGAATTCAAGCTGCGTCAACGCACTGAGTTGCTGGCTGAACAGCCCGGCGAATTTGGGATGCGCGTTAATGCCGGTGCCCACGGCCGTACCGCCCTGAGCCAGCGATTGCAGCGCAGGTTGCAGATTATGCAAATGCTCAATATTGGCCTTGAGCTGCTGCGCCCAGCCGTTGAGTACCTGACTCATGCGCACCGGCATCGCATCCATCAAGTGCGTACGGCCGGTTTTGACGTACACATGCACCTGCTCGGCCTTGCGCTCGATCACCTGCACCAGATGCGTCAGCGCTGGCAGCAGTTGCTCATGCAAGCCGAGCGCTGCACTGACGTGGATCGTGGTCGGAATGATGTCGTTGCTGCTTTGGCCGCAGTTGACGTGATCGTTGGGGTTGACCGCTTCACCCAGCACCTGCGTGGCCAGGGTGGCGATCACTTCGTTGGCATTCATGTTGGAACTGGTGCCCGAGCCGGTCTGGAAAATATCCACCGGAAAGTGCTCCATGTAATCGCCTTCCAGCAGAATCTGCGTGGCTTCAACGATGGCTTTGCCCTGCGCTTCAGTGATTTGCCCCAATTCAACGTTGGCCTTGGCCGCTGCGGCTTTCGCCAAGATCAAGGCACGAATGAATTGCGCAGGCATGCGCTGATGGCTGACGGGAAAGTTGTTCACCGCACGCTGGGTTTGGGCGCCGTACAGCGCCGACTCAGGCACGTGCAACTCGCCCATGCTGTCACGTTCGATACGGGTATTACTCATCGGGAAATCCTTGCACCAGTTCGATTAAAGAAATTGACGGTTCGAGTTCGCAGGTTGCCAATTGCCAGGCAAAGCTTTGCCAGCGCTTGAGTCGGCACCCGCACAGAGATTGCGTTTCGAGGTCGCGCAGCGGTCGCCACGCATGGTCCAGACACACATTGCGCCAATGCCAGGGCAACGCAGTGTCGGCAGCGGTATCCAGCAAAAGCCGGAACGAGGTCACGGCAATCGTCCACGGGGAGGTTGACGTACAGCAGGCCAGATATCGGCCTTCTGCTAAATAGTGCTCAATCAGGCGCGGCTCGTCGGGCGCCAGCCCACAACGGATCTGGCGGCTCATCCAGCGCCAGCTTTCCAGATAAGGCCCTTCATGCAAGGCAGAACTCATGACCCTGGCTCACTCGATAATGAGATTCATTATTAAGCGATATTGATTATCAAAACAACCCCGACCAAAGCGCTCGTTTAAAGCGCCCGGGGCTAAAGGGTGCGATCAATGACCGCAACCTTGTTTAATCTAAAACGTTGCGCCCTGGTGAACAGGTCATACCCTGAAAACGAAACCCACCGGCAATGCCGTTGGCGCACTGTGCTGCACGCCTCCCAGCAGAAAAAGCAACTTGCCCTCCGCTCTCGCGCTGCTTAATGCCAAAGCAAGTGGCGACAGAGGATTGTGGCGAATCAACTCATCGACCGTGTCACCCAGCGCTTTGGTCAGCAAAATTCGCGGCGAGTCTATTTTATGCAGTTGCATAAAGTTCATGGTCTTGGCGCCCCGTCGACGGAAAGCCATCACAGACAAATCCGTCATGCCTGGGTAAATCTCATACCCGAGCCGCCGCAAAAGGCTTGTCATGACCTCATTGAGGGCTAAAGAGGGGTTAGTGGTGACGTTGGTCAGCAGCGTGTGTTCACTCGCCAGCAACTTGAAATCCATGCGATTAAAAATGCTCGCCCTCACCTGGGTTCCCAACTGATAAAGCCCCTCGCCGACCCTCGTGGCTTGTGCCAACAACGCACAAGGGTCACCCAGGTGCACACTCAGCGACGACGAGTTCCCGGAGAGCCAACCATAGAGTGCTTGCTTGGTATTGAGCATGCGATTAGGGGTGATACCCGTGCTTGAGGGATCGGCAAAATGAAAGAGTCGCCGGGAAAGCTCCCGCTGGGATTGCGCGGTCATTGAGGGGAAAGCATTGCTGACAATGTTGAGGATCGGCTTATAAAAGAAGGGTTCATGAATCACCCAGCGCCCACCGGTAAACTCGCCCATTCTGGGTTGCTCGTGCTTGCCGTATCGAAGGAGCGCTTCCAATTGATCGTAGTTATTGCACGGTTTATGCGGATGTTTGAGGAAAACACGCTGGGTTTGAGCCTCATGACCCTGAGGCAATATTTCAAAGTGCAGGTCATCCAGTTTGATTGCCCGGTAAGTGCCCTGCGGGGAACTGACCTTGAAAATAGGCGGGTTAATGCTGGCCATACTGGAAAGCCCCGGATCGACTTTCTGCCCCCAGCTCTGCCACGACGTTTGGTCTGAAGCTGACGCCAAGGGAGTACTGATTGACGGAGTCGGTTGTGGTGGCCTGGCTACAGGCGGCTCTTGCGCAAGTTGCGCGGCTTTGCGCTTGTTACTCAACAATGTGCGGCTCGACGTACCGCCCGTCTGCTGCAATCTGGCTAGCCTTGCGGCTTCCAGTCCCGGTTTTAAATATTGCTGAGACCACAACGGCAACGTTTTGTGTTTAACCAGATACTCGGCCAGATCAAGTTCCAGCCCCGTTCGCAGCGTCTCGGGAAAGTTATATTGGTCCAGCAGCTTTCTGGCCTCTTCAAGGCTGAAATGGGGCAACGCTACGCGTACGCGATACGGTGCAAGGGTCGAGCGACCGCCCCCACGCAGGCTCAATTGCGGTGTACTGACTCGCCAGAGACCGTCACTGCCTTGACTGATGGGCGAGCGATACCACGCTTGGGGGCGACGCATATCCATCACACGCCAGACGAGTCGATCCTTGTCATATTTGATCTGATACCAGTACTTCTCTTGCTGCACAAAATATTGGGAGAAGCCGCCTTGCTTGGGCACTTTTTCATACACCCCCGCATACACGCCATCTGAGCGCAGGGTCAGATCGGTCAGGCCTTGGGAATACGCCAGCCTGGAATCAAGCGCCGCAGGTGAAGCAATTGCCCGTGTGAGCGGTACTCTGGCAACCACAACTGCGATGTCAACGCCTGCATCAACCAAATGCGCAATCATGCCCACAAAGTGCCCAAGCGCCTCTAGCTGGCTATCGCGTTTTAGCGCGTCAAACCCGTTCCAGAGCGATAGCAGGCTGCGGGCCAACGCAATTGGCGCTGTCACTTTTAAAGGGAGGACAGCCGTCACGATATCCACGGCCAACTCGATACTGTTCCAGACGCAAAGCCCGTTGAGTTCCGTCGTCGAATTACTCACCGCATCAGCATTGGCAATGGCGTGCCGGGCTTGGGCAATACACGCCTGCTCAATAAAATTCCCGGCGATGGGCAGTAATTTCACATCAGGGGCACGTAACCCCTGCTTGAACAGATGACGAATTCGCACGTGATGACCCGCACTGACTCTGCCCACCAAATAGTCAGTGAACTGCGCCTCATGCAAAAATTTACCGGCCATGTGCGAGCGATTTTCGAACTCGCGAAAGCGCTTTCCATCTGGTGCTTCGGGGGTATACACCACGATTGAGCTGACACTGAACTGTGGATGCAGGCCTGGAAGTTCAAGCTCAGAAGCCGATGACGGCACAGAGAGCGAATGGGCGCTTATGATTAACACCCCGCGCACCGTCGTCTCGCCCACCAGCAGTTGGTGCACCTTGATCGCATGCCCCTCAACCGTCGCAATGGCCTGTGGATTTTGAGCCTCGTCAAGTACCGCTTCGACCCAGCGATAACCGCGATCCAGTCGATCGGGTGAAAAATCACCGGATATTTTGGCTTCCAGTGCATCCAGGCGCATCTGCGCAATCATGAGTTGCATGGCTGTTTCGCGGCGTGAAACAGCCATGGGAGAGTCAATCAACTTATCCTGCAAAAAGGCCTGGTAGCTGTCTCCGATATTGACTGTCCGGATAATGGTCTTGACCTGCGCCGGCGATAACTGAAGTGACTGCGGGCCGCTCGCACTGCCTGTCGTCACGCGGGCCGTAAGGGCATAGTCAATATCAAATTTACTGACATTCTCCAGTGCCAGCTGGGTCATGGTGCGGGTTGTACTGACCAGCCTGATACTGGGCCCTGTGCGCGAGAGACTGTTGACGGCTGTATAAGATGATGGCGCCAGGCTACCCGCGGGAATGACCGCACCTGCGCCAGCCTCGGCCGCAGTGGTGGTGATGAACAGGGTGTCGGGGTCAATACTGAGCCCGTACTCCAACTGAATATGCTGCTGAATCTGTTCTCGAGCATACCGAAGCAGAAAGGCTTTATCGCCAAACTGATGGGACGACGGCTCACCGTCTTCATTGGCAATGAAAGCGTGAGTCTTGTAGCGCTCAACCGCCTCAAGCCAGCTTTCACGGTCCTCGGGGCTAGCACTCACCAGCCACGCGCGGGTTTTTAACGAAATCCGCTTGAACAGGCGCGCGGCAAACGCATTGGTTTGACTGAACCGATGGGCATAATCGACCACATGAGCCAGCTCATCTTCCAGTTGCGCGATGTTGGCGGCCGCTGTGTGAGACAGGAGATGGATTATGTTCTGTTGACGTTGGTCGTCGTGCACCCTGTACCAATGTTCGAAAATGGACGGGTAAATTTCGTCAAAGACCCATTCAAAAGAAGCCTGCGGCACCTTGCCTAATGCCTCGATACGCAACAAATCCGTGGGTGAGGTGAGTTCAAGCATGGATTCAAACTCGGACACCGCCCGCCAGCGGCGCTCCAGCTCGTCCTCTAAAGCCTGCAAGGTGTTAAACCCCTGTAGCCCGCCTGATGGCGTATACAACACCGCCACCCCTGCCTGCGCACGCGCATCAATCTCAACCGGCCCGGTTTTGGACGCGACAGTAAACGCCCCGAACTGATCGTAAAACCCCGATCCGTCTCGCTGCGTGATGACGAAAGCACCTGCAAAAGAAATCGGGCCAAGCCCGTCTTGGCCTTTCAACCTCAAGGCATACACGGCCGGGCGTGAGTAGACGGCCAACGCGGCCCGAGTTGCCAATGAGGGGTAGCGCACAACCAGATCAACCACGCTCACCTGTTCAGGTGTCAGCGTAGTGTCAACATTAAGCATCGCGCTCTCGGCACGTAACAACGATGCCAACTGATCCAGCAACCATTCCTTTCGCGAGCGATTGCCGGTCTGCGCGCACGACGCCAACCAAAAGTCAGTGGTCTGTAATCTGAAATAGCTCCCCAGATACCGGCGCATGTCCGCTAAAAAAAGCTCGAAGCGGGCAAGCTCCAATTCAATGTCTGTCGCCTGCCCCGCGCGGCGCAAGACAATGGTTTGAGCGGGATAGGAAGCAAAGACACCCGTGTGCAGTGTCTGCAGGACGGTATCGATCACGCTCAGTGGCAGATCAGGGGGTGATGCCTGCGCATGGCCTGGTACGGAATCATCAAGCCCTGGAACAATCAGCAAATGCTCAGGCTCAGGCACGGTTGCAAGAGCCGGGAATGTGGCTTTGAACTCATTGCCAATTACCGAAGACAAACTGGGCTGATCGATCAGTAGAAATTGAATGTCTGCATCAATTTTCAGCCAGTTACGAATACATACTTTTTCAGCCGCGGGGCTGATCTCAACCAGCTCAGAACTCAAGGCATCTGATAATTGAAAGACATCACTCATAGGGAAACACTCACACATGCTCAAGTAGCCCATTGCCCCGGCCATATGCGGGAGTCAGGGACGATAAATACAAGAGCAGTGTGTACCGGGTGAACGTCGAAACTTATCTACATATATAGGCGCTGTAACGGTGTGAGTGCTGGCATTAACGCCAGGGTTTTAGCGAGGTTGTGTCCTGGCGTATTGCGCGTGGTAACGGCGCGCCAGGACACGTCACTGCAAAAGATTAACTGCCCGCTACCATCATTCGCTCAATGAGTACCGAACCCGTACGAATGTTGCTGCGCAGTTCCAGATCATTGCCCACGGCGACTATCTGCTTGAACATGTCGCGCATGTTGCCTGCAATGGTGACCTCCTGAACCGGGAACTGGATCTCACCGTTCTCGACCCAGAAACCCGCCGCACCACGGGAATAGTCGCCGGTGACCATGTTCAAACCGCTGCCCATCAGTTCAGTCACAAACAACCCGCGCCCCATGCGGCGGATCAATGCGGCCTGATCTTCATCGCCGTGGGTCACGAACAGGTTGTGCACCCCGCCCGCATTCGCCGTGCTTGGCATGCCCAGCTTGCGGCCGGAATAAGTGCTGAGGATGTAGGACACCAACTCGCCGTCTTTGATAAACGGTTTGGCGAAGGTGGCCAAACCGTCGTTGTCAAAGGACGAACTGCCCATCGCGCGCATCAGGTGTGGACGCTCGTCCAGGGTCAACCACTCAGGGAAGATCTGCTGCCCCATCGCATCGAGCAGAAACGATGATTTGCGGTACAGGTTGCCACCCGAAATGGCGCCCAGAAAGCTGCCGAACAAACCGCCCGCCAGCTCAGCGCTAAACAGCACCGGCACTTCACAGGTGGGCACCGGGCGAGAGCCCAGACGACGTGCCGCACGCTCTGCCGCGCGCTGGCCTATAAGGGCCGCATCCATCAGTAACTCACCCTGACAGTTAACGTCGTACCAGTAATCGCGCTGCATCTGGCCATCACCTTCGGCGATCATCACGCAGCTCAGGCTGTGCCGGGTAGACGCCGAGCCGCCGATAAAGCCGTTGCTGTTGCCGTAGACGCGACAGCCCTGGTGAGTGCTCAAGGAGGTGCCGTCAGCGTTTTTGATGCGGCTGTCGGCCTCGAATGCAGCGGCTTCGCAGGCCAGGGCTTTTTCGATGGCCTGCTCCGGCGTGATGTCCCATGTGTGGAACACATCGAAATCTTTAAGCTCACGGGCCATCAGGCTTGGGTCTGCCAGGCCAGAGCTTTCATCTTCTGAGGTGTGCTTGGCAATCGCCAGCGCGGCTGCAACGGTTTCACGAATAGCATCGGGACCGGTGGCCGAGGTGCTGGCCGAGCCTTTGCGCTGGCCCACGTAAAGGGTGATACCAAACCCCTGGTCGCGGTTGAACTCGACGGTTTCGACCTCGCGCTGGCGCACCGAGGTCGACAGGCCCTGCTCCACTGACACCGCCACTTCACAGGCGCTAGCGCCCTGGCGCTTGGCTTCGGCGATGATTTGCTCGACCTGCGCTTGCAGTGCCGGCAAGGCCTGCGGGCCGACGCTTTCTACTGCACTCATGGTTTTCTCCACTCAAATTCTGTTTTCGGTAGGGCCGCCGAGCGACCGGGCCGGACAAGCGGCCCCCGACTGGTTATCATGGCGGCGTTTCTTTGCGGACTGCCACCATGGTTGATTCTTACGACGACGCCTTCGACGGCGAAAAAAGCAAATCGCAGGTCAAACGCGAGCTTCATGCTCTGGTTGATCTGGGCGAGCGCCTCACAACGCTCAAGCCTGACTTGCTGAACAAAATGCCTTTGACCGACGCCCTGCGCCGGGCCCTGGCAGATGCTCCAAAACACACGGCCAATATTGCGCGCAAGCGGCACATGATGTTCATCGGCAAGCTGATGCGCGATCAACCGATTGACGAAATCATGGCCTTGCTGGAACAGGTTGACGCCTCTTCCCGCCAGTACAACGAACGTTTCCACGGCCTCGAGCGCTGGCGTGATCGCCTGATCGAAGGCGATGACGACGTACTGGAAAAGTTTGTTACCGAGTTCCCTGAAGCCGATCGCCAGCAAATGCGTTCGATCGTGCGCCAGGCCAAACACGAACTGGCTCACAACAAGGCACCGGCTTCGAGCCGCAAATTGTTCAAGTACATTCGTGGGTTAGACGAGACTCAACGCGGCTTGCGTTAAACCTCGTACATGGCCGGGTTGCCCTGCAACCCGGCCAATCCCCCTCAACCGCCTGTACCGCCTACTGTAATCGCGTCAATCTTCAAGGTGGGTTGCCCCACGCCAACCGGCACCGACTGACCATCCTTGCCACATGTACCTACGCCACTGTCCAGCGACAGGTCATTACCCACCATCGACACTTTGCTCATCGCTTCCGGGCCGTTGCCAATCAGGGTTGCACCTTTGACCGGACGGGTGATTTTGCCGTCTTCGATCAAATACGCTTCGCTGGTGGAAAACACGAACTTGCCACTGGTGATGTCGACTTGCCCGCCACCGAGGTTGGCGCAGTAAATGCCCTTCTTCACCGAGGCAATGATCTCAGCCGGGTCGCTTTCGCCACCCAACATGTAGGTGTTGGTCATGCGTGGCATCGGCAGATGAGCGTATGACTCACGACGACCGTTACCGGTGCGCGCCACACCCATCAGGCGGGCATTGAGCTTGTCTTGCATATAGCCTTTGAGCACGCCGTTTTCGATCAGGGTGGTGCACTCGGTCGCAGTACCCTCGTCGTCCACGCTCAGCGAACCACGACGACCGGCCAGGGTGCCGTCATCGACGATGGTGCACAGCTTGGAGGCGACCCTTTCACCCATGCGGCCGCTGTAGGCCGAACTGCCCTTGCGGTTGAAATCACCTTCCAGACCGTGGCCCACAGCTTCGTGCAGCAACACACCAGACCAACCCGAGCCCAAGACCACGGGCATGGTACCGGCCGGTGCTGGCACCGCTTCAAGGTTGACCAATGCCTGACGCAACGCCTCACGGGCATAGCCCATCGCACGGTCGTCACTCAGAAAATAACGGTAATCGGTACGCCCACCGCCGCCATGCCCGCCCCGCTCGCGGCGGCCATTTTGCTCAACGATCACGCTGACATTGAAGCGCACCAGAGGCCGCACATCAGCGGCCAACCCGCCATCAGTGGACGCTACCAGAATGCGCTCCCACACCCCGGCCATGCTCACGGTCACTTGCTGGATACGCGGATCAAGCGCGCGAGTGGCGGCATCGACACGCTTGAGCAGCTCGACCTTTTCGGCGCGGCTGATGACTTCCAGCGGGTTGTCTGGCGCGTACAGTTGCGCCACGTCTTGCGTGGTGAAGGCTTGCACGGTGCCGTTTTGACCAGCGCGCGAGATTGAGCGGGCAGCACGGGCGGCCAACCCCAACGCCTCAAGGGTGATGGCGTTGCTGTAGGCAAAACCGGTTTTCTCACCCGACTGGGCACGCACCCCTACGCCTTGGTCCAGGTTAAAACTGCCTTCTTTGACGATGCCGTCTTCGAGGGCCCAGGATTCAGAAATCTGGCCCTGAAAGTACAGGTCGGCGGCATCGATGCCCGGCCCGGCCAGGTCGCCCAATACGCTTTGCAGGCTTTCAATGGTGACACCGCCCGGTGCCAACAGGTGTTCGCTGACTGAGGTCAACAACTCGCTCATAGTTACTCCGTCTTGACCCCTGCTTCAGCCGCTGTGAGGGCTGAACGCACGGGCCTGAATTAGCCTTGCGTGGCAGGTCGCTGGGCGCCCTGCGAAAAAAATCGCCGGTGGTCTGTCACCGGCATGCGTGCCCTGATGGCCGCTTGTTCAACACTGTCGCGTTCGGCGATCAGCACCCCTTCGCCCTGTGCCTGCTCAGCCAGCACTCGCCCCCAGGGGTCGATGATGGCCGCGTGGCCGAAGGTCTCACGCGGCCCCGGATGCACACCACCCTGAGCGGCCGCCAACACGTAACATTGGGTTTCAATGGCCCGGGCACGGATCAGAATCTCCCAGTGCGCCGCCCCCGTGACGGCGGTAAACGCTGACGGTGCGCTGATCAACTCTGCGCCCGCAGCGCGTAACTCGCTGTACAACTCCGCAAAGCGCAGGTCATAACACACGCTCAAACCCAATTTACCCACCGGCGTGTCCGCCACCACCACGCGCTCACCTTGAGCATAGTCATCGGATTCACGGTAGCGCCCACGATTGTCAGACACGTCAACGTCAAACAAGTGCAGCTTGTCGTAACGCGCCACCTGCTCGCCGTCGGCATTGATCAACAGGGAACAGGCGTTGGCCTTGGCATCCGGTTGACCCGCAGGGGGCAATGGCAACGTGCCTGCAACTACCCATAACGTGAGGTCGCGGGTGACCTGTTTCAACCATGGCAGGATTGGACCTTCGCCCAATGCCTCGGCCCGGCCCAAGGCGGCGACATCACGGCGGCCCATCGCGGCGAAGTTTTCCGGAAGTACGGCCAGTCGCGCCCCACCTTCGGCCGCTTTTTCAAGCAAACGACGCGCCTGTGCCAAATTGGCCAGCACATCGCTCTGGCTGACCATTTGAATGACTGCTAGCGACATGACGTGTTCCTCAATAGCCCGCCATTATTTCTTTTCAAATGGCTTGTCGAACGTGATTTTCGGGTCTTGCCACGGCCCTTTGATGCTGTATTGCACGCTGGCAAAACGCGACACCTGATCACCAATCAGCTTGTTGATCAAGAACAGCGCACCGCCCACTGCCGGAGCACCGACCAGCAATGCCGCTATCGGCAAGTTATTGGTCACGGGCAAAGTGACCAGCAGCCGGGCGTCGACCTGATCGGTGACCATGTTCAAGGTGCCACTCAATTCAAGGTTGCTCGACGGGCCGGTCATGGTGATGGGTTTATTGGCGCTGTACACCCCGCGATCAGCCTGCAACAAGCCTTTGACCCGGTCGTAACTCAAGCCTTTGCCGAACAGGTCGGAGAAGTCCAGACGCAAACGCCGGCCAATGGAGTTGAAGTTCAGCAGGCCAAAAATACGCAGGACCTGGGCACTGCCATCAACTTCGACAAACTGGCCTTTGTTCAATGACGCATCCAATGTGCCACTGAAGCGTTTGAGGCCAATCCACGCCGGTGAACCTGGCCACTTACCCTCCACGTCCAGGCGGAAATTATCGCTGGTCACACTGGGCGCAAAGCCCCAGTTCTTCAATACGTCCGCCAGATTACGGCCGCCCAGACGGCCCTTGTACCAACTGTTGCTGGCGCCGGCAAAACCTTCCCAGCCGCCCGCACCCTCTAGCAGCAAGCCTTTGAGCCCCAAGTTGAGGTTGTTGAGCAAAATGCCACGGCTGGTGGGGCGTATGTTGAGCGACCAGGCGCCAATCAGGTCCGGCCCCTGATAGAGCTGGCGAATGATGATGTCCAGCGCAGGAATGTTGCGCGGGTCAACCGAGGCCAACGGATCAGGCGCGTTGTCGTCCGCCACAGCCTTGGGATCAGCAGCGGGCAAGCGCACGATCTGCATCGTGATGGTGATCGGGGCGTTTTTCGCGTCCGGCAACGTGGCCGAGCCAACCGCTTGTTTGCTGTCGATTTTCAGCCCCCAGGACGCGGGGTAACGGTTCATCTGCAAGCGGACCTGATCGAGTTGCGTGCCCATCGCCGTCAGTTTGCCAATCTTGAAATCGGCGCTGCTGAGCAGTTGCTGCGCGCTGCCCCCTGCATCCTTGCCCGCGTAACGCTCGACCAATGCCTGCCAAGGTGCAACATCCAGCTCGGACAGCACGCCGCGCACACGCAGGCCCTTGGTGGTGGGTAACGTGGCCGCGCCTGCGCCGAGGAACAATTCACCGCGCCCGGCCTCAAGCTTGCCGTCCGGGGCGGCGAAGGTCAGGCTCGCCAGGTTGGCGTAATCAAACCAGTAGCGCTTCTCGGCGCCCTGCAAGGTCATGCGGAACACGCTGTCGCGGCTTTCATTGGCCGCAAGCCCAAACGGTGCCGGCAGATCAATCACCGCACCTTTAAGGCTGGAGTTGACACGTAACTGACTGTCGGCGCCGTCCAGCGTCAATTGCAGCTGGTAAGGCAAATCGCCCGAGACCGGGATCGGTTGATTGAATTTCAGCCAGTCCGTGAGTTTCTTGACCCCGACCTGACCATTAGCCACCACCCGGGTGCTGATCCTGCCGGGCCTGCCATCGGCAAAAATCTGCGCGTTGATCGGCCGGTCAAAAGCGCGGGCGGTGATGCTTTTGCCGCTTAATCCTTTTGCACTGTCAAAACGGAAGTCGCCTTTGAGCTGTGTCAGCTCGAACTCGGGTTCGCTGATTTTCAAGCGTGCTTTATCGGTTTTGAAATCCACCACGATTTTCGGTTCGACGCTGTGTTCCAGCGGGATATCGAGGTCTACCCGACCATTGAGCGAGCCTTCACCCTGCCAGCCGGCGAAGGTTTGAGCTGTGCCAATCGGCGCGTCTTGAAGGATCTTCAACCCATCACCCAGACCGCCCGCAAAGTTGCCCTGCAGTAACAGATGGCTGACTTTACCGCTCGGCACATGGGGGATGCTCACCGCAACGTCACGCACCTGGGTGTCGAGTAACTGCCCCTTACTGGCCATGATTCGCACACCGCTGTCTTCGATAAACACATCGCCAGACACATTGCGCACATGGGGCCAGCCCGGCTGAAAGTCCAACTCTGCGCCATGCACCTTAAAGAACAGGCTGATATTGCGAGCCGCCGCGACAGCGTCATGGCTCAGCGAGCCTTGGTACTGGAAGAATCCTTCTTCAACATCGCCCTTGATAATCGCGGTACTGAGCCATTCGGTCAGCGCCGGACTCAAGACTTCTGGCAGATATTTGGGGGTAAAGCGGCCATCGCCATCGGTCAGACCGACCCGCAAGTCCATGTAGTCTTCCTGGGCGTGGTCCATGTGGATACGGATCAGAAAGTCGGCCGCGATCTTGCCCTCCTCGCCCAACACCTTGATGTAAGGCGCGATCAGGGTGAAGGTGTCCTTGCTCAGCGTCCACGTGAGCAAGGCATTGGCCTGCTGGTACTGCCACGGCTTGGCGAAAATAGGGTCCAGGTGCAGCATGAAGTCCTTGCTGTCCAGACGCAGTTCGCCTTTACCCAGATCACCACTGATCAAACCGCTGACATTGCGCGCAGCGGGCGCGCCGTGGGTGGCGTTAAAACCGACCTGTTGCAGGTTGGCGGCGAAGCTGAGCTTTTGATCGTCTGTGGCGTGCGGGCGAAAGTCGGCCAGCACATTGCGCAGCGTACCCGTGACGTTGAGCTGGTCGATGACGCTGGCCACGCTGTCGGACCAGGGTGCGAGTGAGTCCAGCAGGGGCGTAATCGGCGTCAGGTTCAGGTGGTCGGCCTGAAAATGCCAACGTTGCGGGTCGGTATCGGTGGCCTTGAATTGCTGCACCTGCGCGCGCGTCTCCCAGCGCAGGTCGCCAATACTCATGGCCAGCGAGTCCAGCACCACGTTCACGCCTTGATCACCCCGTTCAAGCCAGGCATGCAGGGCGACATTTTCAAGCGTGCTGGGTTTGCGCTGTGCATAAGCGCCGCGAAACTTCGGTGCATTCAAACGCGCCGTCGCGCTTTGTACGGTGCCGTTGCCCCAGTTGAACCAAAGTTCACCGCCAGCCTTTAACTCGGTAATGTTCCAGCCTTGGGTGAGGTTGGAGGGTAGCCACTTGGCCCAGTCGCTTTGCGGCAGGCTGACATAGGCTTGCGCCGCGCCATCGCGCCAGCGGCTGGCTTGAATCTGGCTTTTGACACTCAACGCAACCGGCTGACCATCAGGCAACGTCAAGCGCGCATCAAGGCGCTGATCAGAGGCGCCGACATCAAGGCTCAGGCCAACATAGGTCAGGGTCATCGGAGCGGCTTTATACGGCTCAAGTGTGAGCTGGCTGTCGAGCACCGACAAACGCTCGACCCGTTGCAACTGATTCAGTAACTGCTCGGGGTCCAACGGCTTGTCATCCTGGACCGGCAAACCTTCGAGGGTCCAGTGACCGTCTTTGTCCTGACGCGCACTCAGTTGCAAGCCATCGAGCTGCACGTGGCCGATGCGCACTTCACGGGCCAACACGCTGCCCCATAGATCGGGCACCACTTGTACTTCGTCCAGGCGCAAGGCGCTGTTGCCTTCACCCACCATCACATCATGCGCCAGCAGCACCGGCGCCATGCCGCTCCAGCGGCCTTCAAGACGGCCAATGCTCAGCGGCATGCCCAAGGCTTCACGCGCCTTGCTCTGCACTTCGGCGCGATATTCAGCAATCAGTGGCGTGAGTTCGCGTCCCAGGCTGACGTACAACGCCGTCAGCACCAGCAGCAACGCACAAAGACTTAATCCCCAGCGGGTCAGCGCGGCAAAAAAGCGTGTCAGACGCTCCATGTCAGGTGGCCCCTTCAGTAATGATCGAAGGGGCTGGATTCAACCCCTTTGGTATATCCGTAAAGCGTGTGGTGCTTCAGAGCAGCACCACGTCGTATTGTTCCTGGGAGTACATGGTTTCTACTTGAAAACGAATCGTACGCCCGATAAAGCCTTCAAGCTCTGCCACATTGCCCGACTCTTCATCAAGCAAGCGGTCTACCACGCGCTGACTGGCTAACACGCGATACCCTTCGGCTTGATACGCACGCGCCTCACGCAAGATTTCGCGGAAGATTTCGTAACAGATGGTCTCAGGAGTCTTCAACTTGCCACGCCCCTGACAGCACACGCACGGCTCGCACAGCACTTGCTCAAGGCTTTCGCGGGTGCGCTTGCGGGTCATTTGCACCAGTCCCAACTCGGTAATCCCGATGATGTTGGTTTTGGCGTGGTCGCGTTCGAGCTGTTTTTCGAGGGTGCGCAGCACTTGGCGCTGATGCTCTTCGTCTTCCATGTCGATGAAGTCGATGATGATGATGCCGCCCAGATTACGCAGGCGCAGCTGGCGCGCGATGGCGGTGGCCGCTTCGAGGTTGGTCTTGAAGATGGTCTCTTCAAGATTGCGATGCCCTACGAACGCGCCGGTGTTGACGTCAATGGTGGTCATGGCCTCGGCCGGGTCCACCACCAGATAGCCGCCGGACTTGAGTGGCACCTTGCGATCGAGGGCTTTCTGGATTTCACCTTCTACGCCATACAGGTCAAAAATCGGCCGCTCGCCGGGGTAATGCTCCAGACGATCCGCGATTTCCGGCATCAGTTCGGCCACAAACTGCGTGGTTTTCTGGAAGGTTTCACGTGAGTCGATGCGGATTTTTTCGATCTTGGGGCTGACCAGATCGCGCAGTGTGCGCAAGGCCAGGCCCAGGTCTTCATAAATAACGGTCGGCGCACCCACGGTTTTGATTTGTGCACCGATCTGGTCCCACAGGCGACGCAGATAACGAATGTCCATCAGGATTTCATCCGCCCCGGCACCTTCGGCCGCCGTACGCAGGATAAAACCACCGGCTTCCTTGATGCCTTCCTGAGCCACGCAGTCGCTGACCACCTGCTTGAGGCGCTCACGCTCGGCTTCGTCTTCGATCTTCAGGGAAATACCGACATGCGCGGTGCGCGGCATGTACACCAGATAACGCGAAGGGATCGACAACTGCGTGGTCAGGCGCGCGCCCTTGGAGGCAATCGGGTCTTTGGTGACTTGCACCACCAGGCTCTGACCTTCATGGACCAAGGCGCTGATGCTTTCAACGGCCTGGCCTTCACGCAGGGAGATTTCGGAGGCGTGGATAAAAGCTGCGCGGTCCAGGCCGATATCAACAAAGGCGGCCTGCATGCCGGGTAATACGCGAACGATCTTGCCTTTATAGATGTTGCCAACAATGCCTCGGCGCTGGGTGCGCTCGACATGCACCTCTTGCAAAACACCGTTCTCTACCACCGCCACGCGCGATTCCATCGGCGTGATGTTGATCAGGATCTCTTCACTCATGGCTGGGTCTCGTTCAGGCGTCATCACATTAGTGCCACGTCTCGTAGGTGCGGTATTTAACGCACGGTAAGGTTTTGCCAACAGGGTATGCCGAAATGCGCCAGCACTTCTGCGGTTTCGCACACAGGCAAGCCGACGACAGCCGAATAACTGCCATTGAGCCCGGACACAAACACCGCAGCCAAGCCTTGAATAGCGTAGCCACCGGCTTTGTCCTGAGGTTCACCACTGGCCCAGTACCGCGCAGCTTCTTGTGTGCTGATGTGTCTGAAATGAACCGTGCTGCGTACAACGCGTGTCTCACAACGCTCAGCGTCCAACACGGCAACGGCGGTCAACACCTCATGCTCACGACCCGATAACGCCATGAGCATAGCCAAGGCATCGGCCTCGTCGACGGGTTTACCCAGAATTTGCCCGTCCAGCACCACGGCGGTATCGGCGCCCAGCACGCAAAAGGCGGCGTCAGGGACAGATGTGCGCAAATGCTCACGCCCGGCGCGTGCTTTTTCACACGCAAGGCGCTCGACATAGGCCGCAGGGGATTCATGGGCAAGAGGGGTTTCATCAATGCCAGCACTGACGGTGCTGAAAGGCACGCCGATTTGAGTCAGTAACTCGCGTCGGCGGGGTGAGCCTGAAGCCAGATAAAGCGAAGTCATCACGACATCTCCCTGTCAATGTGCACAAACCAGGAAATGGCTCGCGATCCGGTCAATTAATTTTGAAGCGTCGGGTCAATCCACGGAGTCCATAACTAACCCAGGGCCACAGCAACGCGCTGACCAAGGCTGGCAGCACCAGCGCCAGCGTGGGCTGGCGGTTGCCGGTCAAGGCACTGAGCCACAACTGCGCCAACTGCGCCAGGCCGAAGATCACCAACAGCACCAGGCTTTGCTGCCACATCGGGAACATGCGCAACCGCTGTTGCAGGGACAGCACCAAGAATGTGATGAGGGTCAGAATCAATGCGTTCTGCCCCAGCAACGTGCCGTACAGCACGTCTTCGGTCAGGCCCAGACACCATGCGGTGACCATGCCCACCTTGTGCGGCATGTACAGCGCCCAAAAAGCCAGTAGCAAGGCCAGCCACAGCGGGCGAAAGACTTCCATGAACTGCGGCATCGGCGAAACGCTGAGCAGCAGGCCAATGGCAAACGTCAGCCAGATCATCCAGCCATTGTGCGAACGGATACCCGCCATTATTGCCTCTCCCGAGTGGTGGCCGGCGCAGCGGCTGGCGGCGTGGCGGCGGCAGGGGTTACAACTGGAGCCGGTTTTTTAACCGCGCCGCTAGCGGGCGTTGGCGCCACAGGCTGGGTTGCCGTAGGCGCTGGTGTCACCGTTGGGGCAACAGCAGGCACAGCAACCGGTTTGGGCACGGTGGCGGGAATGATGGGTAGCGGTTCGCCGTTTTTCTCGGCCTCTTGCGCTTGAGCCGCGTCATTGGCCCGCTCTTCAGGGCTGCGGCTGTCACTGAACACCAACAACAGATAGCGGCTGCGGTTCAACGCCGCCGTCGGCACCGCACGCACGATGGCAAACGGCTGACCGGAGTCGTGAATCACTTCCTTGACGGTTGCCACCGGGTAACCGGCCGGGAATCGCTGGCCCAAACCCGAACTGACCAGCAGATCGCCTTCTTTGATGTCGGCGGTGTCTGCCACATGGCGCAACTCCAGACGCTCGGGGTTACCCGTGCCGCTGGCTATTGCCCGCAAGCCATTGCGGTTGACCTGCACTGGAATGCTGTGGGTGGTGTCGGTCAGCAACAGTACCCGCGAGGTGTAGGGCATCAACTCGACCACTTGCCCCATCAGCCCACGCGCATCGAGCACTGGCTGACCGAGCACCACCCCGTCGCGCTCACCCTTGTTGATGATGATGCGATGGGTAAAGGGATTAGGGTCCATGCCAATCAACTCGGCCACTTCCACCTTTTCGTTGACCAGTGCCGAGGAGTTCAACAACTCGCGCAGGCGAACGTTCTGCTCGGTCAAGGCGGCCAGTTTTTGCATGCGGCCTTGCAGCAGAAGGTTTTCGGTTTTTAGTTTCTCGTTTTCAGCGACCAGTTCCGTACGGCTGCCAAACTGACTCGCGACACCCTGAAACAGGCGCTGCGGCAAGTCGGTAATCCAGTAGGTCTGCATCAGCACCAGTGACATTTGACTGCGCACCGGCTTGAGCAACGTGAAACGGGCATCGACCACCATCAGTGCGACCGATAGCACGACCAACACCAATAGGCGTACGCCCAAAGAGGGGCCTTTGGAAAAGAGCGGTTTAATAAGCCGCTCCTCCGGGGCAAGTGTTCAATGTATTCATACGGCTTCAAGCGGCCTGGATGAAGATTGACAAAAGATAAACGCCAAAAGGCAGCACTGCAAAGTGCTACCTTCTGGTGATAACCATCGAACTGCGACCACCGATCTTATTCGCTGGAGAGCAGGTCCATCGTGTGTTTATCCATCATTTCCAGCGCACGGCCACCGCCACGCGCAACACAGGTCAACGGGTCTTCGGCAACAATTACCGGCAGACCGGTTTCCTGCGCCAGCAACTTGTCGAGGTCACGCAGCAAGGCGCCACCACCGGTCAGCACCAGACCGCGCTCGGCGATGTCTGAAGCCAGCTCTGGCGGGGACTGCTCCAGCGCGCTCTTCACGGCCTGAACGATGGTGGCCAGCGACTCTTGCAGCGCCTCCAGCACTTCATTGGAGTTCAGGGTGAAAGCACGAGGTACGCCTTCAGCCAGGTTACGGCCGCGTACGTCAACCTCACGCACTTCTCCGCCCGGATAGGCTGTGCCGATTTCCTGCTTGATGCGCTCAGCCGTCGATTCACCGATCAGGCTGCCGTAGTTACGGCGCACGTAGGTGATGATCGCTTCGTCGAAGCGGTCGCCGCCAACCCGTACGGACTCGGCGTAAACCACGCCGTTCAGGGAGATCAGCGCGATTTCAGTGGTACCACCACCGATATCGACGACCATCGAACCGCGCGCTTCCTCTACCGGCAAGCCGGCACCGATGGCGGCGGCCATTGGCTCTTCAATCAGGAAGACTTCACGGGCGCCGGCACCCAGTGCCGACTCACGAATGGCGCGACGCTCAACCTGAGTCGATTTGCACGGTACGCAAATCAGTACCCGAGGGCTTGGTTGCAGAAAGCTGTTTTCGTGAACCTTGTTGATAAAGTACTGCAGCATTTTTTCGCACACGCTGAAATCGGCAATAACGCCGTCTTTCATCGGACGAATGGCTGCAATGTTGCCCGGTGTACGGCCCAGCATGCGCTTGGCCTCGGTGCCGACGGCAACGACACTTTTCTGGTTACCGTGTGTCCGAATAGCCACAACCGATGGCTCATTCAGGACAATACCGCGCTCGCGCACGTAAATAAGGGTGTTGGCAGTGCCCAGGTCGATGGAAAGATCGCTGGAAAACATGCCACGCAGTTTCTTGAACATGGGAAAGGGACCCTAGGCAACGCGTGGGTAAAAAAGTGCGGCAAACTCTAACAACGACAGGGATTTTGGGCAAGGCGCCAATATGTTAAATTGGCCGCTTTTCCGAGCACCAGCCCCCACAATCGCGGCCATATGACCGTAGAAATGCGGTAGTGTTCCGACAATCTAACACACGGATAGCATCCGTCTTGTTTTCCACTGGAGAATCCCATGGCGCTTGAACGCTCCGACGTGGAAAAAATCGCTCATTTGGCCCGCCTGGGTTTGAATGATGCCGATCTGCCACGCACCACCGAAGCCCTTAATAGCATTCTGGGGCTGATTGACCAGATGCAGGCTGTCGACACCACCGGTATCGAGCCGCTGGCCCACCCACTGGAAGCCAGCCAGCGCCTGCGTGCAGACGTCGTGACTGAAACCAATCACCGCGAGGCTTACCAAGCCATCGCGCCAGCGGTCGAGAACGGCCTCTATCTGGTTCCCAAGGTCATCGAGTAAAAGGAAGAGCCTGCATGCATCAATTGACTCTGGCCGAGATCGCCCGCGGACTCGCCGATAAAAAGTTTTCGTCTGAAGAGCTGACCAAAACCCTGCTGGCGCGTATCGCCCAGCTCGATCCTCAGCTCAACAGCTTCATCACCCTCACCGAAGACCTCGCTGTAGAGCAGGCCAAGGCCGCCGACGCACGTCGCGCCAACGGTGAAACCGGCGCCCTGCTGGGTGCGCCAATTGGTCACAAGGACTTGTTCTGCACCTTGGGTGTACGCACCAGCTGCGGCTCCAGGATGCTCGACAACTTCAAGGCCCCGTACGATGCCACCGTGGTGTCGAAACTGGCCGCTGCGGGCGCTGTGAGCCTGGGCAAGACCAACATGGACGAGTTCGCGATGGGCTCGGCCAACGAGTCGAGCTACTACGGCCCGGTCAAAAACCCGTGGAACCTTGATCACGTGCCCGGCGGTTCGTCGGGTGGCTCGGCCGCAGCCGTTGCCGCTCGTCTGTTACCGGCTGCCACTGGCACCGACACCGGCGGCTCGATTCGCCAGCCCGCCGCACTGACCAACCTCACCGGCCTGAAACCGACCTACGGTCGTGTGTCGCGCTGGGGCATGATTGCTTACGCGTCCAGCCTCGATCAGGGTGGCCCGCTTGCGCGCACCGCCGAAGACTGCGCCATCCTGCTGCAAGGCATGGCCGGTTTCGACCCGCAAGACTCCACCAGCATCGACGAACCCGTGCCGGACTACAGCGCCAACCTCAATGGTTCGCTGCAAGGCCTGCGCATCGGCGTGCCAAAAGAGTTCTTCAGCGAAGGCCTCGATCCACGTATCGCCGAGCTGATCCACACCAGCATCAAAGAACTTGAAAAGCTCGGTGCCGTGATCAAGCCCATCAGCCTGCCCAACATGCAGCACGCGATTCCTGCGTACTACGTGATCGCGCCAGCAGAAGCCTCCTCCAACCTGTCGCGTTTTGACGGTGTGCGCTTCGGTCATCGCTGCGAAGACCCCAAAGACCTCACCGACCTGTACAAGCGCTCGCGCGCCGAAGGTTTTGGCCCGGAAGTACAACGCCGGATTCTGGTCGGCGCCTACGCACTGTCGGCGGGTTACTACGACGCGTATTACCTGCAGGCGCAAAAAATCCGTCGCCTGATCAAAAACGACTTCATGACGGCGTTCAATGAAGTCGACATCATCCTCGGCCCAACCACGCCTAACCCGGCCTGGAAAATCGGCGCTAAAAACAGCGACCCGGTTTCTGCCTATCTGGAAGACGTGTACACCATCACCGCCAACCTCGCGGGCCTGCCGGGCCTGTCGATGCCAGCCGGTTTTGTCGATGGCCTGCCTGTAGGCGTGCAGCTGCTGGCTCCGTACTTCCAGGAAGGTCGCCTGCTCAACGTTGCTCACCAGTATCAGCTCAACACTGACTGGCACACGCGCTCACCTGCCGGCTTCTGAGGAGAAACATATGCAATGGGAAGTTGTGATCGGGCTGGAAATTCACTCCCAGCTCGCCACCCAATCGAAGATTTTCTCCGGTAGCGCCACCACCTTTGGCTCGCAGCCGAACACTCAGGCCAGCCTGGTTGACCTGGGCATGCCGGGCGTGTTGCCGGTACTCAACGAAGAAGCCGTGCGCATGGCCGTGATGTTCGGCCTGGCCGTTGATGCCGAGATCGTTCAGCACAACGTCTTTGCGCGCAAAAACTACTTCTACCCGGACCTGCCCAAGGGTTACCAGATCAGCCAGATGGAGTTGCCGATTGTCGGCAAGGGCCACCTGGACATCACCCTTGAAGACGGCACGGTCAAACGCGTCGGCATTACCCGCGCACACTTGGAAGAAGACGCAGGCAAAAGCCTGCACGAAGATTTCAGCGGCGCCACCGGCATCGACCTGAACCGTGCGGGCACGCCGTTGCTGGAAATCGTCTCCGAGCCGGACATGCGCAGCGCCAAAGAAGCCGTGGCCTACGTAAAAGCCATGCACGCCCTCGTGCGCTACCTGGGCATTTGCGACGGCAACATGGCCGAAGGTTCGCTGCGTTGCGACTGCAACGTGTCGATTCGCAGATTTGGTGAGGCTGAATTCGGCACCCGCTGCGAGATCAAGAACGTCAACTCGTTCCGCTTCATCGAAAAAGCGATCAACAGCGAAGTTCAGCGCCAGATCGAACTGATCGAAGACGGCGGCAAGGTCATTCAACAGACCCGCCTGTACGACCCGAACAAAGACGAAACCCGCGCCATGCGCAGCAAAGAGGAAGCCAACGACTACCGTTACTTCCCCGACCCGGACCTGCTGCCCGTCGTCATCGAAGACACGTTCATCGAAGACGTGCGCGCGACCCTGCCCGAACTGCCACCGCAAAAGCGCGAGCGTTTCCAGTCACAGTTCGGCCTGTCCGCCTACGACGCCAGCGTGCTGGCTTCGAGCCGCGAGCAAGCGGACTACTTTGAAAAAGTGGTCAGCATCAGCGGCGACGCCAAGCTGGCGGCCAACTGGGTCATGGTTGAGCTGGGCAGCCTGCTCAACAAGCAGGGCCTGGACATCGACCAGTCACCCGTCACCGCCGAGCAACTGGGCGGCATGTTGCAGCGCATCAAGGACAACACCATTTCCGGCAAAATTGCCAAAGTGGTGCTTGAAGCCATGGCCAATGGCGAAGGCAGCGCTGACGAGGTCATCGAAAAACGCGGCCTCAAGCAGGTGACTGACAGCGGCGCGATTGAAAAAGTGCTGGATGAAGTGCTGGCCGCCAACGCCGAGCAAGTTGAGCAGTACCGCGCGGCTGACGAAGCCAAGCGCGGCAAAATGTTCGGCTTCTTTGTCGGCCAGGCAATGAAAGCCTCCAAAGGCAAAGCCAACCCGCAACAGGTCAACGAACTGCTCAAAAGCAAGCTCGAAGGCTAGGTTTCAGGCGAACCCCGTAGCCGCTGCCTGCGGCTGCGGGGCGTTTTTCTGAGTTCTATAAGGATCCCCCATGAAGCGGCTACTCGGCGCTTGCGCCCTGCTCAGCTTGCTCGCTGGCTGCGCCAGCCACGACATAGACCCACGCGGCTATGACGAAACCGGCGTCGCCTCTTATTACGGCGCTCGTCACCACGGTAAACGCACCGCCAGTGGCGAACCCTTCGACCAGCACGCCCTCAGCGCCGCCCATCGCCAACTGGCCTTCGGCAGCCGGGTTTTGGTCACCAATCTAAGTAACAACCAGAGCGTTGTGGTGCGCATCAATGATCGCGGCCCGCACACCCGTGGGCGCCTGATCGATCTTTCACGCCAAGCGGCCCAACAGTTGGGTATGCTGCGCAGCGGCACCGCAAAAGTCCGCATCCAGGGCTTGAGCGACTAAATCAGGGAGCGGCTGCAATCTTGGGCTTGAACGCGTTATCGACATGGAACCTGCTGCAATTGCTCTGCGGCCTCGGGCTGCTAATCGCAGGTGCCGAACTGTTGGTGCGCTGCGCGGTGAGCATGGCGGCAAAAATGAAAGTTCGCCCCTTGCTGATCGGTTTGACCGTGGTCGCACTCGGCAGCAGCGCGCCGCAAATGACCGTCAGCCTGCAAGCGGCCTTCAATGACACTTCAGACATTGCCGTGGGCAGCGTGATCGGTAGCAACATCTTTAACGTTCTGGTCACCCTCGGGCTGTCTGCCCTGATCATCCCGCTGCGCGTATCCCGCCAGTTGGTGCGCCTCGATATTCCGCTGATGATCCTCGCCAGCGCACTGGTCTACGGGCTGGCCTTGAGCAAGGATCTCGACCGACTGGACGGCGTTGTGTTGCTCTGTGCCCTGGCGGTCTATCTGGGCATGCTGCTGCGCCAGTCACGCCACAGCAACCACCATCACGCCAGCCACGACCAGCCGCAACACACGTGGCCACGCAATGTACTGATGATGCTCTGCGCCTTGCTCCTGCTCGGCCTGGCCGGTCATCTTTTGCTGGCTGCCGCCGTCGACGTCGCGACCCAGCTAGGGCTGTCGGAACGCATCATTGGTCTGACCATCATTGCGGTGAGCACCTCCCTGCCCGAGCTGGCCACCTCGCTGATCGCCGCTTTTCGCGGCCAACGTGAGATTGCAGTGGGCAACGTGATCGGCAGCAACGTCTTCAACCTGCTCGGTGTGCTGGGTTTCACCGCTTTGCTGGCACCCGCGCCGCTGTCCGTCTCGCCCAATGCCCTGGCGTTCGACCTGCCGGTGATGCTGGGCGTTGCCGTACTGTGCCTGCCCGTGTTCTACACCGGCTACCGCGTGACACGGGTTGAAGGGCTGCTGTTTCTGGGGTTGTATCTGGCGTATGGCCTGCACGTAGTGTCGTTCACCACCGGTATGCCACTGGCCGGCAAGCTCGAACACCTGATGCTGTTTTACCTCTTGCCGGCACTGTTGGTGTTTCTGCTGTTCAGCACTCTGCGCGCCTGGCGTCGACAACACTGAGGGGCCGTGCGAGGCGCACTCCATACCAAAACGTGCGCAGGGTTTTACACGCCCCAGGCTTAAATCCAGCCACCCCACTGCAACACAAAGATCCCGATATTGGTGGTGATGGCGGCCATCAGTGTGGTGATCACGATAATCGCGGCGGCCAATTCATGATTGCCATTGGCGGCGCGGGCCATCACAAAACTGGCGGCGGCGGTCGGGCTGGCAAAGTACAGAAACAGCGTGCCCAGCTCAGGCCCACGAAAGCCGCACAACCATGCGCCCAACGTGGTGATGATCGGCAAGCTGATCATTTTGACCAGACTCGCACTGAGGGCCAGATCGCCACTTTTGCGTAAGGCGGCCAATGACAGGGTGCCGCCGATGCAGATCAACGCCAATGGCAACGTCATCGCCGCCAGGTATTCGCCACTGGCTTGCAGCCAGGTGGGCAGCGCAATCTTGAACGCTGCAAACGGCACCGCGGCCAGCACGCTGATAATCAGCGGGTTTTTGAACACACTTTTACAGATACTCCACGGATCGGACTTGATCACCGGGCTGTACACCGCCAGTACGATGGTCGACAACGTGTTGTAAAGCAGGATGACCAGCGCCGCGAGCACAGCCCCCAAAGAGATGCCGTAGTCGCCGTACATGCTGGCAGCCAGTGCCAGGCCAATGACCGCGTTGTTACCGCGAAACGCGCCCTGGGTATAGATGCCACGGTCTTCACGCGGGCAGCGCCAGATCGACCATGTCCACGCCAGTGAAAAGCTGAGCAAGGTGGCCGCGCTAAAGTACCCCAGGACTTTGGGTTGTAATGCGGTGCTCAAATCCGCATGCAAAATACCCAGAAACAACAACGCCGGCATGGTGACGTTAAACACCAGAGCCGACGCCGTGTGGATAAAACTGTCGTTGATCCAGCCAACGCGCTTAAGCACGACGCCCAGAAACAACATGGCAAATACTGGAGCGGTGATGGTGAGCGTCTGAAGGAAAATAGCCAGCATGCCAAGCAATTCCGATTGCAATCGTTAGGCGGCTAATCTTATGTCAGCCACTGAGCCACTGCCTAGCCACTGAACACGCGCTGTCGTCGCTGGCGAAGGCCGCGATTTGTAGCGCCCGATTCAAGGGGCTCGCCGCTTGCGGCAGCAACGACAGGCAATGATCAAGCAAACTGCGCGCGCATCCAGCTGTGGTACTCGGCCACGCCGGGATCGCCTTCACGCGGTGCCCAATGGGCCAGTTCGCCCTCACCCACAGGCCGATAAGGCCCTGCTTTGCATTCGAACATCAAACTGTCGGCTTCAAGCACCACCAAACCATGAAACACCCCCGGTGGCAGGTCGACCCCAAGGCATTCGCCTCCCGCCACCAGCACCCGTTTGTCGAGCAACTGACCGTCCTGATCAAATATCAGCACGCCCAACTTACCCTTGAGCACCAACAAGGTTTCAGCCTTGTCACCGCTCAAGTGCCGGTGCGGCGGCACGTAGGTGTCAGGTTGCAGCCCCACCACCATGCGATGGCACGGCTCCTCCATCTGATGCAGGTTGTGGTGCTGACGACCACGGGGGTTACCGGCCGCTTTCTCAGCCAGTTCGTTAAACAACGTTTGATCGAGAAAGCTTGGGGTAATCATGGTTTCAACGTCCTTGTTTACATACCTTTAACGGCATAAATGCCGGCGGCGTTACGCCAGTAGCCTTTGTAGTCCATGCCATAACCGAAGACATAACGGTCCACGCACGGCAGGCCCTCATAGTTGGCTTTCAGGCCGGGACTGGCTTTGCGGTCATGGTCTTTATCTATCAGCACGGCAGTGTGCACTTGACGCGCGCCCGCATGGTGACAGAAATCAACGATAGCGCTCAGGGTGTGACCTTCATCCAGAATGTCGTCGATGATCAATACATGACGGTCCATGAACGACACTTCAGGCTTGGCCTTCCAGAACAGATCGCCACCGCTGGTTTGGTTGCGATAACGCGTGGCGTGCAAGTAAGACGACTCAAGCGGGAATTTCAGATGGGTGAGCAGCTTACCGGCAAAAATCAGCCCGCCGTTCATCACACAAAAAACCACTGGATTCATCTCGGCCATATCGGCCGTGATTTGCGCGCCAACGCGGGCAATGGCCGCCTCGACTTCAGCTTCGGTGTACAGGCAGTCAGCCTCTCGCATGATTTGACGGATATGCTCGAGATCAGCAGACATGACGCTCTCCAGGGGGGGTTGCTCAAGAAAAGCGGGCAAAGGTACGCATCCGCATGGCTCAGATCAAGCGTTTATGGACTAACGTGCACTAATGTCTGTAGGACATCACCCCGGATTAGATTAATCTAGGCCGGTTTTTTTGCCTGCCCCCGGAGTTTTCCCCTATGCCCATCCGTGAGATCCGACATCCACTGATCCGTCACAAACTTGGCCTGATGCGCCGCGCCGACATTAGCACGAAGAACTTCCGCGAGCTTGCTCAGGAAGTAGGCGCGTTACTGACCTATGAAGCCACCAGCGACCTGACCCTCGAAACCTACGAGATTGAAGGCTGGAGCGGTCCTGTACAAGTTGAAAAAATCGCCGGTAAGAAAATTACCGTGGTGCCTATCCTGCGCGCCGGTATCGGCATGCTTGAAGGCGTACTGAGCCTGATCCCGGGTGCCAAAGTCAGCGCTGTCGGCGTGGCCCGTAACGAAGAAACCTTGCAGGCGCACACCTACCTGGAAAAACTCGTACCGGAAATCGACGAACGTCTGGCGATGATCATCGACCCAATGCTGGCCACAGGCTCCTCGATGGTTGCCACCATTGACCTGTTGAAGAAAGCCGGCTGCAAAGAAATCCGCGCCATGGTGCTGGTAGCTGCCCCAGAAGGCATTGCCGCCGTTCAAGCCGCTCACCCGGACGTGACCATCTACACCGCGTCGATCGATAACCGTCTGGACGAACACGGCTACATCATTCCGGGCTTGGGCGATGCCGGCGACAAGATCTTCGGCACCAAGCAAAAGGACGCATAACATGCAGGACGAGTTCAACGACCCGCTCTGGCGCCAGATTATTTCTGGCGCGCAGATGCTCTTCGTGGCCTTTGGCGCGTTGGTGTTGATGCCTTTGATTACAGGCCTGGACCCTAACGTCGCGCTGTTCACGGCGGGTCTCGGGACTCTGCTGTTCCAGATCGTTACCCGGCGCCAGGTGCCGGTCTTTCTGGCTTCGAGTTTCGCCTTCATTACCCCGATCATTCTCGCCAAGGGCCAGTTCGGCCTCGCCGCGACCATGGGCGGCGTAATGGCAGCCGGTTTCGTGTACACCTTTCTTGGCTTCGCCGTAAAAATTAAGGGCACCGGTTTCATTGATCGCCTGCTGCCACCGGTGGTGATTGGCCCGGTGATTATTTCGATCGGTCTGGCAATGGCCCCGATTGCCGCACACATGGCAATGGGCCGGGCAGAAGACGGCACCGAACTGATCCACTACCAAACCGCCATGCTGATCTCGATGCCAGCGTTGCTGACCACACTGATCGTGGCGGTCTTCGGTAAAGGGATTTTCCGTCTGGTGCCGATCATTGCCGGCGTCTTGGTAGGTTTCGCGTTGGCGTTCTACTTTGGCGTCGTCGACACCGCCAAGATCGCTGCGGCCCCCTGGTTTGCCCTGCCGCACTTCACGGCACCGGAGTTCAACTGGCAGGCGATTCTGTTTATCGTCCCCGTGGCCCTGGCCCCGGCCATTGAACATATCGGCGGCGTTATCGCTGTAGGCAGCGTGACTGGGCGTGACTACCTGAAAAAGCCGGGGCTGCATCGCACGCTGTTCGGTGACGGCATTGCCACCACCGCCGCAGGCCTGCTGGGCGGCCCACCCAATACCACCTACGCCGAAGTGACAGGCGCCGTGATGCTGACCAAGAACTACAACCCGAAAATCATGACCTGGGCGGCGATCTTCGCTATCAGCCTGGCATTTGTCGGTAAGTTCGGCGCACTGCTGCAAAGCATCCCAGTGCCTGTCATGGGCGGGATTCTCTGCCTGCTGTTCGGCTCGATTGCCGCCGTGGGGATGAACACCCTGATTCGCCATCAGGTAGACCTGAGCGAAGCGCGCAATCTGGTGATCGTCTCGGTGACCCTGGTATTCGGGATCGGCGGCGTACTGATCGGTACGGGGATGGGGCCTGAAGACTTCGGTCTTAAAGGCATCGCACTGTGCGCCATTGTGGCGATAGCGTTGAACCTGATCCTGCCCGGCAATGACGCCTGGAAAAAGAAGAAAGGTGACGAGCCGATTCTCTAAAACCCTGTAGGCGCGAGCTTGGCGTTGCCGTTGCAGAAGGCGACGTCCGATTGCGAAGCGCTCGTAAAGCTGATGACTGCGGTGTCTGTGAGACACCGCGCTCAAGGGTTTTACGAGCGCTTCGCGCCCGGACGCAGCCTCGCGCTACTCGTCAGCGGCTACAGGTTTTGCGTGCGCTACAGCGCCAACGGCGCTCTTTCACACAACGTATTCAATGCTGCCGCCCACTGCGGGCTGTCATTGAGACACGGCACCAGCACCAACTCTTCGCCCCCCGCCTCAATAAATTGCTCACGTCCGCGATCGCCAATTTCTTCCAGCGTTTCGATGCAGTCGGCCACAAACGCCGGGCACATGACCAATATCTTCTTCACGCCCTCTTTGGCCAACGCATCCAGCCGAGCCTCGGTGTAGGGTTCGATCCATTTCGCTCGTCCCAAGCGCGACTGGAACGCTACCGACCATTTACCGTCTGGCAAGCCCATGCGCTGGGCAAACGCTTGAGCTGTGCGCAAACACTGCGCGCGATAGCAGGTGGCCAATACGGCAGGTGAGGCGTTTTGGCAGCAGTCTTCACGTTTAAAACAGTGATTGCCGGTAGGGTCGAGCTTGTGCAAATGGCGCTCGGGCAAGCCGTGAAAACTCAGCAACAGGTGATCGTAATCCTGCTCCAGGTGCGGCTTGGCACTGGCCACCAAGGCATCCAGGTACTCGGGCTGGTCGTAAAACGGCTGCACAATCGAGAACTGAATCGGTAGTTTCTTGACCTTGACCACGCGCCTGGCTTCCTCAATCACCGTGGTCACGGTGCTGTCGGCAAACTGTGGATAAAGCGGCGCCAAGGTGACCTTTTTAATGCCTTGAGCGGCCAACCGGGTAAGCACGGTTTCAATCGACGGCTCGCCATAGCGCATGGCCAGCTCCACCGGCCCCTGCGTCCACTCCTGGGTCATGGCCTGCTGCAAGCGACGGCTGAGCACCACCAAAGGCGAGCCTTCATCCCACCAGATAGACGCGTAGGCATGTGCCGATTGCTCAGGGCGCTTGATCAGGATCAGCGACACCAGCAAACGTCTGACAGGCCACGGCAAGTCGATGACGTAGGGGTCCATCAAAAATTGGTTCAGGTAACTGCGTACATCCGCTACCGAGGTAGACGCCGGCGAACCTAGGTTAACCAGCAACAGCGCGTGGTCGGTCATGCAACATCCTATTTCAGAGGCGGGCGGACACATCATCAAGTGCCGCACGCAAATCGGTGAACTGAAAAGTGAAACCGGCTTCCAGCAATCTGGCAGGTGTTGCGCGCTGGCCACCCAATAATAATTGCGACATCTCGCCCAACAGCACACGCAATACAAACGCCGGCATGGGCATAAAGGCCGGGCGATGCAGCACACGGCCCAAGGTCTTGGCGAACTCTGCGTTACGTACCGGGTGCGGCGCGCAGGCATTATAAGGACCCGTCGCGGCATTCTCATGCACAAGAAAATCAATCAGGGCAATTTGGTCATTGATATGAATCCACGGCATCCACTGCCGACCATTGCCTATTGGCCCACCCAAGCCCAGCTTGAAAGGCAGCCGTAAACGCGACAAAAAGCCGCCATCGGCCGACAACACCAAACCCGTTCGCACCAGCACCACACGGATGCCCAGAGCCTGCGCCCGTTGCGCGGTCTCTTCCCATGCGATGCACAAATGGCTGGCGAAATCTTCGTTCACCGTAGGCGAGTCCTCGGTCAACTCGCGCTCAGCGCCGTCCCCATACCATCCCACGGCAGAGCCAGAGACCAAGACCGAAGGCTTGTATTCGCGGCTTTCGAGCCAAGTCAGAAGGGTTTCTGTGAGCGTGATCCGGCTGCTCCAAAGCAACATTTTGCGTTTACGCGTCCACGGCCTGTCGGCGATGGGCGCGCCTGCCAAATTGATCACCGCATCCACCGGTTCCTGCCCAAGCGCATCGAGACGGGCGATACCTCTTACACCCGTGCCGCACAGTTCACTCACCTGCTCCGGTCGCCGGCTCCATACCGTCAAACGATGACCTTGCGCCAACCAGTGACGACACAGTTGGCGGCCTATCAAGCCCGTACCGCCTGTCAGCAATATGTGCATCAGTTCAACCTCGCAGGGAGTTTTATCGCAAGCACTGGTCTATTTTTAAACAAAGACCCATTTCATCGGTCTGCTGGCTTGCATGAAGAATAGGCCAAATGACCCCGGCGAGCACGCAGAAACCTATACTAATAAATAGATTTGTACAGGTATTATCGACAACGTCGTCTGTGCAAACAGGAATCGAGGCCAATATGACTGTACCTATCGCAATAATCGGCACCGGAATTGCCGGGCTTTCGGCTGCACATGCCCTGCACAAGGCAGGGCACGCCGTGCACCTGTTCGATAAAAGCCGCGGCAGCGGCGGGCGCATGTCGAGCACACGCAGCGAGGCCGGTGCGCTCGATCTGGGTGCGCAGTACTTCACAGCCCGCGACCGGCGTTTTGTCGATGAGGTTCAACACTGGCAAGCCAAAGGCTGGGCTAGCGAGTGGGAACCCCACCTGTATAACCACAAAAATGGCCAACTGACGCCCTCTCCCGACGAGCAAATTCGCTGGGTCGGCAGCCCGCGCATGAGCGCCATTACCCGGGGCCTGCTGGAGCACCTGACAGTGACCTTTACTTGCCGCATTACAGACTTGATTCGCGGCGAAAAACATTGGCACCTGCAAGATGCAGACGGCAAGGATCACGGACCGTTCAGCCATGTGATCGTGGCCACCCCCGCCCCCCAAGCCACGGCGCTGCTGGCCAGCGCGCCGAAACTGGCCAGCGCCGCAGCCGGGGTCAAGATGGACCCGACCTGGGCGGTGGCGCTGGCATTCGAAACCGCCCTCGACACCAAAATGGATGGCTGCTTTGTACAAGACAGCCCGCTGGACTGGCTCGCGCGAAACAGCAGTAAACCCCTGCGTGACAGCCAGCCCGACACCTGGGTGCTGCATGCCACCAGCGCCTGGAGCCGGCAAAACCTCGACCTGAGCAAAGAGGCCGTGATTGAACAGCTGCACGGCGCATTTGCCGAGCTGATGCACGTCGCGATTCCGGCGCCTATTTTCACTCAGGCCCACCGCTGGCTGTATGCCCGGCCCGCAGCAGCCCACGAATGGGGCGCTTTGGCTGACGCCGACCTGGGCCTTTATGCCTGCGGCGACTGGTGCTTGTCCGGCCGGGTCGAAGGCGCATGGCTCAGCGGCCAGGAGGCAGCACGCCGCCTACTTGAGCATTTGGAATGAATGGCCGGCGATTGAGGCCACTGCCGAGCAGTGCATGATAATACCTATACAATAAGTTTGACTTGTACAATATCAAGCCTATGATGACCTCAAGTTGTACATCAATAAAAAGATGTACAAGAAATTCTTGGAGGTTCATCCCATGGCCTGCATCGCCACTACCGGACACAAACCGAAAATAGCCATCAGCGCCTGCTTGCTGGGTGCTGAAGTGCGCTTCAACGGTGGGCACAAAGAATCGCGCCTGTGCAGCCAGGCCTTAAGTGAACATTTCGAATTTGTGCCGCTGTGCCCCGAAGTGGCCATCGGTCTGGGTATTCCGCGTCAACCCATCCGTTTGATAGGTGATCCTGCGCAGCCTCTCGCGGTAGGCAGTGTCGACAGTGCGCTGGACGTGACCCGGCCCCTGCACGATTACGGTGTGGCAATGGCGGCTTCCCACACGGATATTTGTGGCTACATCTTTATGCAAAAGTCGCCTTCGTGTGGCCTTGAGCGGGTCAAGGTGTATCAGGACGGGGGGCGACCTGCCGAGTTGAGCGGGCGCGGCATCTACGCCCATGCGTTCTGCGCGGCTCACCCCGACTTGCCGGTCGAAGAAGACGGCCGCCTGAATGACCCGGTGCTGCGCGAAAACTTCATGACCCGGGTGTACGCCTACAGCGCCTGGCAGGCCCTGCTCAAGCAGGGCATCACCCGCCGCACCCTCACCGAGTTCCACGCGCGCTACAAATACCAACTGATGGCCCATCACCCGGTGCAGTACAAAACCCTGGGCAATTTACTCGGCAGCCTCGGCAAGCAAGACCCGCGAGAGATTGCGCCGCAGTACTTCAGCGAGCTGATGAAGGCCCTTAAAAAATGCGCCACCCGCCGCACCCATACCAACGTGTTGCAGCACCTGAGCGGCTACCTAAAACAGTCGATCAGCTCCGCTGACAAACGCGAAATGCAGCACCTGATTGGCCAATACCTGCAAGGCATCGTGCCATTAGTGGTGCCGCTGACCTTACTCAAGCATCACTTTCGCCTACACCCCGACCCTTACATCTCGCGTCAGGTTTACCTGCAACCGCATCCGGAAAATCTCAGCCTGCGAAATGCTATCTGACCATGAATGATGACTTGATCATGTCCAATACCCCTCACACCGACTACAGCCAGGCACTGGTTGAAGGCTGGCTGCCCATTCGTGATGTGTCACGCATCACGGGGGTGAACGCCGTGACCTTACGCGCCTGGGAACGCCGCTATGGCCTGATCGTGCCGCAGCGCACGGCCAAGGGCCATCGCCTGTTCTCGAATGAACATATCCAGCGTATCCAGCACATATTGCTGTGGCTCAATCGCGGGGTTGCCGTCAGCCAAATCAAACCCCTGCTCGATGCCCCCGCCGCGCCTGACGACTCACTCGCAAATGACTGGCAGGTCTGGCGGCAAACCCTGATTCAAGCCATCAGCGAATTGGCAGAGCGCAAGCTGGATGACTGCTTCAACCAAGTGATGTCGCTCTACCCGGCACGCGCCTTGTGCGAGCAATTATTGATTCCGTTGCTCAAAGAGCTGGAACAACGCTGGCAAGGCCAGTTTGGCGCCCAACTGGAACGCGTGTTCTTCCACTCCTGGTTACGCAGCAAATTGGGCGCACGGATTTATCACAACAACCGCTCGCTCAGCGGCGACCCGGTGTTATTGATCAATCATTCTGATCTGGCGTTCGAACCTCATCTGTGGCTCAGCGCCTTGCTCATCAGCAACAGCCACTGCCCGGTTGAAATGTTTGATGCCCCACTGCCGGTCGGAGAACTGGGGCTGGCAGTTGAGCGCTTAAAACCACGCGCCGTGGTGCTGTACTCCAGCAAAACGCTGAACACCCACCAACTGCCAAAACTCTTGAACGGCATCGAGTGCCCCATCGTGATTGCCGGACCAACGGTATGCATCCATTACGACTTGTTGTCCGTAAGTACGACTGAGATCGCTGGACTGTGTCTGGCCAACGACCCCATTGAGGCCCACCAACGCCTCTTTCAACTCGGGCTGGTGTAGCACCGCGCTATTGCTCAAGGAACTGACATGCAACTTATCTGGCTACGAAGCGACCTGCGCCATCTCGACAACACCGCCCTGAGTGCTGCCACTCACCGCGGCCCCACCACAGCCGTGTACCTGATCAGCCCGCAACAATGGCTGGCCCATGACGACGCACCGTGCAAAGTCGATTTTTGGTTGCGTAACCTGCGCACGCTGAGTGACAGCCTGCAACAGCTCAATATCCCGCTGCTGATTCGCACCTGCCCGACGTGGGATCAAGCGCCCGCGGTGCTGCTGCAGTTATGCCAACAACTGGGCGTGCAAGCGCTGCACACCAATCAGGAATACGGCATCAACGAGACCCGACGCGATGAGGCGGTGGCTCACACCCTTGAAGCCCTGGGCATCGAGTTCCACTCTTACTTGGACCAACTGTTGTTTCAGCCGGGCAGCATCTTGACGCAATCGGGCTCCTACTTTCAGGTCTTCAGCCAGTTTCGCAAAATTTGCTACAACCGCTTGCACATGGCCATGCCACAAACCGTCGCACCGCCCAAAGCCCAGGCGCCGCTCAATATTGAGCGCGATGCCGTGCCGGACTCCGTGCAAGGTTTTGCATCACCCAGCGCATCAATTCGTGCGCTCTGGCCTGCCGGCGAAGAGGAGGCACAGCAACGTTTGGCGCGCTTTGCCGATCAACAGATTCACTATTACCAGGACGAACGCGACTTACCGGCCAAGCCCGGCACCAGCCAGCTTTCAGCTTATTTGGCCGCCGGGGTCATCTCGCCTCGCCAATGCCTGCGCGCCGCCTTGCAAAGCAATAACGGCGAGTTCGAAAGCGGCAGCCCCGGTGCGTTTACCTGGATCACCGAACTGCTGTGGCGCGAATTCTACAAACACATAGTGGTCGGTTACCCACGCGTCTCTCGCCATCGTGCCTTTCGACTTGAAACCGAGTATTTGCCGTGGCGCGACGCCCCCCAAGACTTGGCCGCCTGGAAAGAGGGCCGCACCGGCTTCCCGATCATTGATGCCGCCATTCGCCAATTGCTGGACACCGGCTGGATGCACAACCGCCTGCGCATGGTAGTGGCCATGTTCCTCACCAAAAACCTGTTGATCGACTGGCGTGAAGGCGAGCGTTTCTTTATGCAGCACCTGATCGACGGCGACCTGGCCGCCAACAACGGTGGCTGGCAATGGAGTTCGTCTACCGGCACCGATTCGGTCCCCTATTTCAGAATTTTCAATCCCCTGAGCCAGTCCGAACGCTTCGACCCCGACGGGGTTTTCATCAAACACTGGCTGCCCGAACTGGCGGATCTGAACAAAAAACAGGTGCATAACCCGGCCTCGGCAGGCGGGTTGTTTGGCGTAGCAGATTACCCGGCCCCCATCGTCAACTTGAGCCAAAGCCGCGAACGGGCCCTGAGCGCCTTCAAAAACTTACCCTCCAAACAAATGCTCGAGGTGAGCCATGGCTGACGGGCGACGGATTTGGCTCACAGGCGCCAGCAGTGGCATGGGCGTACACATGGCCGAGGAGCTGCTAAAAAGCGGCGCCCGCCTCGCATTGACCGCCCGCACACTGGCGCCGCTTAAAGCCTTGTCCGATCGCTACCCAGGCCAAGTACTCCTCGTGCCGGGAGATTTGACTGACCGCCCGCAGGTGCGTGAAATCGGCAACCGCATCACCCAACTCTGGGGCGCTCTGGACACGGTGATCCTCAACGCGGGCACCTGCGAATACGTGGACGTGCGCCATTTTGACGCCACGGTGATTGAGCGCGTGGTGCGCACCAACTTGCTGGCCACCAGTTATTGCCTTGAGAGCGCGTTGCCTTTACTGCGCGCCGGTTCGCGCCCGCATGTGGTGGGCGTGGTCAGTTCGGTCACCTATTGGGCACTGCCACGCGCCGAAGCCTATGGCGCATCCAAAGCCGGCCTGCGCTACTTGCTCCAATCCCTGCGTATCGATCTGGCCCAGGAAGGGATTGACGTCACCCTTGTCAGCCCGGGCTTTGTCGACACCCCGCTGACAGAAAAAAATGACTTTCCGATGCCCATGCGCTGGCCTGCGCACAAAGCCGCCCGGCATATTTGCCAGCGCCTGCAAAAACGCCCGCTGGAGATCGCCTTCCCGACCCTGTTCATTGCCACATTGCGACTGTTGGCGAGCCTGCCAAAACGCCTCCAAGTGGCGTTGGGCAGACGCTTGGCGCGCACCTCTGACGGAAAACCATCATGAAGATCGCGATCATTGGCAGCGGCATCTCAGGGCTGACCTGCGGTTACTTACTGCACAAAGCGCACGACATCAGTGTGTTCGAAGCCAGTGACTGGATCGGGGGGCATACGCACACCGTCGAGGTCAATGTAAACGGCCAGACCCATGCCGTGGACACCGGCTTCATTGTGTTCAATGACTGGACCTACCCCAATTTCATCACGCTGATGACGCAACTGGGCGTGCGCTCCAAGGCCACAGAAATGAGCTTTTCTGTGCACGACACCCACAGCTCGCTCGAATACAACGGCAATACCCTCAATAGTTTGTTTGCCCAGCGCAGCAACCTGTTGTCGCCCAGGTTCTGGGGCATGTTGCGCGATATCGTGCGATTCAACCGCGAAGCCATTCGCGATTTGGAGGAGCAACGTATTGCCAGTGACACCCAGCTGGGCGACTACCTGCAGCAGCGCGGCTATGGCACACGCTTTATCGAGCACTACATCGTACCGATGGGCGCCGCGATCTGGTCCATGTCACTGGACGACATGCTGCGCTTTCCGCTGCAATTCTTTGTGCGTTTTTTCAAAAATCACGGCTTGCTCAGCGTCAGCAATCGCCCGCAATGGCGTGTGATTGAAGGCGGCTCCAGTGCCTATATCAAACCGTTGAGCGCAGGTTTTGCCGACAACATCCACCTTAAGTGCCCGGTCACCCAGGTCGAACGTTACGAACAAGGTGTACTGATACACAGCGGCGCAGGCACTGAACGTTTCGACAAAGTCATTTTTGCCTGCCACAGCGATCAAGCCCTCAAGCTGCTGGCCGCCCCGTCAGCCGCCGAGCAACACATCCTCGGCGCGCTGCCCTATGCCGACAACGATGTGGTGTTGCACACCGATACCCGCCTGTTACCTGATCGAAAACTGGCGTGGGCCAGCTGGAACTATCGTTTGGGCAACGCAGGACAAAAACGTGCAGCTGTGACCTATGACATGAACATCCTGCAAGGCATCCAGAGCGAGACCACTTTTTGCGTCAGCCTCAACCAAACCTCAGCGATTGATCCGCGCAAAGTACTGGCCAGCTACACCTACGCTCACCCGCAATACAGTTTGGCTGGCGTAGCGGCTCAAGCCCGCTGGCAAGAGCTGCTGGGGCCTCAGCACAGCTATTTTTGTGGCGCCTATTGGGCCAATGGCTTCCATGAAGACGGCGTGGTCAGCGCACTGCGCGTGGCCAAAGCTTTCGGCCAAACGTTATGAACAGCGCCCTGTACAGCGGCTGGATCGCCCATCGACGCTTTACACCGCGTGGTCATGCGTTCCGCTATCGCATCGGCCTGCTGTATCTGGACCTAGATGAGCAAGACGCTGTGCTGGGGCTGTCACCGCTGGCCGGCAAAAGTCGCTTTGCGCCCTTCTCCTTTCGTGAAAGCGATTACTTAAAAACCTACACCGAAACCGGCATGCGCCTGATTGATGCAGTGCGCCAGCAAGTGGGCATAGCGTTAGGCCGCACGCCACAAGGTGCGGTTCGTTTATTGACTCAAGCCCGCAGCTGGGGGCTGTCCTTCAACCCGGTGAGTTTCTTTTACTGCTACGAAACGGATGGAAAACTGGCCGCCATCCTGTGCGAAGTGACCAACACACCGTGGCGCGAACGCTACCACTACGTACTCCCCGTCGAGGGTGACAGCTTTGCGCATGTCGCCGTGGCCAAGGCCTTTCACGTCTCGCCGTTTTTGCCCCGCGATCTGGAATACCGCATGAGTTTCAGCCCTCCAGGCGCCCGTCTTGGGGTGCACATGGCGGACTGGCAAGGTGAACTGAAGGTCTTTGATGCCACGCTCAACCTGCACCGTACAGAACTGGACCGCGCGAGTTTGCACCGCTACCTGCGCCAATTTCCGTGGATGACGGCCAAAACCTGCCTGGCCATTTACTGGCAAGCCTTACGCCTTTTTCTTAAACGTACACCGATTGTTTCTCACCAGGCCGCCGACGGCGCCTTTCGCATTGCTGCCCTGCAACCCAAGGATCAACGCCATGAAAAGCCCTAGTCTGGTGAGCAAGTCCTCGCTCTCGAGCACCCACAATCTGACCAGCGTGCTGTTAAGGCGCGGGGTGATGCACCAATTGAATCAATTGAAAAATGGCCATCTGGTCATCATCGAAAACGGTGAGCCGCATGTTTTCGGGGATCGCAGTGCGAGCATGGTCGCTGAAGTACAGATTCACGACGCCAGCGTGTGGGGCATGATCGCCAGCAACGGCTCGATTGGCGCAGGCGAAGCGTTCATACACGGCTACTGGAGTTCACCCGATCTGACCAAAGTGATTCAGGTACTGGTCAGTAACATGCAGGTACTGGATGCCCTGGAAGGCGGGCTGGCGCGACTGGGGCGGCCGTTGATTCGCGCTCTGCATTGGGTCAATCGCAATACGCGTAAAGGCTCACAAAAAAATATTGCCGCGCATTACGACTTGGGCAATGAAATGTTCGAGCAGTTTCTCGACCCCACCATGATGTATTCCGCGGCGCAGTTCCTCAGCCCCGACGACACGCTGGAGCAGGCCCAGCTCAATAAACTGGAGCGTATCTGCCAAAAACTCAACCTCAAACCCGAAGACCATTTACTGGAAATCGGTACGGGTTGGGGCAGCATGGCACTGTTCGCCGCACAGCATTACGGCTGCAAAGTGACCACCACCACCTTGTCCAAAGAACAGTTCGACTACACCCAGGCCCGCGTTGAAACCCTGGGCTTACAGGACCAAGTGACCTTGCTGCTGGAGGATTACCGCGACCTGACAGGGCAATACGACAAGCTGGTGTCGATTGAAATGATTGAGGCGGTCGGTCATCGCTTCTTGCCGAACTATTTCAAGCAATGCTCGCACTTGCTCAAACCCCACGGTTTGATGCTGCTGCAAGCCATCACCATTCGCGAACAGCGCTACGAACAGGCCAAAAGCAGTGTGGACTTTATCCAACGCTACATTTTCCCCGGTGGCGCATTGCCCAGCGTGCAAAAAATGCTGGCCATTGTGGGCAGCGATACCGACATGAACCTCATGCACATGGAAGATTTTGGCCTGCACTACGCCAAAACCCTGCGCCTGTGGCATGAGAATTTTCGTCGCGCCCACGGGCGTTTGACGGAGCTGGGTTACGACGAGTACTTCCTGCGCTTGTGGGAGTTTTACCTGTGTTACTGCGAAGGCGGCTTTTTGGAGCGCAGCATCGGCACCGCACAATTACTGTTGGCTAAACCCGCCGCCATGAACCCACCATTACTCGGCCGCTTCAATGCTTGAAAAGCAGCTGGCCAATGCCGTGCTGTTTCAGCTCGGCTGGTTTGCCTGTGTGTTGGGCGGCAACAGTGCCTGGCTCTGGCTGGCGGCTGGCGCGCTGCTGATCCACGTGGTGTGGATAAGTCGCTCATGGGCCGAACTGCGTTTGATGGTGTGCGTGTGCATGCTCGGTACGCTGGTCGACAGCCTGCTCCTCAACGCGGGCGTGTTTGCGTTCACGCAGGCCCAGTGGCTGATCCCGTTCTGGTTGATAGTGCTTTGGGCCTTACTGGCGACGACGCTGAACCATTGCCTGGCATGGACCGCACAACCTCGTTGGCGGGCCGCACTGCTGGGTGCCATCGGCGGCCCGCTGTCCTATTACGCCGGGCAACGGCTGGGAGCCGTGACGTTCCCGTTCGGTGTGTGGCCAACGCTGCTTGGACTAGGCGTGTTGTGGGCGGGATTGTTTGCAGCACTGCAATGGATAGCCGCAAAACACGTCAACACCCGTAGCCGTGAGCTTGCTCGCGATCCGACTTAACCACGGTGCGACGCCTCGGGGGTCGCGCAGTGACAGGGTTTGCGATCGCAGCCTCGCGCTGTTCGCCAGCGACTACAGAACGTAGAGGTGTGCGATTGTCAGCTGTTTTACACCTGAACGCAGCACTGCCTTACACTGCGCGCCTATGACCAACATCCCCCTGACTGAAATTACCGAACCCGCCGTCACCTGTTCGACGTGTGCCGCGTGCTGCTGCCAACTGGAAGTGATGCTGATCACCGAAACCGGTGTGCCTGAACGCTTTATCGACACCGATGACTGGGGAGGCGAAGTGATGTTGCGCCTTGACGATGGCTGGTGTGCGGCCCTGGACCGCAACACCATGATGTGCACCATTTACGAGAAGCGCCCGCTGATTTGCCGCGAGTTCGAGATGGGTGACGTTGAATGCCTCAACGAACGCCAAGGCATCGCCACCGTCTATCGTTAGGCTACAACGGCATCGTGTAATGCAGTGCGTAGCTTTCCACCCCGTCGTTGGTGCTGGAAAGTCCGGCGTTGGAGTAGTGGGTAGCGCGAATGCCCACCTCATGCCCGCCGGTAAAGCGCAAACCGAAACCAATCCGGTCCTCAAACTGAAACGCGGTCCCCAGTTTTTGCTCTTCGACTTCGGTCTTGGAAAACAGCGCCATGCCGATCCCGGCTTCGATGTAGGGCTTTACCGTTTCACCGGCAAATTCGTACACAAATACCGGGGAGAACGACAGGCTGTTGCTGCTGGATGACTTTTTGCCATCCCAATACGTGTAAGCGCCATCCCAATACCCCGTCAGACGGCCGACGTCGCTTTGTAACCAACTCTTGTCCCAGTCGGACTTAAGGCCCAAGCGATACGTCATGCTCGACTGACTGGTATGCCCTACCCCAAATTCGATACCGGCCGCTTGTGCCGTGAAACTGTGCCCCAGAACGGTTGCTGTAAGAACAGCCAAGCTAAAAAAACGCGTCATAAGAAAATCCTATTTTCGAATGCATAGGTCGTGTGTGGTGTGCCCCATCAGGCAGGCGGTATGAATCCAATCACAAGGTGAAGTTCAACCCATTTGAACAAGCACACATTTTTTTACAGGTCGAAGCTTCGCACAACGCCAGATTTATTCCACAGCACAGGTAGGATTTTTCGCATTTTTTCAGGTGAAGCGCTGGTCCAGAACTGCGTGTCTTGGGCCGGGCCACTGGCTAACAGACCACGTTCGTGGAGCAAGCGTTGCAGTTGCCGGGCCACGGCGGCACCGGTATCGATCAGGCAGATCGAGGGTGGGAGCATCTGACTGAGCAGAGGCTTGAGGAAGGGATAATGCGTACAGCCCAAAATAATCGTGTCGCAACCTGCGGCCAATAACGGCTCCACATAGCCACGCAGCAGCGTGACCAAGGCTTCGCTGTGCAGGTCGCCGGTTTCAATCAGTTCAACCAAACCGGGGCAAGGCTGGGTAATGACGCGTACATCGCTGGCAAATCGATCCAGCAAGGCGGCAAACTTGGCACTTTGTAACGTGCCGGTGGTAGCGAGTACGCCCACCACGCCACTGCGCGTGGCCGCCGCGGCCGGTTTGACGGCCGGCTCCATGCCAACAATCGGCCAGTTCCCATAGCGCTGACGCACATCTGCCACACCTGCGACGGTGGCGGTATTACAGGCCAGGACAAACGCTTTGGCGCCTTGGCGCTGGAAGAAGTCAGCCATCACTACACACCGCTGACGGATGAATTCTGGGGTTTTCTCGCCATAGGGAATATGCCCACAGTCGCCGACGTAGAGCAGCGACTCATTGGGCAGTAATGCGCGGATCTCATTGAGCACCGACAGCCCGCCTACACCGGAGTCGAACACCCCAATCGGCGCGTCACTCATGGGCAGGGCCGCACACACTGCACGCCGGGTCGCGCTTGACCCGCAACTCGCGAAACCGCGTACCCAGCGCATCAATCAATAACAAGCGCCCCACCAACGGCTCACCAAAACCTGCCAGTAGCTTGAGCGCTTCGAGGGCCTGCAAACTGCCCACCAACCCCACCAGCGGCCCGATCACCCCGGCTTCGCTGCACGTCAGGTCGTCATCGCTGCCGTGCCCGTATAAACAGTGATAGCAGGGGCTGGCAGGTTGGCGCACGTCAAACACGGACAACTGGCCTTCAAGGCGAATGGCTGCACCACTGACCAACGGTTTACGCGCCGCGACACAGGCGGCGTTGACCGCTTCGCGAGTGGCGAAGTTATCGCAGCAGTCGAGCACTAAATCCACCGCGTCCACGGCCTTGGCCAGCGAGTCGGCGTCCAGCGCGCAGCGATGGGCCAGCAAGGTGATTTCAGGGTTGATCGCGGCCAGTCGAGCCATGGCCGAGTCGACCTTGCTCTGACCGACACTGGCCGTGTCATGGATGATCTGGCGTTGCAGATTGGTCACATCGACGTGATCGAAGTCAGCCACATGCAGTTCACCCACACCCGCCGCGGCCAAATACAACGCCACTGGCGAACCCAGCCCGCCCAGACCGACGATCAGCACGCGGCTGTGCTTGAGTTTTAACTGGCCGTCGATGTCGACCTGTTGCAAGAGGATCTGTCGGCTGTAGCGCAACAGCTCCTGATCGGTCAGCACGGCAGGCGGCCCAACGTAATGCGCTCATGAGCGCCCAGGTCCTTGCGGCTTTGAACCTGGGTAAAACCGGCACCTTGCAGCAAGTCACGCACGGGCGCGCCCTGGTCGTAACCGTGTTCGAGCATCAGCCATGCCCCCGGGTTGAGGTGCTGCGGGGCTGCGGCGACAATCTCGCGAATATCGTCCAGCCCGTCGGGGCCCGCCACCAACGCACTTTCGGGTTCGAAACGCACGTCGCCTTCAGCCAGGTGAACATCACCCGCCGCAATGTAAGGCGGGTTGCTGATAATCAGGTCAAAACGATGGTCGGCCAAAGCACTGAACCAATGACTGTTGAGCACAGTGACGTTGTCCAGCGCTAAGCGCTGGCGATTACGCTCGGCCAGAGCAACGGCCTCAAGCACACGGTCAACCGCCGTCACCTGCCAGGCCGCACGTTCACTGGCCAAGGCCAGCGCAATGGCGCCGCTGCCGGTGCCCAGATCCAGCACGTTCGCCGGTGTTGCAGGCAGCAGCTGCAATGCTGTCTCAACCAGCAGTTCGGTGTCCGGGCGCGGAATCAACGTGTGTGGCGCCACTTCCAGGTCAAGATTCCAGAACCCTTGCTGACCCAAAATGTAGGCCACCGGCTCACCCGCCCGACGGCGTTGCAGGTAGTCGGCAAAGATCAGTGCCGATTCGCTGCTGACAATTTTCTCGGGCCATGTGTGCAGGTAACTGCGCGACTTGCCCAGGGCGGCGGCCAACAACAACTCGGCATCCAGTCGGGCCGTGGGCGAGTCAGGCAATTCGGCAGCCCGTAACAAGCTGGCAATAATGGTCATTTATTCACCCAACGCGGTCAGTTGATCGGCCTGGTATTCGGCTAACAACGGCTCGATCACGGCTTCTACGCCGCCTGCCAGCACTTCATCCAATGAATACAAGGTGAGATTGACGCGGTGATCGGTCACTCGTCCTTGCGCAAAATTGTAGGTCCGGATGCGCTCGGAGCGGTCTCCCGAGCCCACCAGCAACTTACGCTCGCTGGCAATGGCATTGGCCGCAGCGCTGGTTTGCTGGTCATTCAATTTAGCTGAAAGCCACGACATCGCCCGCGCACGGTTTTTATGCTGCGAACGCTCCTCCTGGCACTCCACCACGATGCCCGAAGGCAAGTGAGTGATACGGATGGCCGAGTCGGTCTTGTTGACGTGCTGACCGCCCGCGCCGGAAGAACGGTAGGTATCGACACGCAAATCGGCCGGATTGATCTCAATGGCTTCCTGCTCATCGGGTTCAGGCAACACTGCCACGGTGCAGGCAGAGGTGTGAATACGGCCCTGAGACTCGGTGGCCGGGACTCGCTGAACGCGGTGCACGCCGGACTCGAACTTCAACTTGCCGTAAACGTTGTCCCCTTCGACGCGAGCAATGACTTCTTTATAGCCGCCATGCTCACCCGGGTTTTCAGACAGGATTTCCAGCCTCCAGCCACGACGCTCAGCGTAACGGGAGTACATGCGAAACAGGTCACCGGCAAAGATCGCCGCCTCATCACCGCCCGTACCGGCACGAATTTCAAGGAATACGTTACGCCCGTCGTTCGGGTCTTTGGGCAGCAGCATGCGTTGCAGATCACCTTCGAGCTCAATCAGCCGCTCTTTGGCTTCGCGCACCTCTTCGACCGCCATTTCACGCATGTCGGGGTCGCTGTCTTTGAGTAACGCTTGTGCGCCTTCAAGGTCAGCCTGGACTTTTAGCCATTGGCTATAAGCACCAACAATAGGCTCAACTTCTGCGTACTCCTTGGAATACGCACGAAATTTGGTTTGATCCGAAATAACCTCGCCATCACCAAGCAACGCGGTCAATTCTTCAAAACGGTCCTGGAGGATGTCCAGCTTATTAAGCAGTGACGCTTTCATTACGATTTTTTATCCGCAGAGCTATCCGATGAGCCCTCACCGAGGGCAAAAAGTTCTTGGGCCATGGCCAGCGCATCGAGGCGGCCTTCGGCGGAAAGCTTTTTCAGCTGCACGCTGGGGGCGTGAAGCAATTTATTCGTCAAGCCGCGTGCCAGTTGTGCCAGCACGTCTTCAGGGTTGCCGCCATTGGCGAGCATTTTCTGGGCTTTTTGCAATTCTTCGTCACGCAGGCGCTCGCCTTGTTGACGGTAAGCCTTGAGCACATCAACCGCGGCCAATTCACGTAAACGCACCATGAATTCGTCAGCGCCAATACTGACCAGTTCTTCTGCCGCTTGCGCGGCGCCCTGACGGCTCTTGAGGTTTTCAGCCACGACCTCATGCAAGTCATCGACGGTATAGAGATAAACGTCGTCTAACTCGCCGACTTCAGGTTCGATATCGCGCGGAACAGCGATGTCGACCATAAAAATAGGTTTGTGCTTGCGCAGCTTTAAAGCGCTTTCAACCGCGCCCTTACCCAAGATCGGTAATTGGCTGGCGGTAGAGCTGATGACGATATCGCTGTGCACCAACTCTTGGGGAATGTCCGACAACAACACCGCATGTGCGCCGAACTGTTCAGCCAAAATGCTGGCGCGTTCAAGCGTACGGTTTGCCACCACGATACGTTTAACCCCCAGGTCATGCAGGTGACGGGCGACCAGCGTAATGGTTTCGCCTGCACCGATGAGCAATGCCTGACTGCGCTGCAAGTCGCTGAAAATCTGCTTCGCCAGGCTGACCGCGGCAAACGCCACCGACACCGGGTTCTCGCCAATAGCCGTTTCAGTGCGCACTTGCTTGGCCGAGTTAAAGGTGGCCTGAAACAGGCGCCCCAACAACGGACCGACAGTGCCCGCTTCACGCGCCACGGCATACGCCGACTTCAACTGACCGAGAATTTGCGGCTCACCCAATACCAGCGAGTCGAGGCCCGCCGCCACTCGCATCATGTGGCGAACCGCTGCGTCCTCTTCATGGATGTAGGCGCAGGACCTCAGCGCATCGAGGTCGAGCTTATGATAGTCAGCCAGCCATTTCAGGACCGTATCGGCTGAAAGGTGGTCTTGCTCTATATACAGCTCACTGCGATTGCAGGTTGAGAGGATCGCAGCTTCGCGACTGTCGGTGAGTCGGCAGAGCTGCTGCAAGGCCTCAACCAACTGCTCAGGGGTAAAAGCCACGCGCTCGCGCACGTCTACTGAAGCAGTCTTGTGGTTAATACCGAGTGCAAGGAAGGCCATTCAAGATCGCTGATGATGACGAGAAGCCGGCAATTGTCCTACTTCGCCAGATTGAGAACAACCATTGCTGACTATTGTCTCTATAGTTAAGGTCTGTTGACGCCCAATTAGCCATCATCCTGGCCCTTCATATCGATAGTCGCAGCTGTTAGGGTTTGCCCTGTCGCATGTGTCATGATGCCCCGACCGCAGGTAAGTCGCCCTTCTCTTATATGAATAGATCCTCCGCGTTGCTCCTTGCTCTCGTCTTCCTCAGTGGCTGCCAGGCCTTGGCTCCCACGTCGCCGAACGAATCGTCCCCGGTCGAAGACGCCACCTCCGCACCCGAAAAACCAACGGTCTACAGCTCATTCAGCGAAGACACGCTGTACAGCTTGTTAAGCGCCGAATTGGCGGGCCAGCGCAATCGACTGGACCTGGCACTGGATAACTACGTGACCCAGGCCATCAACACCCAGGACCCGGGAATTTCCGAGCGCGCCTTTCGCATTGCCGAGTACCTGGGCGCCGATCAGGCCGCACTCGACACATCGCTGATTTGGGCCAGAAACGCACCGGATGATCTGGAAGCACAACGCGCGGCCGCTATTCAGTTGGCACGCAACGGCCGGTATGACGATTCCATGGTGTACATGGAAAAAGTCCTGCAAGCCAAAGGCGATACTCACTTTGACTTTTTAGCCTTATCGGCCGCCGAAACAGACCCAGACACCCGCAGCGGATTGCTCAAAAGCTTTGATCAATTACTCGCCAGGCATCCGGACAACGGCCAGCTTATTTTCGGCAAAGCCTTGTTGATGCAGCAGGACGGTGACGCACAAGGCGCACTCAAGCTGCTGGAACGCAATCCGCCGCAAGCCGGTGAAGTCGCACCGGTGCTGCTGCGAGCGCGCATCTTGCAAGGGCTTGATCGCGGCGACGAAGCCCTGCCGCTGCTGAAAAAAAGTGTCGAACAGTACCCTGAGGACAAGCGCCTGGGCCTGACGTATGCCCGCACACTGGTTGAACAGAACCGCATGGATCAAGCCAAAGCCCAGTTCGCCAGCCTGCTCCAGCAATACCCCGAAGACGATGAACTGCGCTTTTCGCTGGCATTGGTGTGCCTTGAAGGCAAAGCCTGGAACGAGGCCGAAGGCTATCTGCAAACACTGATTGAGCGCGACAGCCACGTAGACTCCGCGCATTTAAACCTTGGCCGGATTGCCGAGGAGCGCAACGACCCGCAAGGCGCACTGATCGAATACGCCCTGGTTGGCCCCGGCAATGACTATTTGCCCGCCCAACTGCGCCAGGCTGACATTTTGATCAGCCACGGCCGGGGCGCTGAAGCATCCACCAAACTTGCCACTGCACGAGATGAGCAACCGGACTACGCGATTCAGTTGTTTTTGATCGAAGCAGAAACATTGAGTGCGAACAATCAGACAAACCGTGCCTGGAACGTCCTGCAACAAGCGCTGAAACAGTACCCGGATGATCTGAACCTGTTGTACTCACGCGCCATGCTGGCCGAAAAGCGCAATGACCTGCCGCAAATGGAAAAAGACTTGCGCGCCATCATTGCCCGCGAGCCTGACAACGCAATGGCATTGAACGCACTGGGCTACACCCTGTCAGATCGGACGACGCGCTACGCCGAAGCCAAAGCACTGATTCAGCAGGCTTACGACATCAACCCGGATGATCCGGCCGTGCTCGACAGCTTGGGCTGGGTGAATTATCGCCTTGGCAATCTGGATGAAGCCGAGCGTTTGTTGCGCCAGGCACTGGAGCGCTTCCCGGACCAAGAAGTCGCCGCGCACTTGGGCGAGGTGCTTTGGGCCAATGGCAAGCAGCGCGAAGCCAAGCAAATATGGGCCACGTTTCTTAAAGAAAACCCCGACAGCCCTCTCCTGCGCAAAACCGTTTTGCGCCTGACCGGATCCGAGACTCTTTAAATCATGTTTTATCGCCACCTGCGACACCTTATTGCCTTTGGCTTGATCGCTCTTTTGGCCGGCTGCTCGATGTTTGGCGCCCGTGAATCGGTTGAGGGTCACGGCAGCCCGGCGTTGTGGACAGAACACAAACAGCATTTGACGCAACTCGACGGCTGGCAGATCAACGGCAAGGTCGGAATTCGCGCCCCTAAAGACTCCGGCAGCGCGACCTTGTTTTGGTTGCAGCGCCAGGACTATTACGACATTCGCTTGTCAGGCCCACTGGGCCGGGGTGCCGCCCGCCTGACCGGACGGCCCGGGAATGTGAGCCTGGAAGTTGCCAATCAGGGCCGCTATGAAGCGTCCACACCAGAACAACTGCTGGGCGAACAACTGGGCTGGAGCCTGCCCGTGTCACATTTGGTCTGGTGGGTGCGCGGACTACCGGCTCCCGGCAGCAAAAGCCGGGTCACACTCAATGCAGACAGCCGCCTGGCCAATCTGGAACAGGACGGCTGGAAAATTGAATACCTGAGTTACGTCGAACAAAACGGCTTCTGGGTCCCTGAGCGCATTAAGCTGCACGGTACCGATCTGGACGTCACTCTGGTGGTGAAAGATTGGCAACCCCGTCAGTTGGGTCAATGACATGCAAAAAAATCCACTGACTTTGCCTTCACCGGCAAAACTGAATTTGATGCTGCACATCCTTGGCCGTCGCGAGGACGGCTATCACGAGCTGCAAACGTTGTTTCAATTTCTCGATTACGGCGATGAAATGACGTTTTCGGTGCGCGATGACGCAAAGATCTGCCTGCACACCGAGTTCCCCGGCGTGCCCCATGATCAGAACTTGATCGTCAGAGCAGCAAAACTACTTCAGCAACACGCCGCCTGCCCGCTGGGCATTGATATCCGGATCAAAAAAGTGCTGCCTATGGGTGGCGGCATTGGCGGGGGCAGCTCCAATGCCGCCACCACATTGCTGGCCCTCAATCATCTTTGGCAACTGGACTGGGATGAGGATCGCCTGGCCGCATTGGGTTTGAGTCTGGGGGCTGACGTACCGGTTTTCGTACGCGGCCACGCCGCTTTCGCTGAGGGCGTGGGCGAAATCCTGTCACCCGAATACCCCGAAGAGCCTTGGTATGTGGTGCTTGTACCGCAAGTCTCTGTAAGCACAGCAGAAATTTTTTCACATCCTTTGTTGACACGTAACTCTTTGCCCATTAAAGTGCGCCCCGTTCCCAAGGGAAACAGCCGAAACGACTGCGAAGCAGTAGTGACGGAGCTTTACCCAGATGTACGTAAAGCTTTGAATTTGTTAGGTAAATATACCGAGGCAAAATTAACTGGAACTGGAAGTTGTATATTTGGGGCCTTCCCAAACGAAGCAGATGCTGATAAAGTCCTGCACCTTCTTACAGAGACCCATACAGGGTTTGTAGCAAAGGGAAGCAACGTTTCGATGTTGCATCGCACACTACAAAATCTGTAAGCGGAAACGGGTACACGGTACTCGTAGCAACAGATACAGGGGCGTCGCCAAGCGGTAAGGCAGCAGGTTTTGATCCTGCCATGCGTTGGTTCGAATCCAGCCGCCCCTGCCATTTCTTATACTCATCCAGGTTACCCTCAGCCTTCAGGTACTGCGCGTGTCCAAGATGATGGTCTTTACGGGGAACGCTAACCCCGATCTGGCTCGGCGTGTCGTACGTCAGCTGCATATCCCACTCGGTGACATTTCTGTCGGTAAGTTTTCCGACGGCGAGATTACCGCTGAGATTAATGAAAATGTCCGCGGTAAAGACGTTTTCATCATTCAGCCGACTTGTGCTCCGACCAACGATAACCTGATGGAACTCGTCGTGATGGCTGATGCCTTCCGCCGCTCCTCAGCGACTCGTATTACTGCTGTTATTCCTTACTTTGGTTATGCCCGTCAGGATCGCCGTCCGCGCTCCGCACGTGTGGCTATCAGCGCAAAAGTTGTTGCTGACATGCTTACCGTAGTCGGCATCGATCGTGTTCTCACGGTTGATTTGCATGCTGACCAAATTCAGGGCTTCTTCGATATTCCTGTAGATAACATCTATGGCTCCCCAGTTTTGGTGGATGACATCGAAGATCAGCGCTTTGAGAACCTTATGATTGTGTCCCCGGATATCGGCGGCGTCGTGCGTGCACGTGCTGTTGCAAAATCCCTGGGCGTTGATCTGGGTATCATCGACAAACGCCGTGAGAAAGCCAATCACTCGGAAGTGATGCATATCATTGGTGATGTCGAAGGGCGTACCTGCATTCTGGTTGATGACATGGTCGATACCGCCGGCACTCTGTGCCATGCGGCTAAAGCCTTGAAAGAGCATGGCGCATCCAAAGTGTTCGCCTACTGCACACACCCTGTGCTGTCGGGTCGGGCAATCGAGAATATCGAAAATTCCATGCTGGATGAGCTGGTGGTGACTAACACCATTCCGCTGTCCGCTGCCGCACAAGCCTGTTCGCGTATCCGCCAGTTGGATATCGCACCGGTTGTGGCTGAAGCGGTTCGCCGCATCAGCAACGAAGAATCGATCAGCGCGATGTTCCGATAAGGGCCCTGCCCTTCTCGGATATCACGTTGACGAAAAGCGCCCCGCCCCAACAGCCTGTTGGGGCGGGGCTTTTTTGCCCATACCGTCCATAGCGCTGGTCGCAAACGCTAGGCCGGATGTGGTTATTTTGGAGATACAACATGAACGATTTTACTCTGAATGCTGAAGTGCGTTCCGACCTGGGGAAAGGTGCGAGCCGCCGCCTGCGTCGTCTCGCAAGCCTGGTTCCAGCTGTAGTTTACGGTGGCGAAAAAGCCCCTGAATCCATCAGCATGCTGGCCAAAGAAGTTGCCAAACTGCTCGAAAACGAAGCGGCTTACAGCCACGTTATCGAACTGACTGTTGGCGGCGTTAAGCAAAACGTGATCATCAAAGCTCTGCAACGTCACCCGGCTAAAGGCCACGTGATGCACGCTGACTTCGTTCGCGTTGTTGCCGGTCAAAAGCTGACTGCAATCGTTCCAGTTCACTTTGTTGGTGAAGCTGCTCCGATCAAGAAAGGCGGCGAGATCTCGCACGTTGTTGCTGAAATCGAAGTTTCCTGCCTGCCAAAAGACCTGCCTGAATTCATCGAAGTTGACCTGGCTAACGCTGAAGTCGGCTCGATCATTCACCTGTCGGACATCACCGCTCCTAAAGGCGTTGAGTTCGTAGCTCTGGCACACGGTAACGACCTGGCAGTAGCCAACGTTCACGCTCCACGTGTTGCACCAGAAGCAGACGCAGAGTAATTCATTACTCTGTTGTTGGAGTTTTGAGAAACATCGCGAGCTAACACGCAGCGAGTAAAGCGGACAAGATCGCGAAGTTTACTCATGTAAACCCGTATTTTTGTCCGTTTTCGCCGCTGCTGTCAGCGGTGATGTTATTCACAACGCCATAGAAGGGCCCTTGTCGTGACCGCCATAAAACTGATCGTTGGCCTGGGAAATCCAGGCACCGAATACGAACAGACCCGGCATAACGCAGGGGCCCTTTTTGTTGAGCGTCTAGCGTCAGCAAACGGGGTCAATCTCGTTGCGGATCGCAAGTATTTTGGCCTGACCGGGCGTTTCAGCCACCAAGGTCAGGATGTTCGCCTGTTGATTCCCACCACCTATATGAACCGAAGCGGCCAGGCCGTAGCGGCACTTGCCGGTTTCTACCGCATTGAACCGCAGTCCATATTGGTGGCCCACGACGAACTGGATCTCCCTCCCGGCGTTGCCAAGCTCAAGCTGGGCGGCGGCCACGGAGGTCACAACGGGCTGCGCGACATCATCGCGCAACTGGGGAACAACAATAATTTCTACCGTCTGCGGCTCGGCATTGGCCACCCAGGCGTCGCCAGCATGGTGTCCAACTTTGTCCTGGGTCGTGCGCCACGCGCCGAACAGGAAAAACTGGACGCCAGCATCGATTTTGCCCTCGGCGTGCTGCCGGATATCCTCGCCGGGGAATGGAACCGTGCGATGAAAAACCTGCACAGCCAGAAGGCCTGACTCTACTCCTCGGGGAAAACACCATGGGATTCAACTGCGGCATCGTCGGCCTGCCTAACGTCGGCAAGTCCACCCTGTTCAACGCCCTGACCAAATCCGGTATTGCGGCTGAGAACTTCCCCTTCTGCACGATCGAGCCGAACACCGGCATCGTGCCGATGCCCGACCCACGTCTTGACGCGCTGGCTGCCATCGTCAAGCCTCAGCGCATCTTGCCTACCACTATGGAGTTCGTCGATATCGCAGGCCTGGTGGCTGGCGCATCGAAAGGCGAAGGGCTGGGCAACAAGTTCTTGGCCAACATCCGTGAGACCGATGCCATTGCTCACGTGGTCCGCTGCTTTGAAGACGAAAACGTGATTCACGTTTCCAACAGCGTTGACCCGAAACGCGATATCGAGATCATCGACATTGAGCTGATCTTCGCCGACCTCGACAGCTGCGAAAAGCAATTGCAGAAAGTCGCGCGTAACGCCAAAGGCGGTGACAAAGACGCGGTGGCTCAAAAAGCCTTGCTGGAGCAACTGATTGCCCACTTCACCTTGGGCAAGCCGGCACGCAGCCTGATCAAGAACATGGACGCTGATGAGAAACACATCATCAAAGGCTTCCACCTGCTGACGACCAAGCCGGTGATGTACATCGCCAACGTGGCCGAAGACGGCTTCGAAAACAATCCGTTGCTTGACGTGGTGATGGCGATTGCGGCAGAAGAAGGCGCCATCGTGGTGCCGGTCTGCAACAAGATTGAAGCCGAAATTGCCGAGCTGGACGACGGCGAAGAAAAAGACATGTTCCTGGAGGCTCTGGGCCTTGAAGAGCCAGGCCTGAACCGCGTGATTCGCGCAGGTTACGAAATGCTCAACCTGCAAACCTACTTCACCGCTGGCGTTCAAGAAGTTCGCGCCTGGACCGTGAAAGTCGGTGCTACGGCGCCACAAGCCGCCGGTGTGATCCACACCGACTTCGAAAAAGGCTTTATCCGCGCTGAAGTAATTGCCTACGACGATTTCATCAAATTCAACGGCGAAGCGGGTGCAAAAGAAGCTGGTAAATGGCGTCTGGAAGGCAAGGAATACATCGTTAAAGACGGTGACGTTCTGCACTTCCGCTTCAACGTGTAAACACAACACGAAAAAAACCGCGCTCAGGCGCGGTTTTTTTTGGCCTGTTTTTTTAACTTTGCTATCAATGCCTCTTGTTTTTGGTGCTTATTCCCTACCAAGCGTAAGAAGAATCCTTTGATCTTGAAGAAAATTCACTACATCCCAAATGTGTCTTGTGAGTCTAGGTTCGACGCGGCAAGCTCTTGACGTGACGTAACATCTTTCCTACATAAATGGATGCAGCTATGAGTGCGCGCATTGCACTCTACACATCCGATGTAGCCCTCACCGATTCTGGAAAGGAACGGCTAGCGCTTTGCGCAGAGCCAAACCCAGAAACAAAGGATCTATAGTCAGTTACTACGCCCATTGACGGGCCGATCGGGGGGTTCAATGTTCGCCAAGCTGTTCTTCAATCGCTTCACTAATCCCCTGATTGAACGGGTGGTGTCTCGCTGGTCATCCGCTTGGCGAGATGCACTGGCTTCAGCTATTGCGGCCGCGTTGGCATGGATCCTTGCCCAGCATTTTTTCGGTCATGCGCACCCAGTCTTTGCAGCGATCAGTGCGGTTGTGTGCCTCGCGCCAGGCCTCCCTAGTCACGGCAAGCAAGCGATAGGCTTGATGGTAGGTGTTGCAACCGGAATTCTGGTGGGCGAAGCCGCTCTGTGGCTCCCCGACTCTTATCCATTATTACGAATTGGCTTTGCAACATTCGCGGCCATTGCCATTGCAGCCCTATATGGCCTGGCTCCTGTAGTTCCGATTCAGGCAGGAGTCTCGGCTGTATTGATGCTGGCAGTAGGTCCTGAGAGCGCAGGTGCTGTACGCATGCTGGATGTGATCATGGGAGCGGGAGTTGGATTGGTCTTCAGCCAAATACTGATGACCCCCAACCCCATTGGTATTATCGATAGTTCAGCAAAAGAGCTCTTGGAAAAGCTCGCTTCAGGATTTGAAAAAAGCCTTGAGGCTCTCGAAAATAATGACGCGTCCAAAGCGCACAATGCAGTACAGATTTTTTCTTCAGCTCACGACAGCCTCATTACATTGGAAAACGGCATCGCCATGGCACGAAATACTGCTCGGTGGACGTTACGCGGACGTTTTGCTTCACGTGAGGTCAAAGAGATTGCCAGTCGTTACGAACGCCACGCCGTTCGACTTTACGCCAGCGCCTTGCTGTTCTCTGAAGCGTTTGCCAATGCCTTGCGCAAAGAGCAAGGCACACCGCCCCCCTCACTGCATGAACGCTTGAGCTGCGTGGCTACCCGTTGCTTAGCCCTTGCCAGGGAAGACAACAACACGCCCCCTACCCCAAACACCCCTTACGACGTAGCAGATATTAGCGCTGCACCTTGGCAACTTTGCTTAGAACACTTACAAACGGTTGAGAGTGCATTATTCACATTCAGACTCACTACACATAGAGATACTGAAAAATGAAAAACGAGCACGCTTGATATCTAAAGGAGAAAGCAAAACATATCCTTATGTCTCTCGACAGTTTCAGACACCCGAAGCTCACTGACTTCCTTAATTAAAACAGAGAACACATACCGCTATAATCACCCAGTTTTATATATGGACCCACCCCACTGCCAATCATTGTGTAACAACATACAAACCTCACAAAAAATGATTAATGAATGACACTTACCCATCAAACCAAAGAACTTTCCTACTGCAATCAAAGAACATAGGCACTCAACCCATGCCTCGACCACTCTAAAATCAAAACCTAAGGAGCATGGGAGTTCTCAACATACCTTTCACTCTAAGCACACCGAGCATACTGTGCGCCCTTTATTTTTCACACCCAGGTGGCTGGCCCACAGGAGGGGGTGGTACCGAAATAATTTATATTAAATGAAAATACCTTTTACCTCGATCTTCAGAATAGTGCCCCGCGTGCAAGATCAGTTGAAAAAATGATTATTGGAGTAGAAATATGGTGTCTCCACATAAAAAAAATAATGTTCACGACACATTTCAACTTGAAGATCCCGCGCTAGACGAAATCGTCAACAATATCGCCACACTCAACATTGATATCTTGTTACATGGTGAGACAGGTACAGGCAAAGATACATTGGCAGAACGAATTCATTGCTTGTCAGGCCGACGAGGCAGTTTTATCGCCATCAATTGCGCTGCCATTCCTGAAACGCTTGCCGAGAGCCAACTCTTTGGTGTGACGCACGGAGCATTTACGGGAACAGTGCAGTCGCGCGCAGGTTTTATTGAAGCCTCAAATATGGGTACCCTGTATCTCGATGAAATAGACAGTATGCCCCTGACCTTGCAGGCCAAATTATTACGGGTACTTGAAACCCGTGGTGTTGAACGCTTGGGGTCTACAAAACTTATAGCGCTGGACATGCGCGTTATCGCCTCAGCCCAAACCTCGTTGATAGACATGGTTGAACAAGGTCTGTTCAGGCGCGATCTTTATTTCCGTCTTAATGTCGTTAGCCTCAATTTGCCGCCTTTGCGTGAAAAGCGGGAGCAAATCATTCCTTTATTCATGAGCCTTATCCAGCAAGAAGCAGAGCATTTCAAATCACTAGCTCCCATTCCCGACAGCTCGCTGCTGCAACAAATGGTGTGCCATGACTGGCCGGGCAATGTCAGGGAATTACGATCCACTGCCAAACGACTGGTACTTGGGCTACTGCCCATTTCATCAGGCGCCAGAGAGGATGCGGACGCCGACATGAGTTTGAAGTTCCGCTTACAACAAATAGAAAAACTTTTGATACAAGACTCACTGCGACGCCACCTGCACAGCATCGATGCCGTTGCCCTTGAGTTAGGGATCGCGAAACGCACGCTGTACCACCGAATGAAACAATTAGACATTTCATAATCAATATTTAATGGAACACTCTTAAAAAAAATAACACTCATTGCAGGAATACAACACGTTTTTTCATAAATCAGTTATCCCTGGAGGTAACAATATGCTTCCCTTACTCGCTATGCTAGTGCCACTTGTTGCGCCAGTTGTGCAGGCTGTGGCGCCCATTGTGCAATCAGTCGTTGAAACAGCCGGCAGTATCGCCAAGGACGTTGTTAAGTTCGGGCTGGACAATATTTCCAAGGGCATCGATAAGCACTTGGAAAGTATCAAGGCTCCTGATTCACAAACCAAGGAACCTATTTCGTACTGACAACGCGCTCATGCAGTTATTTAAACACCCACGGCAATAACCACACAGGAAATACACTATGATCGGAAATAATAGCGGTATATTTAACAGCGTCATTGGGGGCAGTGCCGGTTTTGTAGGCAGCGGAGAAAACAACAAATCGGAAGAAGCTTCTAAAAAAGCGATGAAGCTACAAGATGAAGCGCAAGCACGCATGACTGAAATGCAATCTAAAGCGGCTCTGAGCAAGATCGTCACTGACGGCATTAATGCCATCATGGCCGGCGCTATTGATTCCGGTAATAAAGCGTCCAACACTCTCAGCAGCTCCGCAAAACAAGTTCAATATTAACCAGTCAGGTTCAGCCCTAGCATTTCGACAGGACTGTTTATCCCCCGCTCTCACAGCGGGGGAACCTTTAACTACGGCACGTGGGCTGTTATCTCTGCCAAGCCCTCTTATCGACCAGAGCGTCTTTATGAATATAAATATCCAGGACGTACAAACACCTTCTTTATCCGCTTATACGAAGACATCTACATCGGCACCCGAGCAACTTGACGTGGGCTGGTTTAATACTGTTTTAAAAAATAACGACCCCGCATCAGTCAACAGCGTGTCGCTAGACAACAAGGCAGGTCAATCATTGACACAGCGCTCCGACTTCCTGCAGGGGCTATCAAATCAGGCTGCACGCGCGCTGCAAAAAGTAGGCCGTCATACGGATCCTATGAACATGGTCAAATCAACCCGCGCCATGTCAGCCTTTCATCTTGAGACTCAACTAACAGCCAAAATGATCAGCAAAACGTCACAAGCTATCGAAAAACTGACCAACCTCTCTTAGGTAAAAAACATGGTGCGTGATCTCTTCAAAGGCCTGTTCTTTATCACCATGTTAAGCATGGCGGGGTGTGGCGAACATGTGGAGCTTCACCGTGAGCTTTCCGAACAGGAGGCTAATGAAGTTATCGCTGAGCTGGCTAACAAGCAGATCAATGCCCAAAAAATTCCTGCTAAAAGCGGTGTGTCCGTACGTATCCGCGCTAGCGATATAAGCCGCGCCGTCAATGTGCTGGAAGCAGCAGGACTACCACGCGCCCAACGCACTAATCTTGGGGACATTTTTCGTAAGGAAGGGGTCATTTCAACCCCCCTGGAAGAACGTGCGCGCTATATCTATGCGCTTTCACAAGAGCTCGAGGCCACGCTGTCAAAGATTGACGGCGTCATTGTGGCTCGCGTGCATGTCGTGTTGCCTGAGCGAGTAGCCCCTGGAGAGCCGGTACAACCTGCGTCTGCATCAGTTTTTATCAAGCACGATACAAAACTGGACCCGGACAGTATTCAGGCACGCGTACGAAGACTGGTTGCCAGCAGCATTCCCGGTATGGCTTCAGCCATTGAAACTCCCAATAAAATAACCACGGTGTTCGTCCCCTCCACCGCTTATCTGGAAAAACAATCACTGGTCTTTCTGGGGCCTTTTCTTATTCCCGAGCAGAACCAGGGATTTTGGAAAAAACTCTTCGTGGCCCTTATTTCCGCTCCGCCGCTGGTGATCATTGCGATTCTGATTTGGTTAAAAAAACCTTCGCGTCGACCTAAACCTGAAGACCCTGCAGCGGCGTTGCCTGACAACGAGCCTCACATCACGGGTGCACCATGAGCGAGGGTGAGTTATGGGCACGGTGGTGGGCGATGGCCTGGAAGCAGGCTCACCCCGATTGGTATGACGCCGAACTCGAGGCGTTGCCCATTGAACAGGCACGCACGTTAACCCGTAGCCAGCACGCTCGCACAGGCAGGGCTTTTGCTATTACGCCTTGCCTGCCTGTCGAACCTGATCGCGCCCTACTCCATTTCATATTGGCGCCAGCTACGCACCAGGCATTCGTTTTGACGCTGGTCGACTGTATCTGTCGCCCCCAGCTGCCCAACTCGTTGTGCACGACTCAGCAACTCTGGTGCCAACGTTTATCCAAGGTCTTGCGCCCCACTGACTGGCTAGCGACGAGCGATGACACTCTACAGCTGTTAAGGGCCTGGGTAACGCCAGCCGTTTGGCAACGCCTGCGTTTGAGCTTTGCTCGCTCCAGAGTCAGTGCGCTTGAACTCATAACACCTCACGCCATTGCAGCACTAAAGCTTCAATCACTATGGCAAGCGGTGCTGTGGAAAAGCATCAAGTTCAACGAAGCAGCCGCAACCTCTCTTTTAGATGAACAGGAGCTTGAGGATGTTGTTACGACGCAAGATTGAACTGCGAGCAGATTTGCCAGGGCTGCCGTCACTACTGATGCCCCATCAAACACTCCTCGACTGCGGCCAGGCTCAACAGATGCTGACGCAGGCACATAGCAAAGTGGATGCATTGCTCAGGGCCGCACACACCGCTTCAGAAGCAGCATGTGAAAAGGCCCGGTCTGAGTTTTGGGGTATGGCCAATGCACAACTGGCGCAGTGGGCAACCCAACACTCAGCCCAGTGCCAGGCGCTGGAGTCAAACGCCACTCAAGTGGTAAATCAAGCCTTGCTTCGTTTACTTGATGAGGTGCCGCACACATCGCGTATCACAGCGCTACTTGCACAACTGCTACGCGTTCAATGCCCTTCACTTAGCACCGTTTTGCGCTGTCATCCGGACGCCCAAGAAGACATCCAGCAATGGTTATCTACCCACGTAGACAATGTTTGGCAGTTGGAGCCTGATGAATCTCTCCCCCCTTTGTCCCTCGTGCTGGTATCAGAACATGGCGATCTGCATATCGATTGGTTCACAACGCGGGATGCCTTATTGCTACCTGACCCGCCTGATGGAACCGATTCAAAACTCAATACCACACAGTAGTCAGTTCATCACTAGGAGAGAACTACATGCCATCATTCGAAAGCATCCAGCGACGAATTGACAACCGTTTTGAACAGGCGCAAAAAAATATCGACTCTATTGCGATGAGCAATCAGGGCAGTCAACAAGACATGATCAGTTTCCTGAGCGCGTCACAAAGAATGGCCTCTGCCACGTTCTCAATGACTGAGCAAACCCGCTTTAAACACAGCCTGACCAAATCCATCATTGATGCAGTGCAATAAATCACCTGCCCTTTGCACGACAACTCGAAGAGCGGTGAATTAAACGTCACCTCGATAAAAGTCGCATCTTGTAACGGTGCAATAAATAGAGTGCTTTCCATGCCTAATACCTCCCCAGGCCCAACCGGCTTGAATCTTTTCCTGCGCGCTTCACTCAGACGCGCGGGCGGTTTAGCATTATTACTGTTCCTTCATATGCACACTCCGCAGGCCATGGCCGCAGTGCCAGAAGAGTGGAAGAAAACACCTTACGCGTATGATGCTGTCAACAGGACACTGCGCGACTTTCTGGAAGACTTGGCTCATTCAGCAGGGCTTCAACTTCAAATTGAGGGCGAGTTAGAAGGCGCCGTGCATGGGAAAATCCGGTCCAATACATTGTTCAATTTAATGGAGCGGTTGGCACTGGAGCATCGCTTCCAATGGTTCGTCTATAACAATACGCTCTACATCAGCTCATTGAGTCAGCAAACCTCTGAACGGCTTGAGGTCGCTGAAGAGGCCGTGTCTGATTTAAAACAAGCCCTTATTCATATCGGCCTGCTGGACGATCGTTTTGGTTGGGGAGAGCTGCCTGAAATCGGCCAGGTCTTGGTGTCGGGCCCAAAACGCTATGTAGAGCAGATCAAATCATTTACGCGCAAAGACTCCGATCTGGCCGAAAAACAGGATGTTTTGACCTTCTCCTTGCAGTTTGCAAATGCGGCGGATCGTCAGATCGACTACCGCGGAGAGAAACTGATAGTTCCTGGAATTGCCAGCTTATTGCGCGGGCTTCTCGATCCTGCCTCGGCAAACAAAACCGGTGTTTTGCCCTCTTCTCAAATGATGTCCAAACTGCCCAACTTGCCGGCCTCTACGCCTTACGACTCCACACTGACGGACATAATCCCGCCGGGCCTGTCTAAAGTTCGGGTCGAAGCCGACGTACGCAATAACAGCGTGTTGATCTATGACTTGCCGCAACGCAATGCGTTGTATCAAACCTTGATCGCCAAACTCGATGTTGCCCGCAAGCTGGTTGAGATTGATGCTGTCATTCTTGATATCAACCGCACCCAACTCAAAGAGCTAGGGGTCAACTGGGGGTTTCAAAACAGCCGTTTCGGGACTGGCATGCAAAACCTCGCAGCAGGCTCTTCGTCAACCTTATCCATTACCAACAGAAGCCGCTTCGCTGCCGACATCAGAGCATTGGAGGAGCGCGGTTTAGCCACTGTCATCTCTAACCCGTCCATCATGACACTGGAAAATCAACCGGCGATTATCGACTTCAACCGTACGCAATACATCAAAGCGGTTGGTGATGGCGTAGCGAATATCATGCCTGTCACAGTGGGCACCAGTTTCCAGGTAATCCCACGCGTTATTAACACCAATGGGGGCAGTCAGATTCATCTGATCGTGGATATCGAGGATGGTAATTTCTCTGAAGTCGCTGGCGGAGATATCGCCTATGACACCCCAGACGTCCGCAAGGCCAGGGTCAGTACTCAAGCGGTGATCGCCGAAAAGCAATCACTGGTGATTGGTGGCTTTCATGTGGCTGAAGAAGTTGACCGCGTTAACAGTGTTCCGTTATTGAGCCGAACCCCGTTGATAGGCAAAGCCCTGTTCTCTTCAACAATAACTAGTAACAACCGACGTGAACGTCTTTTCATATTGACCCCTCGATTGGTTGGCGACCAGGTCAATCCTGTGCGCTATCTGCCACAGTCGGATCAAGATCATCTGAGCGCAGCGTTCGCGCCATTGGCGCGGCGCAGGGCTGAACATCTTCCCATTGTGAAACGCGCAGATGTCGCCGAAACACTCGCCAATCTCGTCACCGGACAAGTGCCCAAGAAGTTCAAGGCGGGACCGATGCCCACTGGCGCAGGGGTTGTCTGTAAAACGCCTAGCCCCTTAAGCCCTGTCCCTGGGGCAAGTCAATGGTACTCAGGCGCGCTTTACAACGTGGCAGTACTGGTCCTGCACAACAAGGGCGATCGCTACGTGCGCATTGATGAAAGTGAATGCAGTAATGAGCATACCTTGGCGGTCAGTATCTGGCCTCAAGCCTGGCTGGCGCCAGGTGAGAAAGCTGAAGTGTTCATTGCCACGCGCACGCGCAATAAAAATGAAAGTACCGCCGTCACACGCCCTTCACTACTAGCCCCTGCGGCGAGGAGCACTCCTAAATGACCCGATTTATACGCATTGGCCTCGCTGCCGGCATCTTGTTCATACTTCAAGGCTGTACTCCCCAATGTCGCGGTGACTCTTGTGAACGTCCGGAGTCGAAGACTGAATCGCTGGTGATTTGGTGGCCTGCAGACATGCGGGTTGAAACAGGGCATAGCACAGAACAGGCAGACCATCAGGCCGTATCGCTAAAACGCTAAGCCTTAATAGGCGCTCAGGCCAATTCGCTTGCAGCGCCTGACTTCATAGCTGACCTGGCGTGTATTCACAATCCCTCAGGAACCTGGCATGCATAAAAATAGCCCTGCGCCGCACCAACTGGTGGCGGCGCTTAGTCAGTACCTCAAGGTTAATTTGCAACTGGAGAATGGGGTGTGCGCTCTGTTCGACAAGCAACAACTGGAAATGTGCATCATCGAGCTTTTACCCATGAGCACGACGGCTATATTGCACTGTGCGATGGGTACTCGCAGCCATGCGCCTGACAGGCACAGCCAGTTGCTCAAGTTGAATCTGCAACCCGATAAGCTCAACGGTTGCTGGTTGGCACTGGATGAAACAGGGGAAGAGCGTTTATGCGCACAGTGCCCGATGGTTTTTTTAACGGAAGAATCATTTTGCCAATGGGTCACAGGCTTTATTGAACAAGTCGGCGAAACCCGCGCACTTCTCAGTCAAACCGCCTAAGCCTTCGCCACATTGGCGTTACGTTGCATCGTTCGATACAACGTAACGCCAACCCCGCCTTACACCTCTGTTCTGAGCTGATCGCGAATCTTCTGCTCCCTCAACGCCGGGTTTGAATCCGTACGCTCGGGGGCCGCCATCGCATCCTTGAATTTCATTCTCAGGGGCGTGTTCTGATCCTTACCGTATTCAAACTCCGCACTAAGCAATTTATGTGCATGGCTGATTCCAGCAGCACTCGAGATTGAAAGCAGTGGTAAAGGCAGTGGAAACACCCGACGATCCGAGCGGCTGGCGCTGTAACTGACGCCAAAACTTTTCACCCGCACGTTATCGACATTTTGCAAGGCCCGCTCGATTTCACCGTCGCCATCCTGTCCTTTCATCAGCGTGTCTTCAAGTGCGCGTAACACACTCGGCTTCAATTCCAGGCCGATGCTCACAGACGTGCCCTCGCTGCTCTCCAGTGACTTAACCGTTCGAGCCAACTCTGGCTGATTCTCGAGTAACTGAATGATTGCGGCCTTGTTGGCAGGTGACGCATCGTTCAGCCAAGAGTGACGTGAATCACCATTCAAGCCCACATAGGAAACCGTGCGAGCCACTGAGCTTAAGGCTCGCCCGTTCTGTGCATGCTGCTGATGCTGGCGTTGAAGGCCGTCGAGTTGATCTTTGAGCGCATGTTGTTGCTCACGCTTATGCACCGGAACCGACGCTGTATCTAATAAGCGCTTAACCGTTTGCAGTTGCTCACCGATGTCTTGTGTCGCCGTCAAAGGTATGGCCTGAAGTGCTGATCTGTATTCAGGGAACACTTGTGCGACGGCATCACACACTTTTGCGAGTGCTTCAGGCTTTACAGCGTCAGGCCGTGTGAACGTAAAGTTAAAGCTGTTCGCCACACTGCGATCGAAACTCACCGCGAAAGACACAGTGGGTGAAGCATAGCTGGCCAACTTTGCACCATTGGGCTCAACTTGTGCCATTCCCAACGTGGCTCCCAGAAAATTACCGGCCGAAACGCCACCCCGACTAAGAAGTTGGGTATCCGATCCATGACTCTCACTGATATCCAAATCCCCCTGCGTAACGGAATGGCTATTGCCCCAGTGGGCAAGATTAAGACTGGCCGACCCCCCGATGGCTGCGCGCATCACACCACTGAGTGTTCCTGAACTTTCTTGACCAATCACATTGGCGCGGGCTTGTGCATAGACATTAACTGTGAGGTCCGCACCTGTTTTCGCTGTTGTACCCGATTTGTGGTCCGCACCCAAACTCAGTAAGCCGTCTAAGTCCCCCCCAAAAAGGCTTTCTAGCATGTTAGGAAGATCAGCCTCCTTGACATCAAAATCAATCGCACTCCCTCTGCCATGCGACACTGTCAATTCAAGTTCAGTGCCCAATCGCACATTCCCCACCAACACCCCGCTTCCTGTTGATAATGGCGACACCCCGGCACCTATCGAACCTGACAAGGAGTGTGCGGTATTCATGCCGATCTTTACATTGGCCCCGGTGTCTGTTCGGCTAATGCTCACACTGTTGGATTTCTCTCTCGAGGCGCCGACAAAAAACTCAATGATAGGCACAGGTTGAATATCAAACGCTATCAGGCCGACGCTCTTCTTTTTGTCTCTGCTTGAGGTCAGAGATTGCCCGCTGGAAGACTGCAAGATGTCTTGTAACAGCGCTTCTTTGAGACCCTTGCCTTCGGCAACACCCAGCAGGCGGGAAATATGGAAACTCAATGCACCGCCTGGCGTGCCAAGGTCTTTGGATAACAATTTGAAGTTTTTATACAGCGCTTCGGCTTGCGCGAAGTTATTGATGTTTTGCGAGGATTTTTTATGCACAGGACTGTCGTGATAGTCCTGCATGATGCCTTTGAGTTCACCCCCAAGCTTTACCAGGTCCGGCGCTTCGCCCTCCAGTGCCGTGACTAAGTGACTTAACCGAGAAAGTGTTAGCGCATGATGAATCAAACCGCCTTCAACCAACGCGGTCGGGTTTTTCACGTCCCGAGTGACATCAGCTGACCACTTCGATAACGCAACACCCTGCCCCTCATAACTGCGTAGCAAAGCAGCCGTGGCGTTGGTCTGCGAGGGCGACAACCGCTCAAAAGCCTGTCGCATCTGATTAAGGCTTGAGTCGGAAGACGGAGGCTTTTTGGCTGTGACTCCATTGTGCTCAGGGGTGACTGTTGCCCCATGCATCTCACCCAAACGGGTCGCCAGAGGAGCACTTTTACCTTCGACCAGAACCAGCGCGCTTTTGAGCTCATCGGCGAGCGGTTGAGTCGATGTCTTCAGGCTCAACTGCTCTAGGCGTGTGGTCATGTCTGTCGTAGCAGGCTGGGCATTCGCAAGGTTTTTAAGCTCAGTGCGCAACGCCTTGTCATTCGCGTATAAACCCTGCAGCCCCACCCGCCCTTTAAAGTGATGCTGAATATCGCGCCCGACTTCTTTAAAACTTTCTACAGGCTTGAAATGAGTTCCAAAACCCTTGAAGTACCCACCGCTCTCAGTGACACCTTCTTGAGTTTGACCCAAGACCGTTGACGAAGCGCCCCACGCGGTAGTGGCGTTGATGTGCCCTTTCATTTGTCCCTGCATCAGGACCGAACTTATCGGCGATGCATCTTTGTTGCTCGATGAAGTAACCGGCCCCCATTGCAGCGCTCCCTGCGCCGAGATATCCAGTCGCCGGTTTTTCTCGCCCCAACGCTTCTCCTGAGGATTATTTTCACCCCAACTGGCGATTAAATGCTGGTCAGCGCCCATGCGTAATGATTTAAGCGGCTGGTTGTCCGGCAATTGAACACGCGTCCAGGCGAGGTCCGATACGTCCGGGGATTGCCAATCTGCTTTGTCCAGCCTGACTAAGCCATCCGTTTGGGTTTGCCCATAAAGGTTGCCCAGGTGATCCAGCGCCAGGGCCTTCAAAGGGCTGGGAGTGGTAAACGTTAAGGTTTTTTCCTTCCCATCAATGTGCGCGTGCAACTGATTTTTATCATCGAGGCTCACAAAGCGTTTGCCGTTTTCAACTGCAAAGCCGGTGATCATCCGCTCCTCATCGCCAGCCATGACCTCAGTAAGAGTGACGTGTGTCTGTGCACGGGCGGGAGGGGCCAAGTCATAACTGCCGCCCATATGGACCGGCTCTCGGCTTTTGAGTGTTGCCAGTTCTTTCAACTGGCCTGCTTGCAGCGCATAAGCACGACCATCCAGACCGCGCGCCAGATGATCCACATCCACATGCTGGGTCTTGTCCCAACTCTGTGCTGCCGAGTCCCAAGACATCAGCGTGCCACCCTCGAGCGCAACTTTACCCCGCTGCCCAAGATCAATACTGCCCGCCAATGCTTTCAACTCAAGGTCTGGCACCCCTCTGTCGACGACTTTGAGCATCACGTCAGTAAGGTTCCACTCCGGTAACAATCGGGGGTTATCCGTTAATGGATTGCTATGCAGTTGCTTGTAGTTGTCAGCCACCAACGCATTAAGCTGGCCATTATCGTCATGCATGAAGCCTTTGACATGAGCGCCGCTTTTGGGCAACTCGACGGGCACCTGGTGCATCTGCAAAAGGCTTTTATCAGCACTTCGCAAATCTGCGCGAAGCAGCTCGCCGTCTTCAGTGGTGGCAAAGAGCGTATGACCTGCCAACCCGATTCGGGTCAGTGCAACAGGCTCTCCAGACTCACTGACAGGTGTCAGCCGTGCAGGAGCACCACCTGTTGCAGTGTTAGCAATTTCAAGGGACATGTCGTCTTCTGATTGCATCAGGCTCACCTGCGTGGTGCCCTCAACACTCATGTCACTGATGCCCTGCGGCACCTTCATCAACGCGCCCTCATTGGTCAAACCAAGTCGTTGGTACTGCCCCTGATCTTTGTCGGGTAACCAGGTGTCCGTTTGAGGTTCAAAGCGATGCAAACGCTGTTCTATCAAACGAAACTGATCACCTTCTTGCGTTGTGTGTACACCGCTGACTTGCCCTAAATGCGCTCTCCCCGGGTTATTTATGACCTCAGGACTGGCAGCCTGAGTGCGGCTGCTTTTGAACACAGCCGCAGCGGCCGGCGTACATGAAAGATGAAAAACATTGAGTTTTTGATCCACTAAACGTAGCCCTTGGCCTTTGTCTACCCCCGCAGAGTCTTGCATAAAGCGCTTGGGGAGCTGATTGAGTCGATCGGCCATTTCTCGGCCGGCTTGCGACCCTTGCACAACGACTTTTCCGTGTTGCAACGTTGCGTTGAACGCCATTGAGGACACGTGATAGTGACGAAACTGAGTCAATGCGACAAGTTGCTTGCTGGCTCGCCCTCGTTGAAAGAGGTCACTGCAGCATTTAACAAAACCACGAGAGGCTGGCTTTTGCGCTATGGCGTCATGGCCAGGCTTCGCTGCGCTTGACGTATTGAGCTGACTCAGATTAGGAATGATGCAATCTAAAGGACTTAAGGGCATGAGACACTCGATTGACTGGCTGATATAGCCTGAGTGACCGTTAATTAACACTCGGTTCCCTTAGCCCTTACAACCGATCAAGCTCCGGCAGCTCAAGGGTTTCACGAAGTGCCTCGGCATCCAGTTCATGCAAAGTACGATAAATCACAGCCACAGCCTGTAATGTCTCTCGACTGATGCAATGGCCCAGCTCTTCGCGATACAACGTTCGGGCCAACCATACACATTGAACAACCGGAACATCCGCAGCCTTGGCTCTGACGATCATGTCCCGCGCCTGAGCATCCGTGCCTTTGTCGATTAACACTGGCAATGGGGTGTGCGGAGGACGGTAATACAGCGCTACAGCAAAATGGGTCGGGTTCACCAGCAGCATGTCCGCGTCCTCGAGCGGCGGCGGTTTGGCCGACTCTCCCTCTTGCGACATCTCTTGGGCCAATGCCCTGCGCATCATTTTCACGTGAGGGTCGCCTTCCATATCTTTGTATTCCTTGACCACATCGACATAAGTCATGCGCATACGCTTTGCAAAAAAGTACCGTTGAAGCGATAAATCGATCATCGCCAGAACCAACAGCATCCCTAGACAAACGTGCAATAAATGCCGAAACAACACAATCAACGCATCGATGTAACCCGGTAAATCACCGTTGACCAAACCCACCAAGGCGCCCAGGGAAGGCCCGATTACCCGATAGAGCACAAAACTGATCAATACGGCTTTGAACAGCCCCATCAACATGTTCATCACCGACTGGGCCGAGAACATTTGCTTGGCCTGGTTAATCGGGTTGAGGCGGTTGAAGTCCGGCTTGAGCGTTTCGGGGGCAAAAAGAAAACCAAACTGAAACCAACTGCTGATCAGCTTCATCAAAATGGCGCCGCCCGTCATCAACAACGCCAAACCAAGAAACACCTGAGTGACCTCTGCCACGACCTCTTGTAAAGCACGGATAAAGGGCTGTCCGATCAGGGAAGCAGGCAATACCAATAATTGTTGAAGACGCTGCATGACCCCGTGAGCCGTCATCATCGCCAACTCACTCAACAACGCCAAAACCAGCAACTTGCCGACATCCTGGCTCTGTGCCACTTGCCCTTTCTTGCGTTGGTCCTGAAGCTTTTTTTGGCTCGCTTCATATTTTTTTTCGCCAGAGTCACTCATGAGGCGGGCACTGTGAACAACAACGCCAGTGAGTACTTCAAGTCATCCAGCAGCCCCATACGTCCCACAATCAAATCCTGCAGCTGGGGTAAGTAAATAATCAAAAAACATAACCCGGCCAAACTCTTGGCTGGCATCGATAACACAAAAACCTGCAATTGCGGGCTGTAAAGACTTAGCAGGGCGATGGCGAACTCAACAATCAACAGTAATGCGATAAAAGGCGCTGCGTACAACACCATATGCGTGATGGTATCTCCCAGCAGGGTTAAAAAAACTGCATACCCATCTGCTGCCAGATTCGGCACCCACAGGGTCGGTGGCCAGATCAAATAACTGTCCCATAGCACCTGAGTCAGGCTGGTCAAACCCAGTGTCACAATCAGCAGAAAAATGCTCAATTCCTTGAACATATGTCCAATGGGCGTGGCATCCGGCCCCAACGAGGGGTTGAGTTGACCACCGATCAGCGCACCTCGTTGATTATCGAGCAAAGCGCCCACTGACTCGAAAAGCCAGAAAGGCATGGACAGCAGCATGCCCAACAAAAAACCTAAAATCGCTTCTTTGAATACCAGGCCACAGAGTGCCAACAAGGTGTAATCAAACGCCATCAAATGGTGATGAACCCCCGGGACGGGCATAAGGGCGACTGAAAAAACAATGACGTGACGCGGCATACCGCGCACATGCTGAAAGCAAAAGGCCGGAACCATGTAAAAACAGGGATACAAGCGCGCCATGGCAATGGCCATGCTGGGCAGGTATTCAAGAAAGGGGATGTGTGGCGTCATGACCGCTCCCTATCCGCGCGCCGAGCGCGAAACCATGTCGAACATGAGGTTAAGGAGTTGAATCATCTCGACCCCGATCCAGCGTCCCGTCAACGCCAACGTAATGCCCACAGCCACCAGTTTGATCCCGAACGGCAGGGTTTGATCCTGTATCTGCATCAATGCCTGGACCAGGGACGTCAAGACGCCCACCACCACAGCCACAATCAGCGGAGGCGCAGACAGCAGCACCACCAACAACATGCCTTGTTTGAAAAGCAGCGTAGGGTCCATAGGGCATCTCTCACAGGTACGAAAGAAAAAGACTGTCGAGCAGGCGCGTCCACCCCGATACCAACACAAACAGCAGTAGTTTGAGTGGCAGTGAAATGGTCATGGGTGAAACCATTTGCATACCCAACGCGAGCAACAGGTTTGACACAATCAAGTCGATGACAATGAACGGGATATAAATCAAAAAACCTATCTCGAACCCGGCCTGTAATTGCGAAAGTACAAAAGAGGGCACTAACAAAATCAGGTCATCACGTTGAACATGTTGCGCCATTTCGGGGGGCCACATGCGCTTGGCACTTTCCTGAAGATGAGTCAGCACATCCGGGTCTGTGTTGCGGTTCATAAAAGCCTGCAGCGGTTTTACCGCTTGCAATCCACTTTCTTGCAGTGCTTTTACGCTGCTTAAATCAACAGGTGTCTCTTTGAGGTTTTGTGCAATTTCATACCCCACCGGAGCCATCACGAACATTGTTGCCGCGAGTGCAACGCCATACAGCGCCATGCTTGGAGGCACTTGCTGAACGCCAATGGCATTGCGGGTGATCATCAGCACAATACATATCTTCAAAAACGCTGTGCACACCACCAACAGCATGGGCATCAACGACAAACTGCCAAGAAACAGCGCCAGCAATAGGGGATCAACCCCTTGAACGGTCATTGCGAAAAAATGATGCGTGACAGTTGCAAGCCCAGGCGTCCATCCACCTCCACCAATTGCCCCAGACCAATCGGCCGATCCCCGTAATAGAGTCCCGCCATGCCGGGGCTATAACCTTCAATGTTCAATACCACGCCCGGCGCCAGCTGGCGCAGCTCTCCCAGACTCAACTTCAGTGCGCCACACCTGACGCTCAACGCCAAGGGCAGGTGTTCAAGCGACTGGTCCTCATCCAGCACTCGTTGCGCCTGTGCATTTGCATCAACGTCCGTACTTGCAAAAAAAACATCATCCACAGCCACTTCCTCGATAGAACAAATGTTCAAGCACCTGCGTGCACCTTCATCGTCAATCATCACGTGCAGCCGAAGTTTCCCAACATTCAGTTGGCCAACGCCCTCACCGTCCAATTGCGTGTTCTCCAGCAAGACAACGTCTCCCGGTTGAACGGAGCGCAGTTGCTCAACGGACACTTGCAACTGCCCCAAAATAACTGGGATCAGAAATGGAAAGCGATCTGCCACAGATGCTTTAAGGGGGTGCCAAGGGCCGGACTCATACAGCGCCAGTAACGATTCAGGCGCCATCCTCAGCCGACTGACGCTACGCGCTTGCCCCAACGCAATGCTGGCCCGACATTCAAAAGTCTGCGGTTGCACGTCGCCAATCGGCCGCACATAGCCAAAAACGGAGACCAGTTGCGTACTCATGCGCTGCTCAAATAAAGCCCAAAACCATGAGCAGGGATCATTCTCAGTATCAGCCAGCACCACAGGGCAATCGCCCATCAAACTCAGCAGAGGGCCCGCATCGCTGAATGTCATCACGCCACAACGCGTCTCTAATGAGAGCGACACGCCACACTCTGGAGCCCTCCCTGGCTCAAGCAATAGTTCGCCCACCTCACCGGCGACCTCGAACGAAAAACGCAAACCTCGCCCCAACCGGCGGTAAGCCTGGACAGTCAGGCTGTCCAGCACCGGAAGTTTGATCACCGGCGCGCTCACTGCACACGCTCCTGTATCACCAACACTCTGACCGATTGACCCAACGTGCGTGAAAGTCGCGCTTGGCAGTCTGGCTGCTGGCCGATAAGCCATTGATGGGTTGCTGATTGCTCGGCCTCCAACGAGAACGTCCACCCGGCATATTCATGGTGCGCGCGGACATTGATCCGCCCGCGCCGCGCCAGGCTAATCACAAATTGCATGGGTGTGCTAACACCTCTGGTCCAGCGAGGACCACAACGCTCACCGATGGCCTGAAGCAGATCGCACCCCGTACCAGCCCGCGTAAATGATTCACTGCAACCCCAACTTTTTTCAGTGCCCTGTTGCGCCACAAAGCGAGCGAACAGACTGCTGTCAGTCATCCGGGCAGTCGCGGGATGAGCCTCAAACGACAGTGCTTGTACGCGTAAAGAGGTTAAGTCAGGCCGTTGGGTCATTCCTCCTCCTGCGCCAGCAACGCAGACAACTCGCGGAGTTTTTCAACTTGTCGCGAACAGATGCTCGATTGCAATCGAGCCTGTTCAAGCTGTTCGTTCTCGCGTGCCTGTTGATCAAACAGTTCCTGCAAATGTGCTTTTTGCTGAGTCGTTTGTGCCGACAATTTGCGTTCATCCTCATCCCAGCTCGTCAGGGCCTGGGGCGAAAGAACCTGTCCACGGTGACGATTGAGCAACTCATTGCATTGCCGGGTTTCAACCCCTCGCACCTGCTCAACACGCTCGCGGGCCTGTTGGATGCGCCCGCTCAACACACGCTGTGCCATGTAAGCTCTTTGTAACTGCCGAGCGGCCCTGTCTGCGCGATGCTGACGCAGTTGCTGCAAAGCCTGTATTTCACACAAAAACATTTCAGGATGGGACATAGGCAGTCAGTTCACTCAGTTGGTCCAGAGTTGCCAAAAACGGCGTAGGTTCACGCAGGTCCTGGCGCAGAAAAGCATCCACTTGATGTCGGCTCTCTACAGCCATATCGGTCAGCGCATCATTGCCTGCTTGGTACTCACCCAATTTGAGCATCAGCTCGATCTGCTGATGCGCTGACAGCAGTCGCCTTAAAGCCGTCATGTTTTGCACATGGCCCGGCTCGGCAACATTGCTCAGAATCCGCGACAAACTGGCCAGCACATCAATCGCCGGGTAGTGACCGCGCTCTGCCAATTTGCGCGACAACACAATGTGGCCGTCCAGCAGAGAGCGCACTTCATCCGCAACCGGGTCATTCATGGAGTCCTGCTCAATCAGCACGGTGTAAATCGCGGTAATCACCCCTTGCTGGGTCAGCCCTGCACGTTCAACCAAGCGCGGTAACAGGCTGTATACGGAGGGCGGCAAGCCCCCTCGCCCCAAAGGTTCGCCAGCCGCCAGGCCAATTTCACGCTGGGCACGGGCAAAGCGCGTCAACGAGTCAATCAACAATAAAACTCGCTGGCCTTTACGACGAAACCCCTCCGCCAGAGCCGTCGCCGTAAAGGCGGCGCGCGCACGTTCCATACTGGAGCGATCAGACGTTGCACACACCAGAACGGCTTTGGATCGCAACTCATCATCGAGTTCATGATCAAGAAACTCGCGCAATTCACGCCCACGCTCGCCGATCAACCCGAAGACGATGACATCGCAATCAACATTGCGAGCTATCTCAGCCAGCAGAGTGGTTTTACCGCAGCCGGCGCCCGCAAAAAGCCCGACCCGCTGCCCTTCACCCAAGGTCAGCAGACCATCAATTGCGCGTATGCCTGTGGATAAGGCACGGTTGATACGAGGTCTTTCGGTGGGCAGCGGTGCTTCACACATCACAGGACCCGCGTCGGCGCTGGACGGTGTTGCAAATGCACCCCAGCCGCTACCTGTGAGTGGGCGACCAAAGCCATCCAGCACCTGCCCCAATAAACTATCTGCAACGCAAATCTGATGCGCTCCGCCCAGTCGCTTGACCGCAGCACCCACACAAATACCTTCCAGGCTCCCCAATGCACTGAGCATCGCGTCTTGTTGATCAAAACCAATAATCTCAGCCAGGATCCAGCTGTTATCAGCCGTCTGAACCTCACACAGATCGGAGATACGCGACTGCGGCAAGCGACATTGCAACAACGTGCCATTGACCCGCTGGATCCGGCCGCACACAGTCACCGGTGAAAAACGAGCCAGATAAGCCGACTGGCGTTGCTGCCAGGACTCAAGTCTTTCCTCAAAAGCCTGACTCACCAACTCACCTCATAGCGCTGGCGCCCTTCAAACAACAGACGATTATTTTCGATAACCGTCAGGCGCACCCCATCCACTTCGTCACCAAAAAACAGACGGCGCCCATCCCCTAACACCACATGGGCCTTAGGGCCGCCAATGATTTGAACAATTTTGAAAGGCAACTCACGGCTAATGAGCTGAACCTTGTTATGAATGGTTATCGAGGTATCGAATTGAAGCTGGAATCGTTTGAGCATCCGCGAGACCAGCGCTAACTGCTCAACCTGAACGTCCCCCCTCAGCGTCACTTGATGGTTTGTGGACTCCAGAATGACGTGGGCACTCAGTTCACGGTCGCTGAGCATGGAAAGCAGTTGCCGATGAACGTCGATGGCCGTCAGGAGAACGCGTTTTTCATTAACGACAGGGACCGGCACCTCCAAGGGTACGTCCTCATCGCGCGACAGAAAAAAAGAGCCGGCCAGCACCAGTACAAGCGCTGCCAATGCGCCTGCTATTGGTTTTTTTGCTGCCTTTTTCGACGTTTCTGGCACCTTGCCAGTCAGCGTATCGCCAGGTTCAAAGGGCGAATGGCTTGGCGCTTGCGGCCAACTGCTTTCGGTATGAGCAACGCAGAGACGAATGCCACCCAATGAAAACTCGGCTCCAGGAACAAGGTTTGAGATGTACGCCAAGGTAGCGCCCGCATCGTCCTGCAAAAGGCCTTCTTGAGCTTGCAACGACCAGTGCTCGCCAGTGCGCTGCAACTGCGCATGTCGAACATGAACGCCAGGATCATATAAACCCAGGTCAGCTTCTTCGCTGGCACCGATGCTCCAACACTCACCAAACAGAGGCAAAGCCGCGCCCTGATGCAAACCGCTGAGTACGCGTAGCTCGAATATCTCGCAAGACGTATCCATGCTGTACGTTAGAACGTTCAAAAATCCGCCTCGTGTTCGTCACTGTCGCCTTCAAAATCAAGACGACCCAATACTTTTACCTTTGCCGTGCCCATCAACTCAGCAAAGGACAAAACAGGTACATGGTTAAACTCATCGAACAACAAAGTCCGTATGGGGCTGCGTAAATCATGGGCAACCAACAGCACCCTTTGCTCACGCTGATAGGGTAAAAATGCCTCTTTGAGCAAGTTGATCAGCTGTGCACTGGGACCGCTTTCCAGGGCCAGAAACACACCGGTTTGAGTCTGGCGCAGCGCTTCACGAAAAATGTTTTCGGCGTTGGATGAAAACAGCCAGGCATGCAGCCCGTCGCTTTCACTGTACTGATGATAAATCTGCGACTTCAGAGCAATCCGTGCGTAGTCCGCAAGCGCATTGACCTCACGCTCATGCTGCCCATACTCATTCAACGCTTCGATAATCAGGCGCACAGCTCGCAGTGGTACACCTTCACTGGCCAAGCGTTGCAGTACGGCAGAAAAACGTGAGAGCGGCATGATGCGCTGCAACTCTTGAACCAACTCTGGCTGACTCTGCTCTAGCCAGGAGAGGATGGATTTACATTCTTGAATACCCAGAAACTGCGGCCCACTGATCATCATGGCCCGCTGCATGCGCACGACGATCAAGTCGTGTGCAGTGAACGGTTCGATCTCTTCACCAGCCAAGAACGGATCTTGCGGTTGCAGCCATAACCACTCCTGCTCATCCCGCTCTTCACTGCCTCGTGGAGCCTCAGGGCATTGGTCCAGATAGCGACTGCGCATCAGTGCGATCAACGGCGAGAAAGTCGCCTTGATCATCGGTACTTCGTGCACACAAAAGCGAAACTCATCATCGGCCAGCGAGGCGCTGTATTCGATCTCAAAGGGAGGGAGGGTTAAACCGATTGCAGTGACAATGCTGTTTCGAGCCTGGCGGATGGAATGAATCAGCTGAAGAGCGCGCTGATCGTCCTGCTGCAGAGCTGAAAATTGCAGCACATAGGGGCGCGTGGGTGTAAAACTGCGCAGGTCCTCATCCCCATTCAACTCAGGGGTGGTCTGGGGCACAGACGCAGACTCGACTGACTCACCCTTAGTGCCGCGAAACCACAGGTAAAAACCCAGCGCAAAGGTGTTCAGTGCAATAAAAATGAACACCAGGGTCGGCATACCCGGGAGTGCGGCAAAGGCCAGCATGCCAGCCGAAGCGATCATCCAGCTCTTGGGCTCACTGGTGATCTGCTGCCCTATTTGCGTACCAATGTTTGCTCTTTCTGAGTCATCATCAGGCGCAACACGGGTGATGATCATGCCGGCGGTCAATGCAATCAGCAGCGCCGGGATCTGCGCAATCAAGCCATCACCAATAGTTAATACCGAATACAGCGTAATGGCGTCCCCAGCGCTCATCCCGTGTTGAATCATCCCGGTGGAAAAACCACCCAATATATTGATAACCACAATAATCAGTCCGGCAACCGCATCGCCTTTAACAAACTTCATGGCGCCATCCATCGCACCAAACAACTGACTTTCGCGCGACAGTTGTTCGCGTTTATAGCGAGCCTGTTTACCGTCTATTAAACCGCCTCTCAAATCGCTGTCGATGGACATCTGCTTACCCGGCATCGCATCCAGACTGAAACGCGCTGCCACTTCAGCGACTCGCTCCGATCCTTTAGTAATCACCAGAAAGTTCACCAGCGTGATAATCAAAAAAATCACCAACCCGACGGCAAGGTTCCCCCCCACTACAAAGTTACCAAACGCTTCCACAATGTCGCCCGCGTCTTGTTCCAACAAGATCAGGCGCGTGGTCGCAATCGACAGCGCCAGGCGAAACATAGTGGTTAACAGCAACATCGAGGGAAAGGAGGAAAAAGCCAACGGGTTCGGTAAATAGAACGCGAGCACAATTAACAAACAAGAAATACAAATATTGACCGCAATCAGAATATCAATCAGCCAGGTGGGAAGCGGGACAATAAAAATAAAGACAATGCCGAGCACGACCATCGCCCCCAGGACTTCCCCTCCCCCGGAGACTTTGGAGAGCACTTTATTGAAGGTGCCAGCCCACGTCATTTAACGATGCTCGAGTACCCGAATGCCTGTGGTACAAGTCCTTCGGACTGAGTCTGCTCATCCATCAAGCCCATCAGAAAACGCAACGTATCCTGGCGGTTTCGCTGATCACACCATATGCCCAACGGAAGACGCTGAATCAGTGGGTAGACACGATTGAGCATGAGCAAATGACTGTCAGGGCTGGTTGCGCCCAAATCACGACCCAACGATTGGCTCTCGCGCAGGTCAATGCCCTCGCTGGCATACCCCAGCAAACGTTGTAACAGCGAAACCGCAGCCTGTTCGATTGATTTTTCGTGCCTGGGCATTTGCTCAATAAATCGGCGACAACTGTTCAATACACTGCCTAATTGCCTGCAACTTTGCAGACCCAACATAACGGCCCTTAACTTGTTGGTCGGCAACGATGGGCGCTGCGCTGCCATGTCGTCAGCCAGTGCCCGACTCATCATTTTTAACCCTACGCTGAACCCTTTGTCCCCAAACATTCCCAGCAGTGCCTGCATGATGATCGCCGGTGACTGGCGCCTTACCACATTGGCGTAATACAGCGTGCGAACTGCCTGGCGCAAAGAAGCATCATCACTGATAGTGCTCAGCCCACGCGCGATGTTCATCCCCGCTTGAACAGGCCCTGCGTGCTGCGTGTGCAGCTGATCCTGATAGCTGTGCGACAACGCAACATCAGCGTCATGACCTTCTGATTGTGCCCATGCAGTTACGTAACTCAGCACTACACTGGTCCGGGCCGGATCACCTCCGGTCAGTTCCATCAGATTGTCCAGGCTAGACCTGGACGACATCTCCTGACGGACCTGTCTGGCTACCTGGCTCAAGTTGGCCTGACCGGCATGGCCCAACTGCTCGTACAAAGCCATGAGTTGCTCGATGCCCTGAATTCTGCGCACTCGAATCTCGGCCCCCGAGGCACGCACCGTTCGCTGCGCCATTTCTTTGCTGCTGCTCTCGGTCTTTTGACTAAACAGCATGCCGACCTCTTCGGCAGAACTTTGCTGAGTGGCCTGAGGTACCGGCGGTCGAACGTTTGTCGCAGCGAGCAAAGAGCTCACTGCTCGCGAGGGGTCATGTCGCACGTCAACTTTCATAGCGTAATCGCCCATCAGAGAAGTTTCGATCTTCTGTGTGGCCAAGTACGCGTGAACAGTTCCTTATTAATGTGCCTATTTTTTAAATTGAAAAAGTTGGCGCAGGCGTACGCATGATTATGCAAATAGCGGCACAAAAATAACCGTGCCATTTATAAAAACATATATAAATCAACTTGATAAATCACTTCAAAAGATTGGCACACGCAGTGCTTAGGAGGTCTTCCTCGAAATTATTTCGAGGCCGCTTATCCTGAGGATGAATAATGAATCAGCGTAAAGATGCTTCACTCACCCGACCTGTGGACGCGCCGCAGAACGTGTTGGACATATCACCCGAGCTGCAACGAAAATTGAAGGCATTTATCCACAAACGTGTATTGAACCCCGAAGATGCAGACGACATCTTTCAATTAACCTGCCTTGAAGCATGGCGCGGTAAAGACCGATACAGTGGCCAGGCAACTATCAGCACGTGGGTGTGCGGGATTGCACAAAACTTGATCCGCAATCACTTTCGCCGCCTTTACGCAAAACCCATTCATTGCGAATTTGATGAAGCGCTGTGTACGGACATGGATAACGCTCAAGACTTGGGCGGGCAGTTCGAGATCAAGCAACGCCTTGAGCGCACCCTGATTGCCATTGACCACCTGCCCAAAGAGATGCGCAATACGCTCTATGCCTCTCTGGAAACCGGCGGTAATTACCGAGACACCGCGCTCGCCCTTGAAATCCCCATCGGCACGGTTCGCTCACGCATCTCTCGAGCGAGAGAACAACTCAAGATAGCCACCCACCGTTAAAGACGATTACCGGCGTGAAGGTACTGACTCACCACGGGACTGTTCTGCCAAGTCCCGTGGTTGTGAGTCAGGCAATGGCCTCACGCTTTTTGCGAGCGTGGCAAGAAAATAGCCAGTACACCCAACAGCGGCAGATACGAGCACAAGGTGTATACGTACTCGATGCCATGAATATCAGCCAAATGCCCGAGCAGCGCGGCACCAATCCCTCCAAAGCCAAACATCAGGCCGAAGAAAATACCTGCGATCATGCCCACGTTGCCCGGCACCAGCTCTTGGGCATACACCACAATGGCCGAGAACGCCGAGGCCAGAATAAAACCGATGACCACACTCAGCACACTGGTCCAGAACAGATCGGCATACGGCAGCAGCAAGGTGAACGGCGCCACGCCCAGAATCGAGAACCAGATCACCGCCTTGCGTCCGATACGGTCACCGATTGGCCCGCCAAAGAAGGTGCCCGCCGCCACTGCGCCCAAGAACAAAAACAAATACATTTGCGAGCTGGCGATCGACACCCCGAACTTCTCAATCAGGAAGAACGTGTAGTAACTGGTCAGGCTGGCCATGTAAAAGTATTTGGAGAACACCAACAGCCCCAGCACGACGAGTGCCGCCAATACCCGTTGTTTCGATAACCCGTGGGTCGCCTTTTGTCCGGCCTTGAGCTTGAACAGGTTCAAGTGGCTGCGATACCAGCGGCTGATGGCATACAACAATCCGACCGCGAACAGCGCAAACAAGCCAAACCAGGCGACATTGCCCTGCCCGAACGGAATGATGATCGCGGCGGCCAACAACGGCCCGAACGCAGAACCCGCATTGCCACCGACCTGGAAAGTGGACTGCGCAAAACCATAGCGCCCGCCTGAAGCCAGCCGCGCCACTCTGGAAGCCTCCGGGTGAAAGGTCGACGAACCGATGCCCACCAATGCCGCGGCCAGCAGAATCAAAGGAAAACTGCCCACCTGAGACAACATCAAAATCCCGACCAGTGTGCACACCATGCCCGCAGGCAGCAGCAACGGGTTGGGGTGTCGATCCGTGTAATACCCCACCCACGGCTGCAACAGCGACGCGGTCATCTGGAAGGTCAGGGTAATCAGGCCGATCTGAGTGAAGGTCAGGTCATATTTAGCCTTGAGCATCGGATAGATCGAAGGCAGAACGGCTTGAATCAAATCGTTGATCAGATGCGCCAATGCGACTGCGCCGATGATGCGCAGCACTAACGGGCTGGTTTGAGCGGGTGGCGAGGCTGTCGTAGTTTTTGTTTGAGCGTTGCTAAGGGCCATAAGCGTTTCCGTACATCAGGTGAATGCGCACTTGCGGGGGGCGTCAATGTGCCACTTTTTTACAACATATTTCCATTCAAACGCTGGAAAACCTTAAGCGGTTGATAGAACAGCAAATTTTTTAAGATATTTGCTTGACACATGCCCCACTCGAGGGAATAATGCGCGCCATTGGCTACATAGCTCAGTTGGTTAGAGCATAGCATTCATAATGCTGGGGTCCGGGGTTCAAGTCCCTGTGTAGCCACCAATACTAAAAATGGCTTACCGCAAGGTAAGCCATTTTTTTATGCCTGTAGAAAAGTAGCGCCTCTGAACCGCCGCCCGCGGGCTTTTAAGAATCGTCTGATTAAAGCTCTGCCCCCCGCTCGATAACCTGAACTGGCTAAACCTGCTCCTGACCGACTCCACGAAGAATGGGTTGGGCTCGAGCCTCATCTCCAGTTATCAGGATTATTACTATGAAGCGTACTGCTCTGCTCATCGCGATGACGGCATTCCCGGCGATCTCTTTCGCTGCCGCCAGCCAAAACACCATCACCTTCAAGGGCCAGGTGTCTGACCAGACATGCCAGGTGTCGGTCAACGGTAACTCCGGTAGCCCGATCGTGGTTCTGCCCACCGTTGCTTCCAGCGACCTGGACACCGCCGGTAAATTTGCAGGCGAAACGCCGTTCACCATCGCTGTGACCGGTTGCACGGCACCGACCACCGGCGACTTGAACATCAAGACCACGTTCCTGGGCGCTGACGTGAACGCCGGCGGCAACCTGGGTAACACCGGCACCGCACAAAACGTCGCCATCCAACTGCTGGATGCCACCGGCGGCAACCCGATCGCGCTGAGCGGCATGACCTCGGTTTCCGGCCTGATCTTGAAAAAAGACGAGACCGCGACCAGCCACGACTTCGCTGCGCGCTACATCAGCACGGGCGCTGCAACGGCCGGTACCGTATCGGCTTCGGCTCAGTACGCCCTCGACTACCTGTAAGCGTAACCCTCTGACCTGCCGACTTCGCACCTCGCGAAGCGGCGGGTCCGCACCTCGATTGTCCTTATCTGATCCCCAGCCTTTCGGAAGGAGTTGGCCATGACCTGCCTGAAACGCTTAGCCCTGTCCGTGGGTGTGCTGATCGGCGTCACCGTTGCCCAAAACGCGCTGGCCAGTGTGGTCATGAGCGGCACACGGGTGATCTACCCCGCCAGCATTCGCGAAAAAGCCCTGCAACTCACCAGTCACGATGCATATCCCAATCTGGTGCAGATCTGGGTGGACAAAGGCGACCCGGCGTCCACGCCGCAAACCGCTGATGCGCCGTTCATCGCCAGCCCACAGATTTTTCGGATGAACCCCAAGGCCGGGCAAATCGTGCGCCTGGTGTACACCGGTAAAGACTTGCCGCAAGACCGCGAGTCAGTGTTTTACATCAACTTCATGCAGATGCCAGCCCTCAAGGCCCACGACATGGACGCCAACAAGCTGATGCTCACCGTGAGCAGCCGGATGAAGGTGTTCTATCGCCCTGAAAGCATCGCAGGCAACCCGCAAGACATCACCAAATCAATGACATTCAAGCTGCAAGGCAGCGGTTCAAACCTGAGCGTGAGCGCCGAAAACAACAGCGGTTATCACGCGGTGATCCGTGAGGCCAACCTGCTGGTCGGCGGCAAACCGGTCAACGTGGCCAAAGCCGTGATGATCGCCCCCTACTCCAACGCTCAATGGCCGGTTAAAGGGGCCAACGCTGGCAACCAATTGCGCTTGACGCTGGTGAACGATTACGGCGCTGACGTCACCACTGACTTGCCGCTCCACTAGCCCTGGGAAAATGCACATGACCGTGGCTCATTTCACCCCTTGCCGGATCCGCAACCGCGCACCCCATAGCCGTTGGCTGTGGGCAATGCTGCTGGTGTCGTCGACGATCCTGTGCAGCGGATTGAGCGCGGGCACCGCCCAAGCCGAGACCGAAACCAGCAGCAGTAACGACGACTATCAGTTTGACGACAACATGATGTTTGGCGGCGGCTCGCTGTCGCGCTTCAACAAAATCAACGCCGTCGACCCCGGCCAATACACCGTCGACCTGTACCTCAATGATCGTTTCGTCGAACGCGTACCCGTGCAGTTTGTGGCCGGGGCACAGGGCGATGTGCAACCGTGCTTGGCGCGCGCGTTGCTGGAAGGCGCAGGCGTGTTGGCCAGCGCCATTACCGACACGCAAGGCAGCGAATGCCAATTGCTCAGCGACACGGTAAAAGACGCCAGCAGCCATTTTGACTTCGCCCAACTGCGCCTCGACATCAGCATGCCGCAAAGTTTGATGCTGCACGTACCGCGCGGTTATGTCTCACCGCAAAACCTCGACGCGGGCAGCACCATCGGTTTTATCAACTACAGCGCCAACCAATACCACGTCAGTCGCAGCGCCAGTCACGCCCAAGACACCGACTCCAGCTATCTGGCGCTCAACAGCGGCCTGAACCTGGGCATGTGGCGCCTGCGCCAGCAAGCGTCCCTGCGCTACGACTCGCAACACGGCAGCGACTGGAATGCCACGCGCACTTACGTGCAACGCGCATTGCCAAGCCTGCGCAGCGAACTGACCGCGGGTGAAGGCTACACCTCGGGGCGCTTCTTCTCCGGGCTTGGCTTTCGCGGGGTGCAAATCACCTCAGACGAACGCATGTTGCCCGAGTCGGTACGTGGCTATGCGCCGACCGTACGCGGGATCGCCAAGACCAACGCCAAGGTCACCGTGCGCCAAAACGGCAATGACATTTACGAAGCCACCGTCGCGCCGGGGCCGTTTGAAATCAACGACCTCTACGCCACCAACTACAACGGCGACCTCGAAGTCTCGGTACAAGAAGCGGACGGCAGCATCAGCCGATTCAGCGTGCCGTTCTCGGCCGTACCCGAATCGCTGCGCCCCGGCACCTCGCGCTACAGCGCCGCCGTGGGCAAGACCAGTGACGTGGGCGATAACGACCTGTTCAGCGAGTTCACCTACCAGCGCGGCCTGACCAACACCGTCACCGCCAACACCGGTTTGCGGGTGGCGGACGGTTATCAGGCTCTGGTATTTGGCGGCGTGTACGCCAACTGGCTGGGCGCGTTTGGCCTGGACGCCACCTACTCACGCGCCGACATGCCACAAGAGGGCCTGGTCGATGGCTGGATGGCGCGCTTGTCGTACAGCCGCACCTTCGCGCCGACCAACACCACCTTGTCGATTGCCGGGTACCGCTACTCCACCGCTGGTTATCGCGATCTGGGCGACGTACTCGGCGTGCGTGAATCGTTGCGCAAAGGGGAAGAATGGGACTCGGCCAGCTACCTGCAACGCTCGCGATTTGAAGTGTCGGTCAACCAGAGCCTGGCCGAGTATGGATCGATTTACGTGTCCGGTTCGACTCAGGATTACCGCAACGGCCGTGAACGCGACACGCAGTTGCAATTGGGCTATGCCAACACCCTGAAAAACTCGGTGAGCCTCAACCTGTCGGTCTCACGCCAGTCCACGGGGAGCTTCGAAAACACCCGTTACGGCGGCTACGACGGTCACAACAACGGCAACAACGTCAACGGCGGCAGTTGGAACCCTTCTTCGCCCGGCTCGACTGAAACCGTCACTTTGCTCTCGGTGTCATTCCCGCTGGGCAGCCCGTCGAAGAGCAACACGCCGACCTTGAGCAGCTCGGTCAGCCACAGCTCGACCTACGGCAATGTGTATCAAACCTCGTTGTCCGGCACCGCAGGCGCAGAACAAACCCTGAGCTACGGGATGGACGTGTCTCACGACGCCGAGCAAAAACAGAACACCTGGAGTGGCAACCTGCAAAAACGTTTGCCCAAGACCAGCCTCGCCCTCAGCGCCTCCAAGGGCGAAGACTACTGGCAAGCTTCCGGCAGCGCCCGCGGTGCCGTGGCGATTCACAGCGGTGGCGTAACCTTTGGACCGTATTTGGGTGACACCTTCGCCCTGGTGGAAGCCAAAGGCGCCAGCGGCGCAAAAGTCATGAACAGCCAGGGCACGACCATTGATGGCTCAGGGTACGCACTGGTGCCCGCGCTTACGCCGTACCGCTACAACACCGTGGCCATCACCCCGGAAGGCATGAACCAAAAAACCGAACTCGACGACGGTCAGCGCCGCATTGCGCCGTATGCCGGTGCAGCGGTCAAAATCCAGTTCAAAACCCGTAGCGGCAACGCCCTGCTGGTCAAGGCCCTGTTGGCCAATAATCAGGCCGTCCCTATGGGTGCGGACGTGCTCGACGACAGTGGCAGCGTGATCGGTATGGTCGGTCAAGGCAGCCAGGCTTACTTGCGCAGCGAGAAGCCTGAAGGCGCATTGACCCTGCGCTGGGGTGATCGGCCGCAAGAGCAATGCGTTCTGCATTACGACGTGTCGGATCGCGATCTGGAGCAGCCATTGCTGCGCGTGACCAGCGAATGCCGTGCGCTCTGATTTCCCCCTTTATTCACACCCTGAAAATCGAGGCCTTTTATGTTCACTCTACGCCCACGATTGAATCAGTTATTGCTACTGGCGCTGACACTCGCCGCGCTGCCCGCTGCACACGCCACCTGTACCCGCGTCTACAACGGCATTAACGTGCTTGACCCTTACTCGGCGCAAATCAGCTTTGGCCGGGTCAACCTCACCAGCACCTACCTGCAACCGGTCGGGACGCCGCTGGGCACCACCATCGTCGACAGCGCCACCGCCACGGGGCTAAACAGCGAGACCGTGCTCTGGCAATGCGACCTGGCGGACAAAGATGAGCTGTATGAAGTGTTTGCCACCAACGGCGACGACCGGGTCGGCGGCTACTGGGAAATCGGCAACGGTGCCGGTACGTCCACCAATGACGGGTTGCCCGGCTACTACGCCACGTACTTTCCGTATGTCGGCCTCAAATTGACGCACCTCAATTCCGGCAAAGTGTTCACCCGCTATTGGCAGCAAAGCAAGATCACCCAATACGACGTGGTCGGCAACAAGCTGCAAATCAAACCCAAGCACCTGAGCATGGTGCAAGCCGACCTGGCGCGCGTGTCCAGCCTGCCACCCACATACGGCAGCGGCAGTAACTACTGCGGCGGTCAAGCGGCGGCGAGCGGCAGCGGCAATTACAGCTACACCTGCACCCAACCCAATGGCTATGTGCAATTTCAGGGGCCGGGCTACAAATCCGACACCGTAGGCGCTGACTCCAACACCAGCTACTACTTCTGGGGCCAGTACAACGGTATTGGCTTTGGCATGCGCAGCGCCGCGTCGATCAGCTACACCGCCACCTGCGTGGCGCGCAACGTCACGCCGCTGGTGATGTTCATGCCCGTCACGGCTCAGGAACTGAATGACAACATGACCCGCGAAAGTGATTTCAGCATCGAGATTGAATGCAGCGATCAGGCGGTGTCCGGGGTTAATACCAACCAGACGGCAATGGGCGTGCAAGTGTCTGCCGCCGCGTATGCCAAGGCCGCGGAACTGGGGTTACTGACCGGGTCCCAAGGCGTCACGCATCTGGTTTCCAACGGGTACGGCACAGATCCCTCCATTGCTACCGGGGTTGGCATTGCCTTGAGCAACAACGGCAAGCAAATGAACTTCCTGGGCACGGGTGTGGCGGGCGGCGGTAACGCGAGTGGCTGGTACCCGGTCAAAGACGGCGCCAGCGCCAATGGCAGCGCCGCCTCGGGCTACACCACATATACCCAGACCCTCACCGCCATTCTCAAAACCCTGCCGGGGCGTAAAGCCACACCGGGCAAGGTGAATGCCACCGCTTACGTCCTCGTCAAGGTGCAGTAAACATGACTAAAAAAATAACACTCACCCTCACCCGGCTATTAATGCTCGCCCTGTTGTGTGTGTTCATTCTCCCCGCACAGGCGGGCGTCATGGCGTCACGCACGCGGGTCATTTATGAAGAGGGGCAAAATCAGCGCTCGCTGATGCTGGCCAATATCAATCCGTATCCGGTGGTGGTGCAAACCTGGGTCAACGACGGCGAAGACCAGCAGGCACCGGAAAAAAGCACCTCACCAATGATCGCGCTGCCGTCTGTGTTTCGTATGCAACCGGGGGCGGTGCAAGGCTTGCGCATTATTTATAACGGCGATCAATTGCCCAAAGACCGCGAATCGGTATTTTGGCTCAACCTCTATGAGATTGCCCCCAAGTCCACCACCACACCTGCACCGCAAGCAGCCGTGGCACTGGCCATGAACACCCAGATGAAAATCTTTTACCGCCCTAAAAACCTCCCGAGCACGGCCGAAGACATGCCCAAGGTGCTGACGTTCACCCTGGAACAACAAGGCGAGCAATGGGTGCTGGTGCTGCGTAACCCGACCCCTTATCACGCCTCGATGGCGTCTTTGCGCCTGGTCGACAACGACAAGCAGATGGCCGTGCCGCAAACCCTGGACATGATGGCGCCACCGTATGGCGAAAAGCGCTATCGCATGGCCCCTGGCAGCCAGATCAACCCCAAAGGGCTGAAAGTGAGCTTTACCTGGGTGGATGATGGCGGTCACTTTCACACCGCCACCGCCCCCGTGCTCAATCCCTAAACCTGCGGCGGTTCAAATCAGGTTCATGCTGATGCAGAAGGTCAGCAAGGCGTGATCGTTTTCCACGTCCAGCTTGCGCATGGCTGAAACCTTCTGCGAACTCACGGTCTTCACACTGCGATTAAGCGAGTGAGCGATATCGCGCACGTTCATCCCCGATGCAAAGCGGCGCAGCACCTCAAACTCCTTGACCGACAGACTGGCGATTCGCGCCTGCACGGCATCTGAACGCTCCACGACACTGGGGGCCCCCTGGCCGGCTTTGCTGTGCCACTTCTCTCCGTTTGCCAGCGCGCTGAGCGCCAGCGGGATCTCATTGAGGTCGCCGTTTTTCAAAATAATCCCGCCGACCCCCAAGTCATACAGACGCGACAGAATCAAGTTGTTGGTGAGCATGGTCAGCACCAGGATCTTGACCTGCGGAAAATGCCGGATCAGGTACTCGATGAGCTTGACCCCGTCGCCATAGGTTTCATCCCCCGGCATGCTGTAATCAGTCACCACAATGTCTGGCTGCAAGCGCTGCAACTGCTCAATCAGCTCTGTGGAGGTCTGAGCCTGGCCCACGATTTCATAACGCTCATCACGCTCGATCAGCTCGCTAACGCCCATCAACACAATGGGGTGGTCATCTGCTAATACCACTTTTATTTTTGGCACAGGTACATCCCTGTCAAAAGAACGACTTCATCAAGAGCCGCTCAATCGGTGGAGTGGGAAAGCGAAAATATCAGACCGCAGCTACAGCCCGCTTGATGCGCGCCAACAGCACCTCGATCTGATTGTGCAAAGACTCATCCAAAACATGACCTTCTAGGCGGTGCTCAAGTTCACCGCAGGCCTGGGCCAACTCACGCGCCTGAACCACCGCCAGCGCGCCCCGGATGCAATGCAGGCGAGCTTTGAGCGCATCACTGTCACGCTCGCTCAACGCTTGCTGCGCGGTTTTTATGTCGGCGCCCATGGTGTTGACGAACAAGTCGCGCATTCGTGCAGAGACCACGATCACTGTTTCGCCAGGCTCATGGTCATTGCGCGGTACGGTAGCAAGCTCATGCGGCACCTCACCCGGGACGACGTCACACACACGCGCCAGTTCAGCCCACAACGTTTGCAAGGTCATGGGTTTGACCATATGTGCACTCATGCCCACCGCACGGCAACGCTCGCCTTCTTCTCGCATGGCGTTCGCGGTCACACCAATGATGGGGACATGAGCGTCTTGTTGGCGGATGGCACTGGCCAATTCATAACCGTTCATGATCGGCATATTGACGTCAGTCAGCACTGCATCAAATGCATCCGGCGCCCATAAACTGAGCGCCTCCTGCCCGTGGGAGGCCAGCACCACGCGACAACCCAGCTCTTCAAGTTGCTCTTTGAGAATCGTCTGGTTTATCGGATTGTCTTCGGCCACCAGCACCCGCAATGCGAGTTTTTCGCGCCTCGACGAAGCTTGGCCGGGCGCAGCAGCATCGCGCCCCTGTTGCGCCAACATCACGGCACGGCCTATTGCGCGAATCATGTGCACACCCACCTGCCAGCCATCCGCCATGTGTTCCGGCTGACCCGCCCCGGACAGCCCCGTTACGCGCGGGCCGTGCCACTCCAACACCGAATGACGACTCGGCAGCAGGTCCACCAGCACCCCACCGGGCGAGGTGTTGATCGCAGCGCCGGGCGCGACCAGCGCATGGCCACCCCAGCGGTTAAGCCAGTCACAGGTGGTTTGCGCCAGCTCAATGGCCGGTGCCCGCACATACACCGGGGTCGGTCGCAGATGCAGGTCGCTGACCGCCGGCAAGGCCCCCTCAAGGATCGGCATCTCCAGCATCAAGCTGAAACTGCTGCCCAGTCCCGGTTCACTGACCACACGCAACTGGCCGTCCATCAACTGCGTCAGACGCATACAAATTGACAGCCCCAACCCCGTGCCGCCAGCTGAGTGGCCGTTAAACACCTGGTAAAACGGTTCGAACAAACGCTGCTGCTGGGCCTCGGAAATACCTACGCCGGTGTCCGTCACCTGCCACTGCAACGTCACGTTGTGCGCATCCCGGCTTAATACCTTGAGGCGCAGTACCACGCGACCATAGTCGGTGAACTTGATCGCGTTATTGAGCAGGTTGTTGAGAATCTGGCGGATGCGCGACTGATCACCGCTCAACTGGTCGGGCACATCGGCATCGATGCAGGCATAGATTTGCAAGCCCTTGCTTTCGGCGGAGGCCGCGTACGCGTCCACCACGTCCTCGGCCATGTCCAGCGGGCAAAAACGCCCCGTCTCCAGTGCCATTTGCCCGGACTCGATCTTGGACACATCAAGAATGTCGCTGATCAATTGCAGCAAGGTCGACGAGGAACGCGAGATGGTATTGAGGTACACCCGCTGACGGCCGTCCAATGGCGTCAACTCCAGCAACTCAAGGGTGCCGAGTACGCCATACAACGGGGTGCGGATTTCGTGACTCATGGTCGCCAAAAAGGTGGTCTTGGCATGACTGGCCTCTTCGGCCTGATGCTTGGCGCGGATCAGCGCAGCGGCGTCGTCCTTGTGCCCGGTCACATCATTAAAAGCACACACGATGACATCCTGTTCCTGGTAGCGCGTGCTGCTGAAGCTGACGTGCAAATAGCGCCCGCCCACTTCTACGCAGGCCTCTCCCATGTCCGCGTGCTGCTTGCGAATCAGTCGCGAAATGTACTGCGAATTGCCCAACCATTCTTGCGCCCGCTTGTTGGCCAACAACATGTGGTTATCGGACTGGCGTACCACGCATAAGCCAGTGGGCGCCGTGTCGATCACTGCGCGGCTGAATATTTCACTTTCAATCACCCGCCGATGTGCGCGTTCAGCCGGGCGTACCACACGCAGCCGGTACCAGCGATTGACCAACCAGCCCACGTACACACTGAACAGCGCGATACCCAAAATGCTCAACAGTTGCCATTTTGCATAATGAATAAAGCTGTCGTAGCTGATCCGGTATAGCGCCGTCCAGCGATCCTCACCCTCACTGGAGACTTTCATTTCCAGCCCGTGGGAGGTAAAGCGCATGCCATCGGGCCGCGTGTTGTTGTCGTTCACACTTCCCAGCAACACGGCACCCGTTGGCGCGATCAGCGTCAGGTCGTCAAACTTCGGGGTGCTCCCACTCGAAGGGGTTTGGGCCAGGCGCCGTACATTGATCAGTGCCGCCAGCAGCACCTCTCGGTCAGTCCCCGCCACATCCAGAAACTTGGAGGGCAAGTTGATTTTTATGAAGGCAAACACCTTGGCATTGCCTTCACTGACACTGCCGGTATTGGACCAGTACACCTGCCCCTCTTGCAGCTCATCCTTGCGCGCCTTGAACAGGTGCAGCAGGCCGCGGCTGGTGTCCAGATACGACTCAAGGCTGAGAATCGCTACATGTCCGCGACGAGCGCCGATGGCGGGTACGGCAAGGGTGAACTCATGATTGGGCGGCAATAGAAACAATTGCGGCGAGGGGTATACCGACCCCGACCAAAAACCGCTGTAGAAGTTGGACAAGTGCATGCCCAGCGAAAACGCCGACTGGCTAATCGTCTGGCTCGCATCGCTTTGCGCCAGGTTGAACGGTGTCGAAAACGAGAACTCCTTGCCCTCATAGATGTTCATCCCGGCACCTTGAAACACCAGAGCGCTTTGCAGCGGGGTGATGTTCTTGTCCAGTACATCCTGAGCATCTTTGACCGCACTGTTAACGTTGTTCAAAAACAGGCGGTTTTCATTCAGGCTCTCCACCAGCAATGAAAAGTGATAATCGACCTTGTTCACTTCCACTTCCAGCAAGCGCTGCAACGCCCAGGCGCAGGTGCCCACCAGCACCACCGCGACGCCCACCAAAATCAAGACGCCACGGTTCAAGCGCATGGAACTCAATGCGAGTTTGCCCAGTGAGGTGTTGTCGGCGGTCATGTGACTTCCTGTTTTTGGCGTGATGGCCCAACGGGCTCAGGCTCGTAGCGTAGACGAGCGGATGGCGGCGGATAAAGGCGGTCCATTTTCAGGCCAGACGCGGCCTCTTGCCGGGGTCAGTGCAGCCGCGGCGGAGCATCCTCATGCAGCAGGTGCCCGAAGTGGCCTGATGATACGGCACGCGATATCAGAAAACCCTGCACCCGGTCACAGTTGAGCTTGCGCAGCAGGGCCAGCTCTTCCTGACTCTCGACCCCTTCGGCGACCACCTCCAGACCCAACTGGCGACCCAAGGCCACAATACTGGCCAACGCCGAGGCCAGGTTTTCATTTTCGACACAGCCATGCACCAGCGCACGGTCGATTTTCAGTTCGGTGAACGGTGTCGACACCAAATTGAAATACGAGCTGAAACCCTGCCCAAAGTCGTCCTGGGCCAGCCCAAAACCTTTCATGCGCAACCGGCAGGCGCCAGCGTAATACTTGCTGATGTCCTGCGTGGTGGAGCACTCCATCAACTCAAAGGCGAGCTTGGCCGGTATCCCGCCTTCGGCGCGCACGTAATCATGCAAGGCGTCGGCCAGGTCATCGTCATCGAGCAAATGGGTGGGCAAGTTGATCGACACGGGAATGTCATAGCCCTGGCTGGCCCAACTGCTCTGGGCGGCAATGGTTTGCTTGATAAACAGCAGCAACAGCTCTTTTTCCAACCCATGCCCCACCAACGACGGCAAAAAGTCAGCGGGCATCAACAATCCCAGCTCAGGATGAACCCAGCGCGCCAGGGCCTCGGCAGCCACGATGTGGCCGTCATGAAGTGATTTTTTGGGCTGGAACCACGCTTGCAACGCACCACTTGCCATTGCCGCGCGCAGGGCTTCACGCTCCAGCACCAACGGCTCGCGCTTAAGGGGTTGATCGCTGGTGAGTAATTTGTCCAGTGTGGTCATCAAGGTACGGACCGCCGCGGGGACCACGGGTTTGGACAATTGCCCTACCACCGTCAACCCCATGCTTTGCGCCACCAGGCTGGCACTGACAATCATGCGCCGCGAGGCCGCGCTCATGATCGCCAGTGCCGGTTTGTGCGGCAAAGATGCCAGGCGCTGGATCAGTTGCACGCCGTCCATGCCTGGCATCAATAAATCGGTGAGCACCAGATCAAAAGGCTGCTTTTGCAGCCACTCAAACGCTTCATTGCCGTCACGGGCCGCTTCGACCCGAATATTGCCCAAGTCACGAAACAGGTTGAGCAAGTATTCATGCTGAAAAGGATGGTCCTCGACGATCAGAACGCTATACGGCATGCGGCTTGCTCCGGGTTTGCTCAAGGCAAGTAAATAAGGCGCTGAGGCCAAACGGTTTGACCAGGCATTCATTCATCCCCACCGCCAGGCAACGGGCACGCTCTTCGTGCTGCGCGTTGGCGGTGGCCCCAATGATGGGCACGCTGCTATCGAGCTGGCGCAATTGTGCGGCCAGTTCGTAACCATTCATACGCGGCATGTTGACGTCCGTCAGCACCCGGTCAAAGGTCGACTGTTGCCACAGTGCCAGCGCCTCCAGGCCGTCCGAGGCCAGGTCGACCGTGCAGCCCAGCTCTTCAAGCTGGTCTTTGAGAATCAACTGGCTGATGGCGTTGTCTTCCACCACCAATACGTGCAAACCCAAGGGTTTGAAAACACTGGTTGCCAGGCCAGCAGGCCGCGCATACGGGCTTAGCCCTTGCGCCTGACTGACCGCGCGACGCAAATCCTGCAAGTAGCTCAAGTTGACATGCCACTGCGGCGCTTCGTGTTCAGGCTGGGCAAAGCACACATTGCCGCAGGCCACGACCACCGGTCCCGGCCATTCCAGCTCATGGTTATGTGTGCAATCACCGGGGTGAATTTCAACCAGCACCGCGTTGCGGTCGCTGATGTCCATACCGGGGCGCAGCACTTGCGCCCTGGCGCCCCAGCGGCGTAACCAGCCACTGATGTTCTCGGCCATTTCCGGCATCGACGACAGCACAAACACGGTTTCAGGCAGCAACTCAACGGGCGTCGTGATCCGTGATGCATTGCCCTGTTCGAGCGGCAAGCTCAAGGTAAAACTGCTACCCAGCCCCGGCTCGCTGACCACGCGCATGCTGCCGCTCATCAGGTACATCAGGCGCTGACAGATCGACAAGCCCAACCCCGTGCCCGTAATCACGTTGGCACGGGTGCCGGTCTGATAAAACGGGTCGAACAAAAATGGCTGGTCCTGCTGAGCAATGCCCTGCCCGGTGTCCGTGACCTGCCACAGCACCGTCACCCGTTCATCGTTTCGGCTTTCAACCTTGACCCGCACAACGATTTGCCCACTTTCGGTGAACTTGACCGCATTGCTCAGCAAGTTGTTCAGGATCTGACGGATACGCGGGCCATCGCCGATCAGTTGCTCGGGCAACTGCGGATCAATGTGGGCATACAGTTGCAAACCTTTGCTTTGCGCGGCAGCCGAATAGCCATTGACCACGTCCTGGATCAAGTCCAGTGGCGCAAACTCATTGACCTCCAGCACCAACTGACCAGCCTCGATCTTTGACACATCCAGCACGTCGCAAATCAATTGGAGCAAGGTTGATGAGGAGTTCTGGATGGCGTGCAGGTACTCCTTTTGTCGCGGATTCAACTGGGTGCGGCTCAATAACTCAAGGGTGCCCAAGGCACCATAGAGCGGGGTGCGGATCTCATGGCTCATGGTGGCAAGAAACAAGGTTTTGGCTTCATTGGCCTTGTCGGCTTCGCGCTTGGCCTGCTCCAGCGCCAGCTCGACGTCCTTGTGCGCGCTAATATCGCTGAACGCACACAGCAACACGTCCTCACCTTTGTAACGGGTGGCCACACAGCTGATGTGTAAATGCCGACCCGCCACCGAAAACTCGTCGACACGGTGCAGGCCGTCACCGTTGTACGCCTGATCGATCCAGTCATGGCACAACGCGTCGCGCTCACGGCCACGTCCCAGCCATTGCTGGGCCAGGGTGTTTTCCAGCACCACTGCGCCGTTGGCACGCCGTAATACGCACAGGGCCACCGGCGCGGTCTGGATCACTGCGCGACTGAACGCCTCACTCTCTATCAACGCCTGCTTGCGATTAATCGCCGGGTTAATCAATTGCCGCTCAATGCGCCGCACCAACAGGCCCAGCGCCAGCGCGCAGCCCACGGCCAGCAACAGCGCAATCAGCAACGGCTCACGCATGGCCAGCAGCAAATGGCCGAACTCCATCGAATACACCACGTTCAGGTCGGCGTACCCCAACTGGTTGCGCATGATCAGGTAGTCCGGCCACACGCCTTCGCCGGTAAAGCCAAAGTGCTTGTCACCGGCAAAACTTTTCAGGGCCTGGCGTAAACCGGGGTTCAAGGCGCTGGCAAAAATCTCTTCGCCCTGGGCATTGAGCACCACAAAATCACCCGCATGCTTGCGGTCCATCGCGGCGGAAATATCAGCCCCTTCTATTTCCAGCCCCAACCAGCCCGACGCGGGATCACGCTTGTCGAGCAACGTGAACAGGTACAACGCGCTGTTTTCAGTGAGCACCAGGTTGGGTGTGGCGTTGAACCAGTGCTCCCCCGCAACCGAAGCCTGCGAGTGTTCGAGCGCTTTGAGCTGGCGCAACACGTCCTGATCCACTGCCACCGGGTTAAGTGTTGTCTGAGTCAAGCGTTCGGCCTGCACGACACTGCCCGCCCTGACGTACAGCAGATTGATTTTTTTACGGCGCAGGTAATCCAGTTCGCGAGAGGTCTGCCACAGGCTCCAGGAGTGGGCGCCCTCACCCAGCACCAACTGGAATTCGTCACTGTCTTCTTCAGGTTCCAGCACCGCCGGTTTGCTGTTGCGCACCGCCGACAAACTGAGGTTTTTGAGAAGAATTTCATGGCCCGTAAAAAAACGCTGGGCCTCAAGAATGGCACCGCTCATGTAACCGCGACGCTGGGAGATTTCACGGTCAAAGCTGGAATTGAGGTAAACGTAAAGCCCGCCGAACAACGAAAGCAACAACGCGACGAAAAAAGAACGCAGTAAGGTACGCGCTGCGATTGAGGTCGAGAACGAGGCATCTAACGGACGGAAAAACTGTTTGAGCTTCATGCCGCCAGACTAGGGATCTGGCAGCCTTTGAAACATCAGACAAACCTTAAAAAAACGGTTCAGCCAACACACTGTATGCGTGCAAATAAAACTCAGGCAGGGATGACTGCGCTGAAATCCAGGCGCCCGTCCTTGAGCGGCGGGCACCAGTAATAGCCGCCATTGAGCGGTCGGCTGTAACGGTACAGGCCGTCAATAATGCCGTCTTCCAGGCCGCTCATGCGGCGCAGTTGCACTTCAAAGGCGTTCAAGGTGCGACCGAAGGCGACAAACATCAGACCCGACTTACCGTTCTCGGTCCATGGCATGGAACGGCGCACGATAAAGGCTTCAGGGCTGAAGCTCTCTTGCGCAGTACGTTTGACGTGGGCGGATGCGGGGGCGTCGTCCAGTTCTTCGTTGTCGCTCATGCGACGGCCCATGATGTTGTCCTGCTCCTCGCTCGGCAGTGCCGCGAAACCGTTCAGGTCATGCTGCCACTGTTGAATGGCCACAAAACTGCCGCCATCGAGCCCCGGTCCTGCGTTGGCAACGATGGCGGCGTCGACGGCGGCCTCGTCCACCGGGTTTTCAGTGCCGTCTTCGTAGCCGGTCAAGTCGCGGTCGGTCCCGTAGCGAAAGCCTTCGGTGACTTGCAGCAGGTTGAATGCAGAGGCCAGCGCGGTTTCTATCTTTTGGCTGCGGTGCAGCAGCTCGCCACGGTCATCGCCCAGCAGCCACAGCCACAGCGCATGCTGGGTTGACGGGTTTTCGACCATGGCATTGAGCGCCGGGAACACGCGCAAGCCCTGAACTTTAGCGCCCAAAGCCATTACCAGCGGCGAACCAAAACCCGCCACCACGCTTTTGCCGTCCACCCACTGCGACAGAACGTCAAGTGCGGCCGGCAAGGCTTCTACTGACTTGAGGGCGAAAAACATATAACGCGCTTGCGAAGGGATCGGCTTAGTCAGAATGCTCGACTGGTAGAGACTCATAGAAACTCCTTTGGAAAGCGCAGAGTTTACGCCTACCCGTACTTTTTCCGTCACCCGGAGCTTACTTTTCTTGAGTGCAACCCCGGCATATCAATGTTTAAGACGAGAGTTGGTTAGCAAACTGCCCGACCGCGCTCACCACTTTTTGCGCACCGTCCTGAATCTCAACAATCACCGTGCCCGCTTCCGCCGCCAGCGCCAGCCCTTCTTCAGCCTGTAACTTGCCATCGGCCATCAAGGCCACGGCGTCGCGGGCCATGTCCTGATTCTGGCGCACCACATTAATGATTTCTTCGGTGGCTTTGCTGGTACGAGACGCCAACTGCCGCACTTCGTCGGCGACCACAGCAAACCCACGCCCCTGCTCACCGGCACGCGCGGCCTCGATGGCGGCGTTGAGTGCCAGCAAGTTAGTTTGCTCGGCAATGCCACTGATGGTTTTGACGATGGTGCCAATCACTTGCGATTGATCATTCAAGGCCTCAATGCCGTCCCCGGCCTGCTGCATGTGTTTGGCCAGGTCACGCATCACATCCACGGCCTGGGTCACGACTTTGGTACCGCGCTGGGCACTCTCATCGGTTTGCAAAGACGTGCTGTAGGCAATGCCGGCGGCCTCGGACACCGCTTGTTCCTGATGAATTTGATCGGTAATGACCGTGGCGAACTTGACCACTTTGTACAGCGTGTTATTGGCGTCACGTACCGGGTTGTACGACGCTTCGAGCCACACGTCGCGGCCGTGACTGTCAATGCGCTGAAAGCGACCGGCGACAAACTCACCCGCGTTCAGGCGCTTCCAGAACGCTTGATACTCGGCGCTGCCTTGCTCCTGCGGGGTACAGAACATGCGGTGATGCTTGCCTTGAATCTGCGCCAGCGAGTAGCCCATGCCATTGAGAAAGCGGTCATTGGCGGTCAGCACTTCGCCATTGAGGTTGAACTCAATCACAGCGGTGGAGCGCAGCAATGCGCTCATCAGGTTTTCGTGGTCGCGGGACGCTTCGATGGTGCGCGTCAGGTCGCTGGAAAAAATCGAAATGCGCAACACGCGGCCACTGGAATCAAGAATCGGCTGCACGATCGAGCGTAGCCAGGCTTCTTGCCCATTGCCGCGCAGCAACCGTATGGTGCCGCTGAAATGCTCACTGCGCGTCATGGCCGTTTTGAAACGACGCAAGTGCTCGTGGTTTTTCAGGTGCGCAGGGACCAGGTCGTCAATGTGCCGCCCAATCAGCGCGCTATTGGCGTAAAGCATTTCGTGGGTGAAATTGTGATTTGCGGTCTCAATGCGTCCATCTGCCCCCAACGAGAGCACCAGCATTTCGCTGTCCAGGCTCTCTTTAACTTGTTGCAAGCTGGACAGTTCTTCACGAAGAGCCGCTAGCTCTTGCTTCAAGCGTTTGTTAAACATGGGATACCCGGGGCAATGATGGTCTGCGTGAAACAGAATCGGCTAGGAGTGACTTTTCTGAAGTCCGAAACACGACCGTTGATCAAAAATACTTTACGTACGAAACCTGGCCGATCCACCCCCTTAAACCGGTGTGCATGACACCGACAATTGAAGTGAATTTTTTGAGATGCACGCAATCCCAAATACATCACAGGGAGCCATTGTTAAGCCATGAACTCATCCAAACTTTTCGTTATTGATTACACGCTGCACGGCACACCGAAATCTTTCATCATCCGCCAGACCAGCCTGAACGACGCCACGGCATGGTATTGGGCCGGTTGCGACGCGGGGGTCGAACGTATCGCGCGCCGTGATCGTGATGCTGCGAAAAAACTCAGCCGCGCCGACATGGAAAAAAAAGGCGTCACCAACGTGACATGGCGCTCGGCCTCCACCTAAGCCTGCGCGCGTGCCCATCGGCAATACCTCAGGATTGATTTATGGTGTGCTCAGTCGCCGCCTATGCCTTGAAGCTTCAAAGGCTGGGTGCAGGCGTCACCATAATCATAAGAAATTGAGGTATGTCCCATGGCCGCTGAGATTGAAGCCAGCCGTTATGCCCGCTTTGCCCTGCGCTGTTCCAATTGGGCCGAACGCTGGTTCCCCGATTCATGGGTGTTTGCCGCCGTTGCGGTGATCACAGTGGCGCTGGCCACGATGGTAATGGGGGCCAAACCCACAGACGCGGCGATGGCGTTTGGCGATGGTTTCTGGAGCCTGATCCCCTTCACCATGCAAATGGCCTTCGTGGTCATCGGTGGCTACGTAGTCGCCAGCTCACCGCCCGCCGTCAAACTGATCGACAAACTGGCGCAAGTACCCAAGAACGGACGCCAGGCCGTGTGCTGGGTGGCGTTGATTTCGATGGTCGCCTCCTTGCTCAATTGGGGCTTGTCACTGGTCTTTGGGGGCTTGCTGGTGCGGGCACTGGCGCGCCGTACGAACTTGCGCATGGACTACCGCGCGGCTGGCGCGGCCGCGTACCTGGGCCTTGGCGCGGTGTGGGCCTTGGGGTTGTCGTCTTCGGCGGCGCAGTTGCAGGCCAACCCGGGCAGTTTGCCGCCGTCTATTCTGGCGATTACCGGGGTCATCCCGTTCACTGAAACCATCTTTCTGTGGCAGTCCGGCGTGTTACTGGCGGCGCTGGTGGTGGTGTCGTTGATCGTGGCATACGCCACGGCACCCGGCCCGGAGTCGGCGCGCGATGCCGCAGCGTGCGGCATCGACCCCAGTTTCAGCCTGCCCAAGCTGCCTGAACGCACCCGACCGGGCGAATGGCTGGAATACAGCCCGCTGCTGACCCTATTGCTGGTGCTGCTGGCGGCAGGCTGGTTGTTTCACGAGTTCTCGACCAAGCCGGCGATCAGCGCTATTTCGGGGCTTAACACTTACAACTTTTTGTTCTTGATGCTCGGCGCGCTGCTGCATTGGCGACCGCGCAGTTTTCTGAATGCCGTCGCCAGCGCCGTGCCGACCACAACCGGGGTGATGATTCAGTTTCCGCTGTACGGCTCGATTGCCGCATTGATGACCGTGGTCAAAGGCAGCGACGGACAAACCCTGGCGCATCACATCTCGACGTTTTTCGTGCAAATCGCGTCTCACGACACCTATGCCGTATTGATGGGCGTGTACTCGGCGGTGCTGGGGTTCTTCATCCCGTCGGGTGGCGGCAAGTGGATCATCGAAGCGCCGTACGTGATGCAAGTGGCCAATGACCTGGGTTATCACTTGGGCTGGGCGGTACAGATCTACAACGCGGCTGAAGCGCTGCCCAACTTGATTAACCCGTTTTATATGTTGCCGCTATTGGGTGTGCTGGGGTTGAAGGCTCGGGACTTGATCGGGTTTTCGTTCGTGCAGTTGTTGGTGCATGCGCCCCTGGTGCTGTTTTTACTGTGGGCGTTGGGAACGACGCTGACGTATGTACCACCTGTGATGCCGTAAAAGCCCTGCGCCCAACCCACTCCCTTTGAGGGAGGGTTGGGCTCAGAGTGCTGTTTAGACCGGTTTTACCGGACGCAAGCGGTATTGTGGCGGTAACTGGTCCAGGCCGCTGATGGTGGTGTTCAGGCTTTTCCAGCGACCGTCCTTGATCCCGTAAATACAGCCATGAACCGACAGGCTCTGCCCGCGGTGCCAGGCGTTTTGCACAATGTTGGTATGCCCCACGTTGGCCACCTGTTGAATCACGTTGAGTTCGCACAGGCGGTCAACCCGTTCTTCTTCGGTGGGCAGCAGCGCCAGCGCTTCGCGGTTTTCGTAATACAGGTCGCGAATCGAGCGTAACCAGCCGTCAATCAGGCCCAGTTGCTGGTCCTGCATCGAGGCGCGGACACCGCCGCAACCGTAGTGGCCGGTGACCAGGATGTGTTTGACCTTCAAAACATCGACCGCGTATTGAATCACTGACAAGCAGTTGAGGTCGGTGTGCAGCACCACATTGGCGACGTTGCGGTGTACAAACAGATCGCCGGGCAGCATGCCGACGATCTCGTTGGCCGGTACGCGTGCGTCCGAACAACCAATCCATAGGTATTCCGGCGCTTGCTGGCGAGCCAGCTTGGCGAAAAATTCGGGATCTTGCTGCTTGATCGCATCCGCCCAGCGTGCGTTGTTATCAATCAGATCTTGTAGTTCGTTCATACGGTAAGGCCTCAAGAGTTGATGCGCAGCTTTGACAGCCGACCGGCGGTCGGGGTCACGTGGGCAAATGCCAAATCCAGTGGGCAATCAGGTGGAATCTTCAAGCTTAGCTACAGTCCACCGTATCAGGCCCCACAGTATGAGGATTTACCATGACCGATTCACGCCGCCCATTCGGGGCGCAAGAGCCGTCAGAAATCGACGATACCGAAGACCGCATGGGCTCGGTTGAGCCGCTGGATTTCGACGATGACGAAGACACGCATGAGCCTTTGACTGATTTGCTGAGCGATGAAGAATACGAGCGCCATGTGGCCGCCCATCGTCCCCGTAACAAAGAACTGAGTGGCGCCGCACTGCCTGGCCGGGACTCAAACCCGGATGATCTGGACGCCGACATGCTCACCCCTGAAGACGGCGCACGCGATGCCCAGGAAGCCGCGCAAGCCCGTGGCGGCGCGGCCGATTGGGATTTAAGCGTGGTGGATGAAGACGAGATCGGCGCAGGCCGTGGGCTGGATGAGGCCGAACTGGCCGATATTGACCCGGTGGGGCGTAAAGATTAAAAGCCCCTCCCCCCCAAGCCTCTCCCAAAAGGCGAGGCCTGGGTGGGGGTCAAACGGTCAGTCCACCAATGTACAGGCCATGACCACCGCATCTTCGCGACTGCCCACTGCCGGGTAATAGTCGCGGCGGCGGCCGATCTCGTTAAAGCCATAGCGCTCGTACAACTTGAAGGCCGCGGTATTGCTGTCGCGCAGTTCGAGGAAGCACTCACGGGCTTCATGCCGATAGGCAATCGACATCAAGTGTTCCAGCAGTTTAAGCCCCAGGCCACGGCCCTGACTTTCGGGTTTGACCGTGATGTTGAGCAAATGCGCTTCGTCCAGAATGATCTGCACCACGCCGTGGCCCACTTGCTGCTCGCCTTCAAACATCAGCCAGATGTGATATTTGCCCAACCCATCGAGAAAGATGCCTCGGGTCCACGGGTGGCTGAATGCCGCGTATTCAATTTTCAGTACGGCATCGAGGTCCGCCTCGGTCATCGGGCGGAACGTTACAGCGTCACTCATTGATAGGTTTCCAGCGCGCCATCAGCCGGCGCATGGCTTGCCACACATCCGCTTTGCGGTGTGGCTCATCCATTAACAGTTCAAGGCCCGGCAGCGCCCATGCGCAGCCCAACCCTTCAATTTCAAGTTCGCGATTAAACGACTCGGCGTTGACCTCACCGGCGAAACGTACCGCAGGCAATCCGATCAACCATAAGCAGGCGCACTCGGCGTCTTCAAGCCGCGCCATCAGAAAGCCCTGGACGAATTCACGGGCCGCATCCGGCCCTTGATCGACGTTGCCACGGCGCAGCAAAGGCCAGCGTATCGGCTCGCCAATGATTTGCGGGCTATCGGGCAAGCCCGCAGCACGCAGCATGTCTTTGAGCAACAAATAGGCTGGATCGCGGCTTTGGAACGCCCCTCCTGTGGGTAACTCCACCAACACCAGGCAACGCCCTGCGCGCAGTAACTGCAAGGCAAAACGCGGGGGCGGCACGGGCGCCGCTTTGGCCACCACAGGCGCGACGTCGGCTTCGACCACCGGTTTGCTCGCCGCACGCACGGTGACCGAAGGCCGTGGCACTTCGATCTTTGGCCGCTCGGCAGGTGCGCTCGGTGCGACCACCACCTTGGCCTTGGCCACAGGCTGCGCAATCACGGGCGCTACAGGCACCTCATCAAGCACCAGCAGTTCTGGCCGCGACGGGGCGGCAAACGGCAATTCAGTGCGCGGTAACCAACTGACCACTTGCATGGCGGTCAAGTAAGCGCGGCGGCGGGACTCATTCAACAAGGGTCGGCCATCTGTGGATAACAAAAGAGCGGGGATTCTACCGCCCTTCTGCCCTTCACGCCTGCTGTTGATCGCCCAATGGTTGCTGGGCCATCCGGCAGCAGATCGCCAAGTAAAGATGTGCGCAGTACAATCGCTGCCTTTCATTGCCAATCGACCGGCCCTCCCATGATCGAACCCAAGCGCGTTTTACGTGCCCTCGCCGAGCACTGGGCACTCCTTGAGCCTTTGTGTGAACACTTCGACCAAGGCACCTTGAGCCTCAGCGAGCTGCGTCTGCAATTGGCAGCGCATCAGGTGGACAGCACACCGCAAGACATCACCCAGGTGCTCGACAGCTGGATCCGGCTCGACATTCTGGTGCCGGTCGCCAAAAGCCCGAACCGCTTTGAGCTGAACGCGCAAATCCATGACTTCCTGGCCTATTTGCGGCGTGAACACCGCCTCGGCCTGTGCCTGGAGATCGAAGCCTACCTGCGCCATCTGGAGCGCCTGGCGGGTTATATCCAGGATGCGTTCGATATCCGCGACGGCAACGATCTGGCGCGCCAGCTGCGTCTGCTCGATATGCGGGTACGCGATGTGCTGAAAAAACTGGCCAACGATGAACAGGCGCTGGTGGCTGTGGCAGAGCGTGCCAAGACCAGCGACCGGCAGATCCCGTTGCGCCAGCGTTACGCCGAAGTGCTGGCGACGTGGGATGAATACGTCGAGCCGATGATTCAGTTAGTCAATGCCGACGGGGCCTTCGAACAAGGCGTGCGCAAGGTCGAAAATGTGCTGCTGCGCATGCTCAGTGAACAGCAACGTCTTGGCCACTTGGTCGATGACGACATGCTGCTGCGCACCCATGCGCGCATCCTCGAAATGCAAACCAGTGCGCAATTGACGCTGCGCCACGCCCGCGAACTGCTGCTGCCGCTGCGTGAAGAGGCCCGCCGCCACAACGCCGTCACCCGTGGCGCGGCACTGGCCCTGGCGGCTATTCGGCGCAAAGGGCTGGACGCGGTGCCGCAAGCAGCGATGCCGATGTTCACTCGCCCGCAAAGCACCTTTTTGGGCAGCGCCAGCCAGGTCGAGGCCTACGTGTATGCGCTCGCGCGCTTTGAACCCAAACCCGCCCGGTTCCCCAAAGCGCACAAAACCCACAAGGTGGGCGAGGCCCCTAAAGCACCGCGCACGGTCAAGGAAATGCTCGACCGTTGCAGTGACGCGCTGCCCATGCCGGACTTGATGAGCTGGTTGCTGGCCCAAGAGCCCAACGGCGACACCGACGAATTGCTGTATTGGTTCTCGCGCTTGTCGCGCGAGAAACGCTTCGTGCGCGAACGTCTTGAGCGTCGCGAGTATCACACCCACGAACATTTGGTCAGCCTGCGCTCCTTCGCCCTGCTTTCACGCAGCGAAGATGCAGCCGAGCCTACTGCGAGCCCTCTCCATGCATCTTGATCTGTCTGAACTGTCCCAACTGGCACCGATTTTTCGTGAATTGTTCAAGGGCTACCACGTCAGCCGACGCGACCCGGAGCTGTACGCGCAGTTGTCGAACTTCCAGGATCAGTACCGTGCCCTGTTCAAGGCGCTGGGCTTTGAGCTGGTGTGTGATACCCGCGGTTTTTATTACTTCGTGCCCGACACCGCCACAGCGCAGGTCAACAAGACCGCGCAGCGTCTGGCGCTGTTCACGTTCATCATCGTCGAGCATTTGGCCGATCAGGGCCGCGACCCGATTGCCGTGCTCGATGGCGGTAGCCTGGGCCGCGACGAACTGCCCGCGCTGCTGGAAAAATACCGCGACCTGTTTGTACAAGCCGAAGTCACGACCCAGGACGAGCTGGAAGAAAAGATCATGCGCCGCATGACGCAACTGGGCTTCGCCAACGAAGAGAACGGGGTTTATCGCTTCTTGCCGCCGATGCACCGTTTTCTCGATGTGTGCCTGTCGGTGCAACAGGACCGCGACCTGGCGGCCAGCCTGCACAGCATCTTGCCGTTACCCACGCCCGTGTTGGCAGGGGACGACCCTGAGGTCGAGGACGAAGACGAAGAAGCCGCCTTGGCGCGGGCCATTGCCGCCGAGCAACAGGAGATGGACGCATGAGCCAGGAACGCTACGGAATACGCCGCTTTGCCTTGTTGAACACTGCCGGTTACAGCTTGGGCCTGTTCCCGCTGGAACATCCGTTGTCGGTGTACGGGGCCAACAACCTCGGCAAGTCGGCGTCGATCAACGCTTTGCAGTTCCCGATTCTGGCACGCATGTCGGACATGAGCTTCGGCAAATACAGCCTTGAACAATCGCGGCGTTTTTACTTCGCCTCCGACACCAGCTATATCCTCGTTGAGGTGTCCCTGCCCCACGGCCCGCATGTGATTGGTGTGGTCGGGCGCGGCCCCGGAGGCGGTTTCGGCCATCAGTTTTTCGCCTACGCCGGCAAGCTGGACCTGGCCCATTACCAAAAAGACGACACCTGCCTGCGGCAAAAAGAGTTGTTCAGCAACCTTGAGCGCAACGGCCTGAAAGCCTACGAACTCAAGCCTGACGAACTGCGGCGCTTGCTGGTCGGCGGTCACACCTCGATCCCGCTCGACCTCACCCTGATCCCGCTGCGCTCCACCAGCGAACAGAGCCTCAAAACTTTCCGCGCGCTGTTTATCAACCTGCTGCACATGCGCGAAATCACGGCAGCCAAGCTCAAGCAACTGTTCCTCGATGCCTTTGAGCACAGCCTGCGCTCGGGCAGTGTCGATTACATCGCCGCCTGTGAAGAAGCGTTCCGCGATGTACGGCGCATGGAGCAGGATTACAACGCACTGGTCGGCGCCGGGCCACTGGTCGAGTCATTGGCTGGCGGTGTGCGCCAGCGCGACCTGCTACGCGGCAAGCTGCATCGCCTGTCACCGGTGCTTGATTCATTGCTCGGCACTTGGCAGGACTATGCCGGGGCGCGCAAAGAGGAGCTGCTGATTCAGTCCGAGCACTACCGCGGCGAGCAAGACGCACTGCAAAACGATCAGCGCAGCAGCACCCAGGAACTGATGCGCCTGGAGCGCGAAATCACCGGCATCCAGCGCTGGCTGGGCGAGCTGTCGGTGCTCAAGCACCGCTTCGCGCTGGTGGACGATGTGAAAGTACTCGAACAACAGTTGCTCGCCGCCAAAGACGCGCACGACGAACTGGCGGGCGCGCTCGCGCAATCGCGTCAGTTCAGCGCCGAAGACCTGGACGAGCGGGTTCGCGATCTGGAAAAACGCCTGAAGTCAGTCAAGCAGCAACTCGATCACGCCGACAACAACAGCTACGCCCGTCTGCGCGAAGAATTTTCGCAGCAGGACGTTGAGCGCCTGATGCGGTTGTTCAACAGCGCTCTGTTCAGCCTGCCGCTGGGCGAGCACGGGATTGCGCTGGACGACAGCGACGCGTGGGTCAAATCGCTGGAAATGATCCTGGAGGGGTTCAAAGGCGAACGCTTTGAAGCACCGGGGCTGTCCATCGACCTCAGCCATATCGAACCGCCTGCCTTGCAAGCACTGGCAGACCGGGCCGCACTGCGCGATCAAAAAGAGCGTCTGGACAAAGAACTCAAGCAACTGAAAACCCAACAGGCCGTGACCTCGGACCGCGCGGCGAGCAAGCACGAAGCCGAGTCGCTGTACCAGCAAGTGCTGGACGCGCAAAAGGCGCTGGAAGACTTGCGCCGCTGCCAGACGCTGAGTGCCGAAGAAGGCGAAAAACTGGAGCAACTGGCTCAAGCTGAAGCGGCGCAAGATGAATTGAAGCGCTCCAGCGATGCGTTCACCGAACGCGTGCAGCAACTGTCGGCCAAGCTGCAACTGGTCGGGCGCCAGCTCGGCGACATGGAAGCCAAGCAGCGCACGCTGGATGACAGCCTGCGCCGCCGCCAACTGTTGCCCGCCGACCTGCCTTTCGGCACCCCGTTCATGGACCCGATCGACGACTCGATGGACAACTTGCTGCCATTGCTCAACGACTATCAGGACACGTGGCAAGGGCTGTTGCGCTGCGACGGCCAGATCGAAGCGCTGTATGCACAAGTGCGCTTGAAAGGGGTGGCCAAGTTCGACAGCGAAGACGATATGGAGCGCCGACTGCAACTGCTGATCAACGCGTACGCGCACCGCACTGAAGAAGCCCTGACCCTGGGCAAAGCGCGGCGCGCAGCCGTCACTGATATCGCCCGTACCCTGCGCAACATTCGCAGCGACTACGACAGCCTTGAGCACCAACTGGCGCTGTTCAACCGCGAGATCAACAAACGCCAGGTATCGAACCTGCAAAGCTTTCGCATTGTGCTGGCGCCCAACAAGGAAGCGCTCAAGCACATCGATCAAATTATCCACAGCGCCGGGCAATACGAAGAGGGTGAAACATTGTCGGTGTTCGACCTCAGCCAAAGCGCCGAGCAAGACAACAAGAACGAAGAAGCCAAGGAATACCTGGCCCGTCTGGTGGCCGCCAACCATAACCAGTTGGGCCTCAAGGACCTGTTTGAACTGGCATTCGAGATCACCAAGGTCAATGGCCAGCCGGTGATTCATACCGACATCGACGGGGCGGCGTCCAACGGCACCACCATGACGATCAAGGCGCTGACCAACATGTATTTGTTGCTGCACTTGATGGACCGTGACCTGGCCGGGCGCATTCGTTTGCCGTACTACCTCGATGAAGCGGCAGACATTGATGAAAAGAACCAGACCGCGCTGCTCGAAACCAGTTTGCAATTGGGCTTTGTGCCGATTCTGGCCAGCGTCAAGCCGCAAGTGTGCGCCCATGTGGCCATCGACCTTGAGGGTGGCAGCGGGCCTAACGGGATTTATATCGATGAGGATGACTGGAAATACATTCGCCGCCATGACGAGGTGAAACCTGCGCTGGCCGCGGTTGCACAACAGCCAGCGCTGGACGAGGTCTGATGCACCCAGGTTGTACACCACAAGGCCGCGATCACTGATCGCGGCCTTTTTTTTGTTCAACAGGCGAGTAAGACGTAAAGTCGATCACACTCGAAGTTATCCACAACCGCAGATATCGAAACGTCTACAAATATGTCTTACATCAGAAACTAAAATATATTTTTATTTTCAGAAAATTCCTACCAATCTTCCAACAAACAAACAGCACACTGCTAAATGCTTTAACGCCGCAGTGCTTGGCACTCTAACAACACTGCTTATCCGGGTTTTAGATGCTTTTTCGGTGACCACTGTGGTATCTCATACCTATTTCATCTACCTCAGGCACTTCAGAAAGCCGTAACCTTTACACGTTGCGTGACTTAAAAAGAGATATGTTTATCCAACTAGTGACTCACTACACTCTTTCAGATCCGAAAATGCTTTTCTATCAACATGTTGGGATAGCTAAAGTCAGCAGCCTACAAAGTATTCTTAAAAAGTTGTAGGAGATATCATGCGTAAGGCCCTAATTGTAGACGACCATCCTTTTATTCGACGCATTGTCAGGTTGGTATTAGAGAAAGCCAATTTCCAGGTAGCGGCAGAAACAGATAATGGGGCAACCGCTCTGGACTTGGCGCGATCGCATGTTCCGCATCTAATTGTTCTTGATCTATCAATGCCCAAGCTGGATGGGCTGGAAGTGTTGAAGCGCCTGCACATACTCGGTTTACCCATAAAAGTATTGGTCCTCACCTCCAAGGGGTCTGCATTTTTTGCTGATCGCTGTATCCGTGCAGGCGCCATCGGTTTTATTGAAAAAACCGAAGATGTGGACGCGTTAACTCACGCTATCCATCGCGTGATGAGTGGCGGCATTTATTTAAATGACATTAACGCCAATGTCGCCACTGCGGGGAACGACAACCAAAGCGATCAACAACTGATCAAGACACTGTCTGATCGAGAACTGAGAACGCTGCAATATTTAGTATCAGGTTTATCCAACAAAAAAATATCTGAAACCATGCTGTTAAGCGAAAAAACCGTCAGCACCTATAAAACCCGCGTCCTCAACAAGCTCAATATCAAGTCTGTGGTCTATTTGGCTGAGTTCGCAAAACGCAACAATCTGGTCGAATGAGCACATTGTCACGTCGACAATACCTGCCCTTGTTCTTCTCGTTATGTATGACGTCGACGGGTTGTGCAGGCTCCGTCGACTTGCAACTGCTGGCTCGTTCGCACATAGATATTGCGCCTCTGGGCCTGAGCGAGGGCGACAAACAATGGTTAATGAGCAAGGGTTCGCTGACGCTGGGCACCTCAGCACCAGACTATGCGCCCTTTGATATTTCAACCGGCAGCGATTATTTCGAAGGATTGACGGCCGACTATGCTGGGTTGCTGAGCCAGCTGCTACACATCCCGTTCAAGGTGCGCCGGTATGATTCTCGCGCCGAGGTCATTGAGGCGTTAAAAAAAAGTGACATTGATTTACTGGGAACGGCCAATGCCTATGAGATGACCGATCCCGCGCTGGCATTCTCCTCACCGTATGCACTTGATACGCCTGTGCTGGTCACGCGCGCGGGCAACAATCTGCAAAACGCTGCGCAACCAAAAGGGCTGCGGCTGGCCATGCTGTATCACTACCAGCCACTTGAAGAGGTCAAAACGGTATATCCGCATGCGGATGTGCAGCTATACGCCTCAACCCTGAGTGCTATTGGCGCGGTCGCTTTTGGTCAGGCGGACATGTACCTGGGGGATGCCATCAGCACCAATTACCTGATCAATAAAAACTATTTGAACAACGTTTATCTCAAAGACTTCTCCCCTATTGAGGGGCATCCTTTTTCTTTTGCAGTCCATCACCCCAATCCGCGTTTACTGCGAATAATCGATGCCGCGCTGGCTCGCATTCCCCCGGACGAAAGTTATGCAATTTTAAGCCGCTGGGGGGGTAGCGGCATGAGATTCGAGGGGCGCGACCCGTTGCACTTTTCGCCGTCAGAGCAGCTCTGGATCACTCAGCATCCCCGGCTGAAAGTGGCGATCACCGAAGATTTTTTGCCCTTTAACTTTTTTGATGATCGTGGCGTTTTCAGCGGGCTGGCGGCCGACCTGCTGGCCAAGATCAGTGCGCGTACAGGGCTGAAATTCGATTTGGTACGCAGCAATTCCGTGGCGCAATTGACGGACATGATCAAGCAGGGTGATGCCGACCTGACCCCCGCCTTCACCCCCAGTAACAGCCGAGAAAATACCCTGCGTTTTACCAAGCCCTATCTCACCACCCCTTTTGTATTGGTCACACCTGTAAAGCCGGGGAGCGCGCTGACACTGGATATGCTGGAAGGTAAGCGAGTGGCGTTGGTGATCGACAACACGACGCACCCTTACCTGAAACAATACTTCCCGGGCGTGAAACTGATTGCGGCCACTAACTCCGCGCAAGCCTTGGCGATGGTTGCCAGGGGCGAAGTTGAAGGGGCAGTCAACTCATTGATCAGTGCACGTTATTTGATCAAACAGCACTACAGCGGCCAATTAAGAATTCGTAGCACCGTGGGCATTACGCCTGCCCAGTTTTCGTTGGCGGTCGGTGCGAATGCGCCAGCGCTGTACTCAATTTTAGGCAAGGCGCTGACCAGTATTTCCCCGGAAGAAATGGATGTGCTGACCAAACGCTGGCAAAGCGCAGTCGTGCTGGACAGTCGATATTGGGAGCGTCACCGCTCAACGTTTCTAAAAGTCTCGATGATTCTGGCAAGCATCTTGGTACTGGGGGTTGTGTGGATCGCTTACCTGCGCGGGCTCATTCAGAAACGCGATCACGCTGAGCGCGCATTAAGTGATCAACTGGCGTTCATGCGCACCTTGATCGACGGCACGCCCCACCCTATTTATGTGCGTGACCGTGAAGGACGTTTGTTGATTTGCAATGAAGTGTATCTAGAAACCTTTGGCGTCAGTCGCGAAGCCGTCATAGGCAAAAGCCTGCTTGAACTGTCGTTTAGCCCCAAACAGCAAAGCACGGCCTACCACAATGACTATATGAGCGTGATGCAAGACGCTCGCCCACTGCTACGCGACCACCCGCTGACACTGCCTGACGGTCGGGTGCTGACGATTTATCACTGGGTGCTGCCTTATCGGGGGAGCGACGGTGCGGTGGCAGGCATGATCGGCGGCTGGATCGACATCAGTGAACGCGCCCAACTGTTTGAGCAGTTAAAAGAAGCTAAAAATCACGCCGATCAGGCCAATCTGGCAAAAAGTGATTTTCTGACCACCATGAGTCACGAAATCCGCACGCCGATGAACGCCGTAATCGGGATGCTTGAACTGGCTTTGAAAAAAGCCGAACAAGGCGTTGCCGATAAAGAGTCGATCAACGTGGCGTCTGAAGCGGCACATGGGTTGCTTGAACTGATTGGTGAAATCCTGGATATCGCGCAAATTGAATCCGGGCGCATGTCACTCAATCAGCAACGCACACACTTGATGGCATTGGTCCAGTCCACCGTTCGGGTATTCGAGGGCATGGCCCAACAAAAAGGGCTGTTGATGAGCGTTGAGCTTGACCCAAAAATCAGCACCGACGTATTGATCGACCCGCTGCGTTTCAGGCAGGTTCTGTCCAACCTGCTCAGCAATGCGATCAAGTTCACAGAGGCCGGACAAGTGCGTTTGAGTGTTCGCGCCAAGCGTTCTGATGATGGTGAAAGGCTTCACCTCTCTGTGCAGGTTGAAGACACGGGCATCGGTATTTCAAACGACGATCAACAACGTTTATTCAGTTGTTTTTCCCAGGTCAACCCGCAGCAGCAAACACCGGGCGGATCGGGACTGGGGCTGATGATCAGCCGTCAGTTGTGCGCCATGATGGGCGGCACGCTGACGTTGGAGAGCACGCTGGGCAAAGGGACGTGCATCAACATGCAACTGGAGATCGTGACGTTGCTGTCACAGATGCCGGTTGCACCTGTCGCCAGTGTGGCGGGCTGTCAAACTCGACCTTTAAAAGTATTAGTGGTTGACGATTACCCCCCCAATCGCAGGTTGCTGACTCAACAGTTGGGGTATCTGGGGCATACCGCGATTGAGGCCACAGACGGTGCGCAAGGGTTGAAAGCCTGGCGGGCAGAACGCTTTGACATGATCATGACCGACTGTTCGATGCCGGTCATGGATGGTTACGAACTGGCCCGCACCGTACGTGCAGAGGAGGCAGCCACTGGCGCCAGCGCCATTTTAATCGTGGGATTTACCGCCAATGCCCAGATCGGGGAGGCCGAGCGCTGCTTGGCAGCGGGAATGAATGATTGCCTGTTCAAACCCATCAGTTTGCAAAGCCTGGAAGCCCGACTAATGTCGGCGAATCGGATCAACGTCGATCCGCATAGCGAACATTATGTTTCGCCCTCAAGCCAACTGATTGATCTGCAAGCCCTCGAACAACTCACCGGCGGGGACGCCAATACCCTGAAAAGTCTGCTTGAGCCTTTGATCGATAGCCTCGAAGACGATATGGCGTGCCTGTTAAAAGCATTCACCAAAAACGATTTACCGGGCCTCAGTGATATTGCCCATAAGGTCAAAAGCGGGGCAAGAATGATCAAGGCAAAGCATTTGGCGCGCTGCTGTGAAAGCCTGGAACAGGCATGCTTGAGCCCCGAGTGGAGCCAGTTGGCACAACGCGTCGATGAACAATACGAAGCAATGGCGCAAGTGATGGAAGTGATTGAGGTGTATCGGGTTTGAGCATGGCCCGTGCGTACTGAACATTCTCGTCGCACGGTATCCATCAGCGCAGGTCTGCATCCCTTGGGGCTTAAGGTATGCCCATGACTAACGTGCCGCTCCCGGAAAAAGCACCGGTGGCTGGAACGCTGCCGGGTCGACGGGTGAGCGCGAACGTCACATCGTCCCCGCCCGAACTGTTGACGATGTTGGTTGAGAAGGCACTGCCGGGGCTTACTTGCCCTGCCCCTCGCAGCATTCCCGTGCCCAGGTTCGGATTGCTCGTACTCAGCACACCGGCGTCAAACGAGGCAGGAATGCCCTGTAGCGTAATGGTGATAGGCATCGTAATGCCGGGATCTGGGCAAGAGTAGTTCAAGCGGATGTTGGTACGTATTGGCGTACTACTGGCCGCTTCGCCAATGAGTGTACGGTCGACGGTGTTGAAGTTGACGTCGATGGGACGATTGCCGTTGATCGTGCAGGTGGACGGTTCAGTTATAAAGTCATTGCCTGCATACAGCAGCACATCCACATCATGGTCAGTATGAAAGCCGTCTTGACGAAGCTGGAAGGTGGCGAACCAATCCCCCGCACGAATATTAATAGGTTTGCCCGGAGAGCCTCGGGTCAGGATGTACATGAAGGTCTCAAGATTGCGCCCCCTTCCGTCATTAGGCATCGTGGCCAGCAGGACATTTCCCGTCACGGGGCTGGGGTAGTCCCTGCCACGTATGCGCAACCCCACCGTGTAGTTACCAAAATAAGGAGACAGTAAGGCCCCCGGCTTTGTGTACAAACGGTCCGTGCTTGAGGCAGGCCACCCATCCGGTGTGTAACGGCACTCCATAATGTAACCATCAAGATCAATTCGCCCCGTACTGGGGTGATCAATCAAAGGCACGGTGAGCGGAAACCAGCCGCCGGCCACACTCTCCCAAGGACCATTGTTCACTCGGCATTGTGAAGCCGACACGGACTGCATGAGCAGCAACAGCACTGTACCGATTATAAGTTTCATTGTTTTCTCACTTGTATTGACTCAAGAAGACAGTCTTTAAGCGTTAGGCGGTTCGCTTGAGCGCGCATCCTTGAACACGTATTTATTCAACATGATGTTGTTTCAGGGCACGCCCATCACTAGCGTACCGCTCGCGTTAAAAGCCCCCGCGGCCGGAGTGCTACCCGATTGCCGTATGAGTGCGAAGACCACATCGTCGCCGCCCGAACTATTATTGATCATGCTGTTAAATGATTGCTCTGGCCCAATCAACACCCCGGCACGTAACAGTCCAGCCCCTAAATTGATGTTACTCATGCCCAGCACATTGGCATTGAAGGAGGACGCCGTACCTTTGAGCGTTATTTTGATTGGCAAGGTGACCCCCGGGTCGGGACACGAGTAATTCAACCGTACCGGCATGCGGATCGGTGTACTGCTAACACTCTCACCAATCTGGGTGCTGTCCACTGTACTGAAATTGATATCAATGGATTGATTGTTATTGATGGTGCACGTCGACGGTTCAACGACGAAGTTGTTATCGGCATATAGATAAACCCTCACCACGGGCTCAACCGGGTTGCCCGTATTGTTGGTTTGTTTTAAAACCATCGTGCCTAGAAGGTCCCCGCGGCGAATATCAATCGGGCTGCCGGGCGATCCTTGAGTGAGGATGTACATATACGTGCGCAAGTCGACACCCCGCCCATTGTTCGACATCGTGGCAAGGTGAATGCGAGGGCCTACCGGTATCGGGTAATCAACATTGTTAATGCGCAATCCCATCCTGTAGTTCAAGAACTTCGGCCCGGGGACTAACGCATTCGTGTAGGTGTGCCAATAATCTTTGACCGTTGCCGGAAAACCATCCGGGGTATAACGACACTCCATCAGATACCCATCCAGTAAAATCCGCCCCGAACCGGGGTGCGTCAGCACGGGGGCGTAAATATAAAGGGAGTTATAGGTCACGTCTTGCCAAAGCCCGCCATTCACTCGGCATTGCGAAGCCATAGCGGTATGCATGAACAACAACAGCAAGAGGCCGGTCAGGTAATTCATATTGAAGTGTTCTCTTCACACGAGAGCGTCGGTGCACCCCGCGCGGCAGGAGGGTAAGAGTTAAACCGTTAGGGGTAATCCAGGGTAAACGTGGAGATCGCACTAAATACACCAGCGCTAATCGATTGATCCGCCAAGGCTTGGGGTTCACCCCTTATATAAGCTTTGAAAGCAATTACGTTGTGACCGTCACTGAGCGCTTGTTCATCGCTGACCACATTCAAAGGCAACGGTTGGTCGGCCGGTGTTTCAAGCCCTATCGCAATACCCTTCGCAACGCTGCCGCCGTCCAGCGCCAACAGCCCGGGAAGTTCAATATTTTCCACACCACTGAACGTCGTAGTGACCGAATCAGCAGTACTCGAATCGCAGTCTTCAAGATGGATTTCGAAAAGCCTGCCCACCGTGCGAGTGTTTGTGTAGAGGTCGCGGCTTGAGACCTCTCCCATCTCAACCGCCAACGCCTCATCACCTGGACGAAGGGTGCAGGCCTCAGCCACCAAATTGCCTTTGAATATAAGGTTATCCGCGGCCTGCCCTTGGCTTGGCGTCAGTAAAAACCCTGCCAGTAAAAAAAATAATCTGCCCACCTGAAAACCGTTGGCTTGCATTGCACTTCTCATAACCACCCTTCCTTACTGAAACTCAGCCAACAATGTGGCCGAAGCCGTAAACCCGCCCGTGGCGAGCAGCACGCCTGGCCGCTTGATCGGTACGGCTTCCAGCACTGGCGGAGTTGTAGGGTTGATGATCAGAAGCGTGTTTAGGTTCAGGGGCGTGCCGTCTTGCAAGAGTTGAACGCCCAGATCAGCGACGCTGGTTTGCACGGCGGATGATTCGAAAGACGTGGCGACCCCCTTGACCGTCAATACCATTTCCCATGGCAAGGTTCCCGACGAGCACGTAATCGTGTAGCTCACCGGTCGGCGATAGTTAATGCCATCAACCTTGCTAATACCGACATCCATGAAGTCGGTTTCTATCAAGCCGCCGCTGTTGATCGTGCACGGCGGCGGTTCGACCAATGTGCCGTCGAACGTAAGGTTCGCCACTGCATTGCTGCCAAGCCCCATGGAACACAGTGCGAGCAGAGCAGGCTGGAGCCAGAGTCTCATGTGTTTTTCCTTGTCATTGCAATGCAACCACGACCGTTGCCGACGCCGAAAAAGCACCGGCGCTGAGCACGCTGCCAATCCTTTTCACGGGCACCGCCTCCATGCGCGGTAAGGTCGGGTAGGTGAAGTTCACCGTGTTGTTGAGGGGCCAGAGCGCACCATTGATGAAGAGTTTGATGCCCAGATCTGCGTTGTTGGTACTCAGAGACGTGCTGTCGAAGCCTGCCCCGGTGCCTTGCAGTTTCAGGGTCATGCCATTTGAGGGCAGGCCCGTACAGGTGACCGTATAAGGCACCTGGCGGCGATAATTCACACCGTCGATTCGGGTCGTCATAAGGGCATTACCAAACGGAACATTGAGCGTGTTCCCGCCATTAATGATGCAAGTCGGAGGCGCAATGATGACCCCGCGGATCGCCAGAGAGACCTGTGCCAGAGCCGCTTCGCTGATGGCTAAAAGCAGCAGAGTGCACACACATAAGGTTCTGGCATTGACGGCTTTAGCCATGGTTGCACCCTCACTCATAATTGAGCCTGAAATCCACCACGGCCCTGAACGCGCCATTGCTCAGCGCTGCCGGGGTACGGGTGGGCTGGACATACCACGTCAAGGTGTCACTGCCGTGGGCCAAAAATAAAGGTTCGCCTCTAGACCCCAAACGCACATCCCGGCCCATTGAGTCGCTTAGGCGCAGCCCTAACCCGGAGATGCCGCGTACCTGGACCAGGCGGGAGTCATCCGCATCGGCAGGCGCCAGAAATGCAACCGACACCACCGGGTGATAAGCACTCCAGACCAGCTTGCCCGTCCGTTCATTGGTGATACTGCCCGCTGCCCGTCGACAATCAAAAAATCGCAAATGGAACGCAATGGGCGTCGCCCCATCACCGGGTTGTTGCAATTGACTGCGCGGGATATTACCCAGCTCCACGGTCTGATACGCCGAGGACATTTCCACCATGCAGGCGGAATGGTGCAGGGAACCTGAAATGTCCAGTAATCCGCCCATACCGTCCTCATCCGCAGCCTGGGTGCCGGGCGTCAGTAGCACACACAACAGGCAAACGAGGGTCTTTGTACTGTCAGGTTTCATAAGCGCCTCCTGTAGCGTGCATTACTCATCCCCCGGTGAGGCCGCCAGGTTCACCGTGCAGGTATCACCCGAACAGCTGAAAGCGAGCGTCGGACGACCGCCGTAGTCATTCACATAAGTCATATACGGTGTAACGCCGAGTGCTTTGGCACTGGAGGACAAGGTGAGCGACCCTTTGGGCGGCACCATTAACGGCTCAAAACCTTCGGCTGTCTTGGCATCTTTGCTGCGTCGGGCATCGACGAGCGTGACGTAATACGGGGTTGGATTATTCACCCGGTATTGATCCCCAACCCGCGTAAGAGTCAGCTTTTGCTGCCAGGGATTGGACAGCTGCTGCTGGCTGGGAACGATCGCGGCTGGCCGATAAAACAGCTTGATCCGGGTTTGCAGGGCAATTTGAAGCGTGTTGGCCTTGTCTGTACGGGGCGGAATTTCACGCAGGTTGAAGTAGTAGACGCTCTCCCGGTCCTGGGGAAGCATTTTAGCGGCGGGCAATGCCTGAACTTTTACCTGGCTCTGCTTACCCGGCTCCAGGCGTTGAACAGGAGGAAGCACCGTCAGCGGGGTGCTGATCTTGTTACCTTGTTCATCCTCGATCCAACCTTGAGCCAGATAAGGGAGCTGTGTGTTGTTGTTGGTGATGCTCATGCTGACAGCGTCTTTACTGCCATCAAAAATGACCCGGGTTCGATCAAGGCCAATGGCCGCTTTGGCGTTGTTAAGCAGGCACAACGCAACCAGCGCAAGTGCCAACGGCGTGAAACGCGATGTAGGCGTCATAAGTGTTTGTTCTCCGTGTCGTTGTCAGTCAAGGGGGTGAGTGCAGGCGACTTGTCATTCGCACTTGCGCCTTCGCAAAGCAGGTTCAGCGCAGACACCAAACCATCGGCTGGCACGCTCGCAGGTAACATCAGGGTGCAGCGTTCAGTACCGCCCCAACTGACGGTCATCTGTTTGCCAGGCTCAATACCACTCAGGTAAACACTTCCGTCCTCGTTGACGATGCCCGTGTCCTGCTGCCTCTGATTTTTCACTGTGGCGCCAAACGGAGGCGTACTGCCATCAAGTAGCCGGATCACCGCCATGGCTTTCTCGCCTGAGATCACATCCAGTGAGCGGTAGCCAATAGCCCCTTCAGTCAAGGTCAGTTGGGTCACGGATTGAGTCGCTTCGGCATTGGCTGGCAAGTTTTCCAGATCAACGCTCGCCGCCGTACGGTGATAACTGCTGATGTCTGAAATAACGGTTTTACCAAACGCGTTACTGCGACTCGCCGCACCATATCCACGGATCGGGATATCGGGCACACCGGCGGTGTCGACCATCAAACGCGTGCCGCCCATACTGCCGCTTCGATGCAAAGCCCCCCCTTTGGCGGTGAGGGTGCCGCCGCCGCGCGCAGAAAGACTGAGGCTGGTGTAGTCGTTTTCTTGTGCGCTGGCGCTGAAGTCCAGGTTGGCGCGATCACCCACATGGCTCAGGTATCCGCTGACCGAGTTATCACTGGCCGAGAGTTGATAGCTATTGCGCTCATCGAGTCGATCACTGAATCGCGCTGAATAGCTGTTTTTGTCCATCGTTCTGCTGGCGCTCGTCGATAACGTCCCCGATCTGCCCAACGGCAGGCTGAGCGACAGGTACATCCCGGTACTGCTTTGTGCTCCGCTGCGTTGATCGCGCTCCTGATTGCGGAACAGATTCATCGACAGGCTCATATTCTTGATCGTGCCCATATTGAAATAACGCGCCAACGATAAATTCCATCGCTCGCTAGCCGGACGGTCCCAATAAGACTGGTTGCTGTAGTTGAGATAAACAGAGACTCCCGCGTCACGGAACTGCTTATTGAATGTTGCGGTATAGAGCGACTTACTGCCTCCCACGGGGCCGCCGTACTGACTCGCATCCAAATATTCACTTATGCTCAGGTAGTTTTTCTCGGAGAAGCGGTAACCGGCAAAAGTGATTTGGCTGTCAAATTCCTCAAATCGCTTCGAATAACTCAAGCGGTAAGAAGCACCCGACAAGGTTTCATCCGACAGGGATGTTTGAGCACGCGTGGCATCAAATGACAGCGCTCCAAATGCAAGCAAGTCACGTCCTACACCCAGGGAAAATGCTTTGTAATTGTTGTCTGTGATTGCACCGCCATACAGAGACCAGCCATTGCTCACCCCCCACGAGAACTCACCCGTGGCGAAAGCATTGCCTTGCCCTCCCTTATGCAGGTCTGATGGCCGGCCACCTGCCACTTTGTAACGAACAGTACCGGGGCGTGTCAGGTAGGGAATACTTGCCGATTCAACCTGGAAAGTGGTGACGGTGCCGTCTTGCTCTTCAACGCGAACATCCAGAGAACCGCTGACGGCATCATTGAGGTCTTGAATGCGAAACGGTCCGGCTGCCACGAGCGTTTCGTAGAGCACACGGCCCTGCTGGCTGATGACGACTTTAGCGTTGGTCAAGGCCACACCTGACACTTCAGGCGCATAGCCGCGCAAGTTGGGAGGCAACTGCGTGTCGTCTGAATTCAGCGAAGCACCGACAAACCGAAAGCTGTCGAAAATATCTGAATACAGGTAGTTTTCACCCAATGTCAGGCGCGACTGGATAGAAGGTAATGCGCGATATGCGTAAAAACGGCTCCATTCCAGTTTTTGTGTATTGCCAGTATCAGCGCTGTCAGCCCGGCCTTGCCAGTCGGCGCGAAAACGCCAGGGGCCAGCATTAGCACCCACGGTGCCGTTACCGCTGAAATTGTTGCGTACCGATTCGTCTCGCTGATGGATGTTCTGCGCTGTGATGTTGTAATCAAGCAGCAGACCCGGAACGCCTTCATCCCAACGCGACGGAGGGTCCCAATTGGGAGCGCTGTATTCAAAGTAAGCCTGAGGCAGCGAAATGTGCAGCGTGGAGCTGCTCAAATCACCCGAAACTTCCATTCCGGGCAAGCTGCGGGTGTCTAGACACTCACCACTTTTCCACCAGGTCAGTTGAGCTGAATACTCTTTTTTCAAGCCCATTTGCCCCACCAACTCTGGGGTCAAGCAAGCCAGGCTGTCTTTCGGGTCCTGTTCGGAGGTGTGAAACGCCACCGACTGCTCAGGGAGTGTGTCGCTGTTAAGCTGCACAGCCATCGGATAAGTCCCCGGCAGGATAAAACCACTGCGCGAGAATTGAGACAGGTCAAAATTGCTACGATCATGCAGATCAAGAATATCGGTGTTGAACTGGATATCCCCAGCAGCCAATACCCCACTGCTTATCGACAGGAGTCCTGCGAGCAAACCGGGTTGAAGTCTTGGCTTGCCTATCAAAGGGTTTAATAACGCGCACAGCCCATACATTCAGTAATACTCCAGCCTGAAACGCACCGCAGCACGATGAGTTCCGACAGCTATTGGCTGATCATTGCCAACCAGTTGAAGCACGTAATTGAGCACCATGTCCTCTCCCGCCAAGGGCATCAGGTCCATGGGCACTCCCGGGATACTTTCCTGACCGTTTACATCCGTTATGTGCAAAGCCACACCCTGCGAAGATCCCAAGGCAGCAAAAGAGCGCCCCTCACGATCAGTCAAACCTTCAAAGGTCACCCGTACATGTTCCGAATCCGGTAAGTATTGACCTGGACGATCAGGATCAGGGCGGGTCAGCGAACACTGGATCAAGCGCAATGAAAAAGGATGTGGATCGCTCTCTCCCTCGCGAACTAATCGCCCGACAGGGACGGGCGTCATATCAATTACTTGATAAGCGCTGTTAGCATCCAGAGCACATGCGGAATCAAGTATTTGCCCACCTAACGTGACGACACCACTGCCTTGTTGGCGTGGCTCGGCAAATACCGACAGACAGGAAGTTAGAAACATGGCAAGCACGCAACTAAACGCTGACGCCGTAAACACTTTCACATTGATTCCCCCTCCTGTTTTGTCCTGCCGCCGACTACACGGCGGCAGGACTAACATTTATTGGTAAGCCAAGGAGAAGTTCGTCACGGCGCTAAACTCACCCGGCGTAATGTCGCCCGTTGCCTGACCTTTCAAGAAGGCGCCAAAAGACAGTTGGTTATTACCGTCCTGAAGGAGTTGCGGCTTGGTTGCTGTGCCCAGTACCACCGCGGTGCCACTGCCATCAACCATCATGACGCCAGCGCCTTTGGCAGTCCCGACGATGCCCAACGCACCGGGAACATCGGCTGATTCAGCACCGGTGAAAGTCGTGGTGACCGTTTTATCGGTCAGGCTGGTTACGTTGCAGCCCACCAGTTTGATGTAGAAATCTTGAGGCGTTGCAGTGCCCCCCCCGGTCAGTGCCGACTTTGCAACTTGGCCCAGCCCGATGGTTTGATCCACACTTTCGGGGTCAATGGAGCAGGCGGCTTCGATAATCGCCCCTTTAAACGTAACAGTGCCTTGGCCTGCGCCTGCCGCATGAACAACAGAGGCAGAACCTGCCAGAAAGACCATGGAAGCCAACGCAGTTTTTATTGCAATGTTCATCTAAATTGTTCCTATGTAAGTCAATTAAAAATACGTTGCTTTAATTACTCACACGTTTACGTGACCGTGGACACTTGAAAAACACCTTGCACCCGAGCAAGGTGTTTAAACACGCACCCGTTCACAACGGCGCTCATCACTCAAGGACAAATGAATGCCCCGTGATTATGCGAACACCGAAACAACGCACAATTAAAAGCAATCGTTAATTTCAGCATTGTTTTATCAAAGGCTTAAATATCGCCACGCACTGAGCACAAAGACTTATATACGCAGAGCAACTCTCTACCCTTGATGAAACAGTGAAGAATCTAACTGTTTATTTTCAATTCGCTTGTAGGAATTTACTGAACATTAAAAAATCGTTCCGGCGTGTCATACAGGCCACGGGAGCGTGGTGGTGAAAAATGAATAAAAAAAAACCGCGATCAGTGATCGCGGTTTTAAAGGCTATGGGGGGTTACTTGCCGAGTGGTATTTTCGGCGCCCATTGAAGCCATTCATCTTCAAAGGCATCGAACAACGGGAAGGTTTGCTCCGGCCGGGCCTGATTGCCCATTTTGCCGTCATCCGGCGTTGCAAATGCGATACCGCCTTGGATCAGGGTCTCAAGTGATTCGGTGCGCACTGTCGCGCCTTTAAACAAGCCAAAGTCGACACCAAAACCACTGGTATTCCAAAAGCGGCTGCCGCTGCGCACCAGAGGTGCGTAACGTGGCTCGATCAGGATGTGCACCAGCACTCGGTCCGCCGTATTGCCCAGCTCATATCCGGTTACCTTGCCCACGGTAACTTCGCGGTAGGTCACCGGTACACCTTCTTTCAGCGATCCGCGGCGCGCAGCACTCAGCACCAAACTAAGCCCGGCCTGAGGCAGAGCAGCATCAGGCGCGCGATCCAGTGCTACGAAGCTGGTTTGCTGGCCTCGGTCTTTGGCCGCAGGCTGCACCTCAAGGTATTGACCCGTGACGAGGGTTTCCAGGTTGGCCGTTTTCATCAAACCCAGTTCCGGTTTAACCACCCAAAACTGTGAGCCGACCCGTGCAATGCGATCAGGAACTTCGGTAATACGTGCCTGAAGCAAGACAGATTGCAGATCATCACTCAGATCAACGCTTTCAACTTTGCCGACTGTCAGTCCTTTGAAACGAATGGGTGAACCGCTGCTTAAGCCGTCAGCACGGTCTACTTTGATCGTGATGGGCACGCCTTGCTCCATGGCCGCATCGCGATCAGTAAACAAGCGGAAACGTGGAATGCGCTTTTGCAAAGGGGCCGTCGCTTTCGGCGTTTCGAAGGCAATGCCTCCTGCCATCAGGCTTTGCAGGGATTCGCTTTTAACCTGAATGCCGCCCGTTAATCCGCCTGTCAGGGTTATGCCACTGGCATTCCAGAATCGCGTAGAGGCATTCACCAGATTTTCATATTCTTTTTCAATGTGAACGCCAATGATCAGTTGCTTCTTGGTGCGAGAGAACTGATAGCTCTGAACCGATCCGACTTTAACCTGTTTGTAGAGAATCGGACTGCCCACATCCAGCGATCCCAAGTTGTCAGTGAAAAGCACCATGTGCAGACCTGGCGAACGTAAATCCAACGGCGGCGCTTTAGGACGGGCAATGAACTCGCGCTCAGGTGTGCTGCCCTTATCGCCAGGACGTATGGCAATGTAGTTGCCTTTGACCAACGCTTCCAGACCGGTAATGCCCGCCAGTGATATAGAGGGTTTGACGACCCAGAATTGAGTGCCTTCTACCAAGTAGTCTTCGGCCAACGGGTCCAGCGCCAATTCAGCGCTTGCGCTGGTTAGATCTGGATCAACCTTTAAGCCTTTGAGACTACCGACTTGAATGCCTTTGTACATGACCGGCGTACGGCCTGCCTGTAAACCTTCGAAGTCGCTGAGTTTAACTTTGACCTTGATCCCGGCCTGCGCCGCATCAAAGTCCTCATACAAGCGGAACGGCAAGCTTGAGTCGGTCGGCGGGCTGTCTTTACGATTCTCCGGTGTCGCAAAAGCAATGCCGCCAGCGACGATGCTGGCCAACGACTCACTTCGCAGCTTTACACCGGACAGATTGGCGTCAATGCTGATGCCGCTGGCATTCCAGAAACGTGTGTGTTTACGCACCAGGTTGGCATAAGTCGGCTCAATGAAAACTTTGACCTCAACAGTGCTCTGGTCTTCAGACAACACATAACTCTTGATTTGACCGACCTGGATTTGTTTGTAGAACACCGGACTACCGCGGTTCAGTGAACCTAAACGATCTGCCTTGAGCGTGAGGTGCAACCCAGGCTTTGCGTCAGACAGCGGCGGCTCTTGCGAAAGAGCTTTGAACTTGCGCGTAGGCCCGCCATCCGCCGGGCTAACAGCGATGTAGTTACCGGACACCAGGGTTTCGAGGCCAGTAATGCCTGCCAATGTCACGCTCGGTTTGACCAACCAGAAGCGGGTGTTGGTTTTCAGATACTGCTCAACATCCTTGTCCATTTCGACTGTGGCGATGACGCCTTTACTAGGGCCTTCTTCATCCAGCGCCAAGGTCTTTACCTTGCCTACTGGCATGCCCTTATAGACCACTTCGGTTTTATTGGCGACGATCCCTTCCCCACTTTCGAAACGAACCTGGATGTTGATCCCGGTTTCGCTGTAAGCACGCCAGCCCAGCCAGCCGCCAATAATCAGCGCGATGAGGGGAAGAATCCAGATGGCCGACCAGTTAGAGGCCGGGCGGGTTTTAGCGGTAGGTAAATCACTCATGGTCGTCGTCCGACTCCGTGTTATCCCAAATTAGTCGGGGATCGAAAGTTACAGCGGCAAGCATTGTTAGTATCACCACACTGGCAAACGCCACAGCGCCCAGGTTGGCCTCGACACTGGCTATACGGCCAAAGTTAACCACTGCTACCAAGATGGCAATCACGAAAATATCCAACATCGACCAGCGGCCAATGAATTCGATAAATCGATACATGATGATGCGTTGCCGGGCGGATAAAGGCTGGCGGCGCTGAACAGAGAACAGCAGCAAAGCAATACCCACCAATTTAAAGGTTGGCACCAGAATACTGGCAATAAATACCACGGCAGCAATCGGGATCATGCCGTGCTGCACCAACTCGATAACGCCGGCCATGATGGTACTGGGCGAACCCTGCCCTAACGAACTGATCGTCATGATGGGCAATAAGTTGGCGGGTATATAAAGAATGGCTGACGTCAGCAACAGTGCCCACGTTCGCATCAGGCTGTCGGGACGACGCGCGTGTACTAAGGCGCCGCATCGAGTGCATGTTTGTTCATCTGTTTGAGGGTCTTGCCGGTTCAGTTCGTGGCACTCGGTACAGATCAAGATCCCGGCATCAATCGCACGCATGAGCATCCTCCCCTGAGAGGGCCTGCCATATCTGGTGAGGTGACATGACGACCTCCAGCCAGACTTGAACCAGTAACAGGCTGACGAAGCAGGTCAGGCCAAGTCCAAGGCTGAGTTCCGCCAGGTCGGCCAACTTCACAATCGCCACCAGCACCCCCATCAAGTAGACCTCAAGCATGCCCCAATCTTTCAGGTGGTGATAAATACGGTAAATAAGCAGGCCATATTCGCGTCCTATGTTCCAACGAATACTGAGTAACACAGCGAGCTGGCAGAGTAGCTTGAGCAGTGGGATGCCCATGCTGCACAGGAACACGACAACAGCGATACCTTGCATACCCGTATCGAACAACCCGACTACGCCGCTCCAGACGGTATCTTGTGAGACTTGGCCCAAAAGATTGAGTTGCATGATGGGCAGAAAGTTCGCAGGCACGTAGAGCAGCAGAGCCGCAATCACCAGCGCGAGACTGCGCTCAACCACATTATGACGATGGGCATAAAGCTCATATCCGCAGCGCGGGCATTGAGCTTTCTCGCCGAGGGCAAGATGCGGCTTGCGCATCAAAAGATCACACTCATGGCAGGCCACTAACTCGTCCAGCGGTAAATCTGACACCCTGCGGGCGTCAACCGGATCTGGCATATAAGGAGTCTCTGGCTTTGAAATGACTGCGCCCATTCTAGTGTGCGGAGCATGAAATGACTGCGTCTATTTGTAGGACTTTAGGTGAAGCACGCCGCAGTTGTACCCGGCATGGCTGGTCAGTGACCTGAGATCACGTTGCAGGCTGAGCCGATAATCATTGTTTTTCGAGCGCACAAACAAAATCCCCATCTGCGTGAGCAGACAGGGATTCTGGAATTTAA